>JAEULG010000238.1 GCA_016793875.1 Rhodospirillales bacterium | reverse complement strand
CCGAGGGCAGGGAGTTCTTTGCCTCGTGCGCCGCTGGGAAGGTATCTGGTGCGCTGCTTCTGCCTAGAGCGGACGGGATGCCGTGGGGCAAGTCGCACCAGCAGCGGCCGCTGGGCGAGGCATGTGAGGCGGCACGCATTGCGCCGGCCATCTCGTTCCACATTTTGCGCCACACCTACGCGTCGCGTCTGGTCATGCGCGGAGCTCCGTTGCCGGTGGTGGCGACGCAGCTGGGGCATACTGACACGCGCATGGTAGAGAGGCACTACGGCCACCTCGCGCCGTCCTATGTAGCGGACACGATCCGCGCGACACTCGGTGAGTTGAGGATCACCGAAAAGAGCAACGTGGCGGCGCTTCAACCATGACTCGGCAGTACGACATCTTGCGTAGCCGGCCGCTGCGGCCACCTTCCGCCCGCCGGCTGTCTTCGTCTCTCGGTTCCCGCGATAAAGCGCTTGCGTCCGGGCGTGAATTGCGCGTATAAACCAACAGGCCCTAACTGCGCCTGGAGTGTAACCCGCCCAACCGAGGCGGGTTTTTTCATGCCCCAAGCGTAGAAGCCTCGACCGCCAAAGCTGCTTAGCCCCCGCCGGGGGCAGCGGCTTTTTTTATGCCTTAAAATCAAAGGTTGTGCGAAATGACAGATCGCAATCATTGCGAGCGCATGCTGGTTTCTATCCCTGAAGCTGTGGGCATCACCGGCCTCGGGCGGACCACAATCTACGAGCTGCTGGATCAGAACGCGTTTACTGCCGTGAAGATCGGGCGTAGGCGAATGATCGTGCTCGATTCACTACGCGAGTGGGTCGCGTCACTCACTGAGCAGGCCTGACGATGCGCGACGACGGCGTTCACTATGCTGAGCGCGCGTTAACGCGCGAGCTCAAAGCGGTGACCGCCGCGGCACAGGGCGGGCGGAACGCCCTCCTGAATCGCGCCGCGTATGCTCTCGGCGGCCTGATCGCCTCCGGGCATCTCCAGCAAGGGGATGTTGAGCAGCGGCTCATGCAGGCTGCGCTCGATGCTGGCCTCGATCGTGTGGAGGCAAGCGGTACGCTGCGCTCTGGTTTGCGCGCCGGCATGCGCAAGCCGCGCGCCGTGCCCGCGCGCACAGGGCCCGTGCTGCGCACGCCCATACTACCGTCTGCACCGGCACCGCATGGGCACGACGATGTCGGCGACCAGCGGCGGCGCAACGCGGCGCGCTCCATTTGGCGCGAGACGCGTCCGGCGGCCGGAAGCGTCGTGGACCTTTGGCTTGCCGCCCGCGGTATCCGCTTCGCCATCCCGTCGATGATCCGCCATCACCCGGCGCTTCCTTACCGGCAACACGGCCGCGAGATCGGCCGCTGGCCTGCCATGGTTGTGCGCATGGACGATCCAGCGGGAAATTTCAGCGGGGCCCATCGAACGTACCTCGACGGCGAGGCAACCCCGAACTCGGTAGGGAAAGCGCCAGTAGAGCCTGCCCGGATGATGCTCGGGAACGCCGGCATCGCTTGGTTCGGACGCCGGGATGCCGACGGCATCATCGTCGGTGAAGGGGTGGAAACCGTGCTCTCAGCGTCGGAATTGGGCGGCGCGAGCCTGCCGCTGTGGGGCTGCAGCGACGTCCCGGACGACAAGAAGCCGCGGCCGGGGGCGAATGTGCCGCCGGAACCCTACGGCCTGACACCGGTCGCCTGCTTTACCGCCGGTGGGCTTGCCAGCTTCGAGCCACCCGTCGCCGTCAGGCGAATGTTTATCTGCGAGGATGCAGATCCGGCCGGCCGGGGCGCCACCGCAAAGTTAGCGGCGAAAGCGCAGGGACGCGGCATCGCCGTCAACACCTTGCGCTGCAGGGACCTCCGGGATGGGTGTTGACGTCAATGACGTGCTCCTTGGGCGCGCCTCATGCGAGGTGGTTCCGTTTCGGCTGCCGTTCTGGATCGAGAGTCGCCTGCTGGTGCCAATACCTCCCAGGCCATCGTTCCTGGGCGGGAAACTCCTGCGCCGCAGCGATCGCATGTTCATCAGCGGCGCGACAGGCGTCGGCAAGACCTTGTTCGCCATGGGCCTCGCCGAGGCAATCTGCACCGCCTCCAACTTCATGATCTACCCGGCCGGCATTGGCGGGCGGGTGCTGTACCTCGACTACGAGGTCGGCCGAGAGACGATGCAAGAACGGGCTAGCTATCTCGCCGTGCCACGGGAAAGGCTCGCGATTGTTTGCTGCGACGATGCTGAACTGGGAGACGACGGGCTACGATCGCTGGACTCCGACGAGGGGCAGCAGCAGTTGCTCGCGATCGTCGAGTCATATCGCCCCGACGTCGTGATCGTCGACAACCTGTATTCCGCCTGCGCTGGTTCCATCCTGGGCGGTGGCGACAGGAGCGGTGCGGGGCAGGCGCACGAGGCGGTTGTGCCGTTCCTTCGGGACGGCCTGTCCCGCCGGAACATCGCCAGTGTCCTGATGCACCATACGGGAAATGACCGGAGCCGACCCTACGGCGACAGTCGTCTCACGTGGCAGATGACGGCGCATCTGCACCTCGAGCGCCCAGATGGGGCGGTTGGTCCGGAACTGCTGGTATCGTGCAAGAAGCTGCGCGGCGACCGCGAACACGAGCCGTTCCTCGCCACCTGGGAGGCCGGCGTATGGACCACATGCCAGCCGGAACGCCAGAAGACAGCCCGGCCGCGCAGACTTACCGACGCCCAGCGGGTAGTGATGCAGTCCCTTGTCCTCGCAATCGATCAGGAAGGCGAGCCCGTACCACCCGGCCCAGGCGTCCCGACGATCGAGGCGCGCGGCGTGCGCGAAGACACGTGGCGGCACCGTTACTACGCCAAGCGCCAGCTGGAAGACGAGAACAGTAAGCGTGAACGGGATACCCGGTCGAAGGCGTTCCGCGATGCACGCGATGCCATCGAAGCAGCGGGGTACGCCGCATCAGCCAATGGCTGGTGGTGGCTTGTGGCGCAAGGGACACAGACGTGACCAGCCGACAGACCTCCGCGCACTTTAGTCGGGTCACCGACGCCGGCGCACCCGCGCACCGACTCCTTAGAGGTCGGTGCGCGTCGGTGCGGGTACCTGCGATCGGTTATTACCAACGCGCACCCCGCGCACCTCTTGGCGCACCCCGGCGCACCCCGGCGCACCTTTTCCTGCGACCCTCATTTGGGGTAGTCATACGTTACCTTAAAAGCACACAATGTGTTGCTATAAAGCAAGCATGGCGCGTGCAGGAACGCAGCGGGCGCTACCATTTTTGTGTCCGCGCCACATGGGAGCCCCGGCGATGGCCATCGCCGATCAAACTCCTTCTCGCCGCGGGAGCCAGCGACGACGACATCGTCGGCGACTTCCTGACAGCATCGAGACACTGAGGACCGACGACGATGAACGCCAAAATCGAACTTGCGCTGCCGCCGGGGATGAGCGCCTGATGAGCCCCTCTCCACCGTCT
>JAEULG010000217.1 GCA_016793875.1 Rhodospirillales bacterium | reverse complement strand
TGGATCTCCGACACGCTGTGCCGGCTCGCCACCGGCGGCGGCTTCGCCGTGCGCCGGCTCTACAGCGACATGGACGAGGTGCTGTTCGATGCCGCCCGTCCGGTGATCCTCAATGGCATCGAAGACATCGTCACCCGCCCCGACCTCGCCGATCGGGCCGTATTCCTGACGCTGGAGCCGATCCCCGAGGAGCGCCGCCGCCCCGAGGCGGAATTATGGGCCGCGTTCGAGGCCGAGCGCCCGCGCATCCTCGGCGTGCTGCTGGACGCGGTGGTGGAGGGCCTGAAGCGTCTTCCCGACACGCATCTGCCGAAGCTGCCGCGCATGGCCGACTTCGCCTTGTGGGCTACCGCCTGCGAGACCGCGCTCTGGGCGGCGCTCATCCGGTCCCTGCGCGGGCTCGTCGAAGACGTGGAAGGGCGATGGTGATCCGCTGTAAATTGCGGCGCAATCGTCGCAGAAGAGTTTGGCCTGAAGGGAGCGCATCATGGCCAGCATCACGACCCGCAATCTCGACGAGGCGTTGAAGCGCCGCCTGCGCATTCGGGCGGCCGAGCATGGGCGCTCGATGGAAGAGGAAGCGCGGGATATCCTCCGTAAGGAAGTCGGTGAACCCGCCCCGCCCACCAATATCGCTGCCGCGATCCGCGCCCGTGTCGCGCCCCTGGGCGGCGTCGAGCTCGAACTTCGGCCGCGTGAGCCGATGCGCGAGCCGCCCCGCTTCGCGTGACCGGCACGATGATCATCCTCGACACCAACGTCGTCTCGGAGCTGCTGCGCCCGCAGCCCGAGCCCAGAGTCGAAGCCTGGCTTGCCGCCCAGGGCGGAGCAGACATCTACCTGACGGCGATCAGTGAGCCGAGCTGCACTACGGCGTGGTCTGCATGGTGAAGGGCAAGCGGCGGGACGCAGTTCGAACTTGTTAGGCTGCGGATTGCGGCCGGCTCTCGATTTGCTACAGTCTCGAGCCAGATGCGCCGCTCGACGTCTGGGCTGCGGATTGCGTGCACGCTCAGCGTCGATGTCGCTGCCGTCTGCGACGCCTACGGCTTCCCCCCGGCCACGCTGGCCGCGGAGCGGGCGCGGCTGGCGCCGCTGGCGGTGGACGGACTGGTGCGGCTCGATGCCGGCCGGCTCACCGTCACCGACGCGGGACGCCCGTTTGTACGGGTGGTGGCGGCAATCTTCGACGCCTATCTGCAGCCGCGACACTCCCGCGCCGTCTGACCAAGGCGCAACCGGATCAACGGGGACCTGCGACAGGGGAACATCACCGATGGCAACCGCAAGGGTTCTGCTGCTGTGTTTCGTCGTCGTGCTGATCGCCGCGCCCGCCGGAGCCGTCGATCTCGCCGGCAGCGTCGCCAAGCTGCAGGGATCGGCGGTCGCCACCGCCACGACCGGCTTCAGCCGGCCGTTGCAGAACGGCTCGACCATCCTCGTCGGCGACCGCATCGCCACCGGCGCCGACAGCCGGCTGCGGATGAACGACGGGGCCATCGTCACCCTCGGCAGCACCAGCACCATCACCATCGAGACGTGGAGCGGCGACGCCACCACCGGCTAGGCGCTGATGAACGTCATCGAGCGCGTGTTCCTCGGTGCCTCCGGCGCCATCGCCAGGCTGGGGCCCGACCGGATGGTCGTCACCACCCCGGCGGCGACGCTCGGCATTCGCGGCACCGAGGTGTGGGGCGATGCGTCCCCCGAACTTCTGGCGGTCGCCCTGCTGTCGGGTACCGGCATCACCATCGATACGGCGGCGGGACGCATCGAGATGATCCAGCCCGGCACCGGCCTCGACGTGGTCGCCGGCCGGGCGCTGCCACCGATCAAGCAGTGGGGACCACCGCGCCTGCAAGCGGCGCGGGAGGCCGTGGCCTTCAGCGACGAGTAGCCCGCGGGATGCCCTGCACACGGCGATCATGAGCCAGCGCGTGACCTGGGTGTTCGATGCCGACATCCGCGGCTTCTTCGACTAAGGCAGACCCCAAGTGGCTGCGGCGGATGCTGGCGTGCCGATCCCCGCGTTCTCCGGCTCATCGAGTTGTGGCTGCGGGCTGTGACCTGTGCCTCTTTCGCCGAAGCTCACACCTTCTCAGAACCGAATCTCGTGGCGGTGCCACTTGCCGGGTTCGAGTTCGTTGCCCCCGGCTTGGCTGTACCAGTCTCGGTACGCTCGGGCCTGAACGAAATTGACGCTGATGTTGTTGCAGTCGGCGCCGTAGAGAAACAGATCGGGCGCGCGGTCGGCAAGCGCGTCGATGAAATTCCGGTACTGCGCGCGCCTATACGCAGCCGTGTACAACCAATTGCTGTGAACCGAAAAAAAGGCGTTGCTCCACCAGATCACGGCGGCGCGGTCGTCGCCCACGCGCTCGAGCAATGGCGCCGGTTTGGTGAGAAGATCGCAGCATACGTATTCCACGCTCATGTCGCGGAAGCGGCGCCAGTGCTTGCGCAAAGACTGCGCACCACCCCACGCCCCCAACTCGGCCTGCCACCGGGCCTCAATATCGGACCAGTCTACCGTCTCCGGAGTGGCGCCTTCCCACAGCACGTAGTGGGCGACACTTGGCGGAAGCTCGTTGAACAGAAACCGCAGGAAGTCAGGATAGTTCACGCCATCCCATTTTTCGTGCAACAGACGCCGGAATGCAATCCCCGGACGGCTGTAGTCGAAGATGACCATCCGCGTGTTCGCATCGAAGCCATGCGTTTCCAGGATACGGTTTGGCTTGAAGCCGGCGGCAACGGTGTAGAGCGCGCGGATCGGCGGCGCAAATCCCGCAGGCGGCTTTTCAATATCGCCGTAGCCTTCGATGTTCCAGACGAAAACCCCGCGTGGCAGACTTGCGGTGAGATTGCGGACGCGCTGAAGGAAGTGCGTGGCCCGCTCATCCGGCGTGCCGCACGCGGCATCGACTAGAGGATCGGGCAGGTGCGGCAAGAGAAGGCGGCGAACGGCGGCGAGCGGCGCAGCACCGGCGTCGAGTTCAACGGCGGCAGCGGTCACGCTGGAAGGGAACGCATACACGGGCAGGCCCGCAGAAAGGCTCGCATCGACAAATGACCATCCGGACACGTCCCGCGCGATGCCGGCTGTTTCCCCGGTCGGCTCGAGGCGCTGAACCTCCCCGCTGTCCGGGGCGACGTGCCGGGCCCTCGCCACCCGCCGCATACCTGCAAATGGCGCGGAGAACAACGGGCAGCCGAGTTCGCGATAGCGTTTGAGATCGACCAGGAGAAAGCGGCAACTCAGGCCATATGCGTCACCGTCGCCGCCGATGATCTGGCCGGTGACCAGGAAGTTGTGCGTTGCAATCCAGCGTTGCAGGGCGGTCAGGACGTCGACCGTCTCTCCGCCGTCCGGGTGCCATATCTCATCGAGGATGTGCCCGTGCGCCTGGATCAGACAGTAGTCGGTGTGCCGCCGCATCGCTGTCGCAAGGATGGCATCGACCGATTCGTCTTCAACGATGCTGCCGAAATACTTGAACCGCGACCAGGCAATCGTCAGTTCTCGAAGACGGCCGGCAAGGGACGGATCTGCGATCTGCCGGGACGTGTCCAGCAGCCCAAGGATCAGCTTCGGCGTGCTCATCCGCGTCCTCGGAAGAAAAACCGGCCTCCTGTCTGGCCCTTCAGGTATTCTAGAGCCGGTTGGCTGCGACGCACACAGCGAAATGGATATGGAGCGCTTGGGCTACCAGAAGTTCGTTCTCGTATCCCATCTGCGCTCTGGGACGCATCTGTTGCGCACTGCACTCGAATCGCATCCCGCGATAGTCTGCCAGACGGAGGTCTTCAACTCTGACAATCGGCAGCTGCCTTATCCGCTGACGACGCCAACGGCGGAAGTGCTTCGTGACTGGGTCTACCGGCCGTTCCCAGACACCGTTGCCTGCGTCGGCCTGGCCCTGCAGGTGTACCATCCCTGGGGCCTGCGTGCCTTCCCCGGTATCCGCGAAAACCCGATGTGGGGCGATGTCTGGACGCGGCTGTCGAACATGGAAAACCTCCGCGTGATCCATCTGCGCCGCCAGAACGCGCTCAGACGGCATCTTTCTCACGTCGTGGCGCGCCGATCACAGGTATGGCATGCCTGGGACCCGGACCGGGTCGGGTCGGTGTCGCACCTCATGCCGCCCGCGGCAAATGCCCCGATCGGGGCATGTCGCAATCCGGTGGCTCTGGACCAAACGCGGCTTGAGCTGGATTTCATGGAGACCGAGCGGCTGCACGGGCAGGTGCCGCGACGCTTCCCGCGACACGCCGTCTGTGCGGTTAGCTATGAAGGTCTGTGCCGGGATTTCGCCGGCACCTGCCGCACGGTGCAGCAGTTTCTCGGCCTTCCCGCTGTCCCCTTGACCGCAGCCGTGGGAAAGCTGGAGCGCCGCTCGCTCTCGCAAGCGATCGTCAACTACTGGGATCTCAAGCGACACTTCGCCGGCAGTCGCTGGGCCGCCTTCTTCGAAGAGTGACGGGCACGGCCGCGAGCCCGGCTCCGGATGCTCGCTCATCCCGCCGATGCTCGCTAATAAAGCCGGCCCTTGGGCAGCAAAGGATTGCGATTGAACGTCTCGATCCAGTCCTTTTGCCGGTGATACGTCGAGGAGAGCTCGGCAAGGCTTCGCGTGGCGCGGACCTCCCGAAGCAGCTCCCGCCAGACATCGATGAACCTGGCGAACTGCGGCGCTTGCTCTAGCAGCGCCACCGGATCGTATTCGTTCCAGGGCTTGAGAGGCCCTGCAAAATGCACAAGCCTTGCGTCGGCCGAGCAGATGCCCTCGCACGATTTCTGGTATTCCTCGATGAATATCATGTAATTGTAAATTGCGGCGAGTGGGGAGAAGCGATCTTCGAAGACTATATTAAGGGCCATCTGATCGGTAAATTTAGACGGCCCGAGCGCCTGCCAGGTTTCAAAGCTCAGCATCCGCAGGAGCGCCGCGTAGCTTTCCTCGCCAAGCAGGGGTGGGCCAACGCTGAGCACGCCGGCGTTGAATGATCTTCCGAACCGGCGCCCGTAGCGCACCTGCGGCGCTGGCGGTCCGTTCCTGGCGTCCGACAGCACGCCCATAATCCGGTCGCCGTAGGTGAACCCGTCCGGACAGGCAAGCAGCGGTTCCGAACTGGTAAAAAGCGCATCGACAGGACCAGCGCAGTAGACATCGCTGTCGACATAGACCGCGCGTCGGTAGCCGGTCATGCGAAAGACCTCGAAAGAGTAGAAACGCTTGTAGACGTTCTTCAGCTTCGGCACGCGTGCACATAAAGCTGCAATCTGCTGTTGCAGACGACGGTCCGGCGCGCAAAACTGCACCGACCCGAGCCGCGCGAGCGAGTCCCGTGCGTGGCCCGGCAAGCCGTCTTCCACGACGATCAGATCGCCCTGGAACCAGGAGTTGAATTTAAGAAAGCTGTAGAGCAGAACTTCCGTAGCGATACTGAACTCCTCGTCTGTAATCGTGACGAGGCAGTAGGGTGGTTCCGGCTTTATGCTCATCAAGCGCCTGAACGCCTGTGTCGCTCGCAGATAAGCGGCGAGCGGCCACGCGCTGTCATCGATGGTCCCAGTGATTGCATTATTCAGCCCCGGTTATCCACATGCGGAATTCTATACCATCGTAGCAATCTTCATGCGTCTGGGATACTTCGCGACCCTGGACGCCAGTGGCGATTTCGATTTCGCTATTGCCTGGCAGGATCGGACGTGGCTCTATGATCAGCCGCTCCTCGAACAAATCGCGCGCAGAAAGCCGGTGCTGAATCTGCGCTGTAAAGACATCAGCAAGAGGCTTGTCGAGAGCGTCTTCCAGACCGTTTTCGGATATTCTACGTTCATCGATCCCACTGCCTATGATCGACCCTGTGTCAAGAAATACGACGAGAACGCCCGCGGCGGCGCAATCGTTCAGTGCCCGATCCCACATCTCGATGCGCAGTTCGTTTACCAACGTTTCATCGACTCGTCGCGCGACGGCTGCATGATCGAGTATCGGGTTCCGGTCATCTGCGATGAGTTACCCGTTATCTATATTCAGGAAAAAACTGTTCCGCGCGATACGATCAAGACCAGAAAGGTTGCCCTGGAGGTTGCGTCGGCAAGCGACGTTTTCAGCCCGGACGAAGTGGCCGGGATCCGAGAATTCTGTCGACGAATAGGGCTTGATTTCGGCGAGCTGGACATCCTGCGTGCCAATGACGACGGTCGCATCTACATCCTCGATGCCAACAAGACGCCGGGCGGCTTCGGCATCCTCAACAAGATGAAGTGGCGGCCGGACCAGAGACGCATCGCTATTGAACGCCTCTCGGCAGCTTTCGAAGCCGGCATCCGTGCGCGGCTTGCCGCGCAATAACGAACGGCGATCCACAAAAGCGGCTCCGCTTCTAATTCTTTCCGGCAATGCACCGCCAGGCACATTTCTGGATTGCGCCATCCGGTCGCCGCGAGACGACGTGCTCCAGCCGATGCAATGTCCAGCCGGAGACCAGTTCGCGGCAGCAATCCTCGCTGAAGAAGCGCATGGTCTGGCCTTTGCCAAGCCGATAAAACCCCGGGCCGAGACGGACCGCGGGCTGCTGCTGCGCGATCCGAAAGGGGATGTCCTCGATCGAGTTTACGTGAAAGAGGAGCAATCCGCCCGGCCGCAGGCAGCGCGCCACCTCGGCGACGATGGCGTGCGCAAGCGAAGCCGGAAACATATGCAGCGTCAGATTGCTGACCACGGCGTCGTAACGCGCGTCCGCAAATGGCAAAGGATCGGCCACATCGTGCTGGACAAACTCAACTGGCAGCGCCGCGTCCTGCGCCTGTCGTGCAAGATCGAGGGCCACCGGGGAGATGTCGACGCCCGTCGTCTCATATCCTCGTCGGGCGAGCGCGATGGCATCCGCCCCGGAACCGCAGCCCAAATCCAGGATGCGTTGCGACCGGTGCTCTTGCAGCGTCCCCAGAAAGCATTCCAGCCATATGCGCGCGCCGGTCCGGCGGGTGCCAGCGCAGGACGCGCTGGCATGGTGATAATCATCCCAATAAGCCGGTCCGCTATACGATCCGCGCTCAGTCATCCTCCGGCCTCGCGCCTATCGGCATCCTCACCTTCGTCGAGGAGATCGCGCTGCAGGTCCGAGCCTTGCAGGGCGTGGTGCAAATCCTTGAAATTTTCGATCAGCACCTTGAGAGGTGCGGGGTTTTGTCTGCGCGTGCCGGGCCGCAGGCTGACATCCGGTGCAACATCGAGGAACTGCAGCATGCGCTGGCGGACCTGCTGTTGGCCCAGGTCCTCATAGCGAACATGCAAAGCAGGCGCGCGCGAAGCGGCGAGGGCCTTATCGATCTCGTCATAGTAGCGGCAGTTCATCGAAACGTGACGCTGCAACTGATCGGGGTCTACCCACACGGTCGTCCGCGTGTCGCTGGTCTTGATCCACTCATAGCTTTCCCACTCCCCGGTGCGCTCCGCCAAGGTTTCGGAGACGTAGGTTCTGACTCTGTTCGAGCGGCGAATCACGATCTTTCGCACCTCTGCATTTGCCAGGACCCGGCGAAACACCACCGTGCTTTGTCCTCGGTTGAGCTTGAACCCGACCGCCCGATTGCCGAGGCGGCACCGCCAGACGCGTTCGAGCGCGCTCAGCGGATCCAGATCGCGTTCAGCCACGGTCCCGAACCCGAGATCCCGGGTGCGGGTCGAGATGGCGGTGTGGATTCCCTCGGGGTTGAAGATCTCGTGATGACAAAGGACCGACGGGTGCGAATCCAGGAGGCTGCACAGCCAGTTGCTGCCGGTCCGCGGCGCCGCCAGGACGACGAACCGTATCATGCGACGGAAAGGCCCATCGTCAGCCCGAGGCGGGCTCGGTGATCGCAGGGTCTGACGCAGGATGTAGGCTCGCGGCCATCGCCGGCTTCTGGACCATGATCCGGAGGCGACGCACGATCCGCAAATCATCGGGCGCGACGAGGCTTGCCGTTCCATCGTAGGACACCGCGACAACGTGACCCGCGCATCGACCCAGCGCGCTGATGCCGTTGTCGGCCACCCGCTGCCGGACCACCCGTTCGCTGCGCAGATCGACCCGCAGCACGTATCCCCAGTAGTTGCCGATGAGCACCGTATCTGGGTTCCAGAACAGGATAGATTTCGGCGACTGGTGACCTAGGCGGATGGAGTAAAGGCACCGCTCGCGCTCCAGGTCGTACACCTTCAACGTGAAGTCGCGCGACGTGCTGGCAACGCGTGTTCCGGTCGGATCCAGGTCGACGTCATCGACGATGGCAGTATGTCCATGCAGCCGCGCCAGCAGGTTCCCGCCGAAATCCCAGGCGAGAAGAAGGCCGTCGGCGCCGCAACTCACGCCGAGCGGCTTGTGCGGATGCAGACGCAACGCTTTTACGGCGCCCTTGTGCACATCGATCCGCCCGCAAATCTTCCCGCTCGCGTTCACCCGCAGGATCGCTCCGCTGTAGCAGGCGGCGAAGATCTCCCCCGCATACGCCGCCTCTTGTGCGACGCGAACGCAATTCACAGGGCCCTCATCGAGCCTTACCACGCATTCGTCGGCCAGCCGGCACCCGTCCTTGCGATAGATGTGCAGCTTTTGGTCATGGGCCCCAGCAATCACGCGGCCGGATAGCTCGTCAAACGTCACGGCGTTCATGAGGATCCGGCCGCCATCCGGCCAACGGTCGTCGGTCCAAGCTGCCTCGTGGGGGTTCAGGCGCGCAGTCCGGACATGCCCGTCGTCGCTCACTGTTACCATATCGCCGTCCGCGTTCGCCGAGACATCATTCAGGCAGGCATTGCCGTCAACCGGCGTCCGGCATCCAATTTCGGAGCGCTGCCGCCCGGTCTCCGCATCCCAGACGATCACGGTGCCATCGAATGTGCCGGCGAAGATGGCGGTCCCGTCCGGACTCCAATTGAAGGATCGCTCCCAGGTTGCCGGGTGCCGTTCCAGCTGCACCTTGCACGCGAGACTGTTCGCGTCCCAGATCAAGACCTTCTGGTCGTAGCCCGCCGACAGTATGTCGCCGTTCATCGGCGATACCGCGACCTTCTTAATGCCGGAGGCATGCGCCGGAATGTCCGCGGTGGGCGCGCCAGAGCGGCTGTCAAATACACGGATCCGCCCGTCGTCGGCGCCGAGGACGACGCGGTCATGTCGGCTATCGATAGCGCACGTGTCAGCTTCCTCCTCGAACGGGCCCCAGGTACGGAGCAACGACCCCGTTGCAAGATCCCACTGTCGCAGGGTCATGTCGTCGCCGGAGGAGTAGACCTTGCCCTTGGAATAAGTGACCGCAAGGGCGTCGCGTTCATGCCCATCAAGACACTGCGCGACGGCACCGGTGGAGAGATTCCAGACCAGCAGCCGACAGTCACGGGACGCCGAAACGCCGGTCGTGTCATCGACGAAGGTGAAGTCCTCGACGTCGTCCCAGTGACCGAGCAGCCAGCGCCGCAGCATCCGCGTCCGAAGATCCCAGATGCCGATGCTGTAATCCGACGAGCAGGAGGCGGCGAGACTGCCTGCTTCGTTCACAACGATGCGATTGACGAGGTGGCGATGATAGCCGAGAAGCTCAATGCGTCCCGCGGCGAGATCGACGTAGCCGACGGCCGAGTCGTAGCCGGACGTCACGGCCGCTGCACGTCCTGGGATGCCGGCAACACAAGTGACGGGACCGCGGTGGCGCGTAAAACGCTTCAGGCTCCCTGCGCCTTCCTGCGGACCAGTCTGGCTGTGCTTATGAAGCATCGTGGACATGTCCGGCCTCCCTGCCTGTCCGGCTTTTTCGAAGCGTCACGGGAGCGTCGTGGAATGCGCGCTTCCCGACCCGTCGCGACGTTCCCGTCCCGCCAGCATTTCCTGCAGGCTCGCGCGTTGCGGCTCGTCCACTTCGGGCGTACGGACGCGCCCCCGTCTGAGAATGAAGCTGAAGTCGAAACCGGCGCGCTGCATCTGGCCGTGACAACCCATGCACCCGCCCATGTTGTAGCCAGGAATGCGGCCATCGGGCGCGTTGCCATCGAACTGAACGTTCTTGGCTGGCGTTCCGTCAGGATTGAAATCGGTGATGAGATTATTGACGGGCGTTACCGCATAGGGTGGCGGAAGCGGGCGCTGGATCTGGCCGCTCCACACCTGCAGGCGATGGCTCGTCTCGATAGCGATGTTGGCCATGTAGTAGACCGCAGGATAGCGAAGCACCTCATCCGAAGTCCCGCTGTCGCCCTGGACGTCCGTTCCGGGATGCGGTTTGTCGGCGGGCCGCCACTGGACGCTAACCAGCTTGTAGTATGCCCAGGGTGACGATCGGATGCGACGGGCCTCGGCATGGCGCTGCAGCGCGCGATGCGCGCAGGCGTTGGCTTCGATCACCGGGCCCGGAATGGCGTGATCGCGCCGGTTGACGGCGACAACCCCTTGCGGCGTCGGTGAGCCGGGAGGGTTGGCGTAGTAGAGGCGCTTCCCTGGCTTGCTGTGGGCCTCGGCGGGCGACAGTCCTTGGATCGAGTCCGGGCTTTCAGGCGCTGCCGGCCGGGCGTTCCGCGAGACGATGAGGGGTTCGGTAGCCGGACCACCGTCGGAGCGCCCGATCATCCGGCCGTTCACGTCCTCGACCGGGCGGCCAGCCGCGTCGCGAAGATTGTCCGCCTGCTCAAAGGTGGACCAGACATAATACGGCGCTGACGGCGTCTTCACCTTGATATGCAGGCCAATGAGGCCCATGACCTCGTCCACGTAACATGGATGCAGCCTGCTGCCGGCAGATCCGGCGTACGGTCGCTTCGGCTGCTGCCACCGATAGGACCGCACCTGCGCGATGCGGAACCGTCCACTTGACCGCTCGGCTTTGGTCAGCCGTCGCCAAGCCGCTTTTACTTCCATGGCGCCGGAGGGAAAGCTGACGTAGTCGGCAGTGCCCGGCGGCGGCGCCCGGTAGTACCGGGCGATGTAGTCCGCGGTATTCGCGCTTGGTATGGTGGAGTCGGGATCGCCGCCGCCGTACCACTGATTCTCCGCGATATAGACGTACTGTTTCCGGTTGACTTTGACCGTGTAGAGCACGCGGCGGTACCCGTCGTCCCCGCGGACCGGAAGATGGCCTGCAAAGACCTTTTCCGGCCCCGCCTCGAACGCCTCCGAAAGGTTGATCCAGGGCGGAGCGGAAGCGGCCGTTCGCCCGAACCCGCACGCGGGGACGTGGCCCGGAGGCAGGGAGGCATAGGAGCCGACCGATGCAGGATCGAAAACGTCCTGCGGCGGATCGTCGTACCCGTAGTCGCGGCGCTTCCCGGCCTCGTGCCCGTGCGGCTCGCCGATCCCGGGCAATACCTCGGCTTTCGAACGAAACGTCTCCCATACGAGGGGGCCGGAGTAGGCTGGATCGCCAAACGACTGGCCGAGGTCGGGTGAATCGCGGGTTCCCGGCGCGCCGGTCTGCGGAGCCGCCGCCCAGTTCAGCGCAACGAACACCTGCCAGGCGAAGCGCGCGGCGTCGTGAAGGTTCGCGTTCGGCGCGCCGCCAGGGATGTCTGCCGGCGGCACGGCGGAGAGTTCGAGCTCAGGCGGCGGCTTCATGGCCTCAGGCGCCGCCGGCGCGGCGTGCGCTGAACTTGCCAGCAACAGGCACAAGACGAGCCTGCCGAGCGACAGCATGAGGACCCGCCGCTGATCCCCGCTCGCTCGGGCCCCGCCGCCATTCCCGGCGGGCGCGGGGCGCAAGCCGCGTCCCCGTGGCGCCGGCGGCTGACGGTCTCGGGCCGGCTGCGCCTGCGGCCACTGTTGCGAAGCTTGAGCCACGGATGTCATTTTATTCATCTGGGTAACGCTACGGTCGCGGAGCCGGCACCATGAAAACCGCGTTGACGCTGGCGCACAGGGTTACACCAACAAGTATATACAACGCCCACACGATGTGGGTCATGTGCGCGATGACGCCAAGCACGCCGGAGACACCAACGGCCAGTACGCCGAGGAGAACGCTGTTGACCGCGAGGTAAAGCGGACGTTCCCGACTGGAGGCGATCAGCGCGACATAGGTTTTCGACGCTTGCGTAAGCCCTTGTTCCGACAGCGCCAGCAGAAACAGGACGATCGCGTAGAGGAAGGGGATGTCTTGCCGAGGTTGCCCGCCGGCGGAAATGGCGAGGCACCCGGCCGCTGCCGCCACCACACCGACTCCAGCCAACACTAAGCGAGGATCGTGGCTCAGCAGGCGCCGCCAGACGAGACCGCTGAGCATGTTCGCGAGACCAACGGCGAATACAAAGAGCGTTAAGCTATGCGCGGCGCCGTGATAGATGGATGCCGCGTGGATCGAGTAGAACGGCGTTGCAAGACCGACCGACAGGAACAGCATTCGCGCCGCCATGTAGCGACGAAACCAGCGAACGCTCGTGTAGAGCCTGGCACCTTCGCGGACCTGCCGCCACAGCGATTGCCTCGGCACGACATCGCTCGCGGGTTCCCTGATCAGGGAGAAGGCCACCGCGGCAAAGATCCAGATGGCCGCCGCAATGACGATCAGGAGCAGATGCCGGTCTCCCGAAACGGGGGGGTGGATTACCAGGATCAATCCTGCGCTCATCACCAGCGCAAGCGCCCCGCCAAGGGACGCCTGAAGCGCGACAAGGCCGGCGATGCGACCGTGTGCAACGGCCTTGGCCATAACGTCCTGGGACGTCAGTTGGATAATGCCGTTGCAGCCTCCGAAGCAAAAGGTGCAGAAGAAGAACAGTACTGTCGCGATGGCAGTCGGCAGTTCCAGCACCGCGACGCAGACAGCCGCCAATAAGACAGCCATGACCAGGCTGGCGGTGACCGTCATCCACTTATGCACCTGCGCGGCCTCAAGGATCGGTAGTACCGCCAGTTGTGACGCAATGCTCCCCAGTCGCACGCTGGGAACCAGCAGCCCAAACAAGAACAGCGGTCCGCCGATCAAGGTGTAAATCCAGGGCATGACGACCTGGGGACTGGCCAACCTTGTCGCGACCTCCGCCAGGCCGCCGTAGACCAGAAACAGCCGTGTGTTGAAGCGACCGCCCGAGGCTGTGCGGGCTCGTTGCGTGCTCATCACGGCTGTCTTCGGTCGTGGCTGAGCAGCAAGACTCACCTTGTCATGCGGTGGACACTCGCCTCGCCGGCGACAATCGCACGAGGCGCGAGGCGACGCGGGGAGGGCCGTGGCTGCTGTGCGACCGGCGAGCGATGGACAGCCCGCCCGCTGCGACATCCGCCGGCCCGCGTCGAATCCAGGTGAAAACGACATGCGGCATCTTGCTGCGCATCAAACTCGATCCCGCCTTCAAGTTCAAGGCGAAACGGAGGGGACACCGTCAGCTGCGCGCCCCAGATGAGGCCCCCGCCTTTATAGCGCGCCAGCCCACGCGCTTTTAGCGCGTCCCCTGATCTTCAACGGCTTGGCGTCGCGATTTCACTCTCGGAAGACCAGAGCGAAAGGCTTGCGGTCGTGCGGCAAATATGAGTGACTGTTTCTTGTTGTGTAGAGGGCGGATGGGCGCAAAGGAGGACTTGGACTATGCGGGATTTGTGACGTCTGGTAAGCCCGAACGAATGAAAGAGGAGGTTTCCCAAATGTGGCGAGGCAGTCTAGCTGCCGTCTTGACGGCCATACTTATAATAGCAGGAGATGTTCCCGCCCGCGGCAAAGGAGGCGTCACGGTTCCAGCGCCGAGCACCGAGGTGGTAGAAGGCCAACGGGTTACCGTCAGCGATCTGACCGCGACAAGCCCTCTACCGCCGACGGACATCTATCGGCCGGCAGGATCGGGGGCGCCTGACCATCAGGACCTGGCGACATTCGCCTGGCTCGAGTTCATCGCTCTGGTCGCACCCGCCAACAGTGCGATGCGTGGACAGCCAGGCGGCAGTTTCCAGAACAGCGGATCCAGCCGGGTCGGCCCCCTCGTCTGGGAGACATACCAGCACCGCTCCGAGCTTTTTCCATACAGCGGCAGCGGCGCTGTCCCGCCGCAGACCTTCAACAGTCCGCCGACCTACATCTTCAAGGTGACGGATGCCAGCGGCACGACAGCGTACAACCCTTGCGTTGATGACAGCCTGCCGTCCTGTCCGTTCGGCAACCTGGATGAAGCCTCCCAGATTGGACAGAACCTGATCTTCTTCCCGGGACCAGACGGCACGCCGTCCCAGATCCTGTTCGAGGCGAAGGTCAACCCGGTCGAAACCGCGTTCGTGACGGCAAATTTCAATGCACTGACAACCCCGCTCAAACTCGCCGACAACACGATCCACGTGAAGGCCGCCTGGGTACCCCTGGAGGCGGTGCCCGAAGAAGACCGCTACCGCTACTACACCAATAACGTCATTATTTATACGGGTGAGGACGATAATCCTACCGCCCAGGTTGAAACCTACGCCCTCATCGGCTTGCACATCATCCAGAAGACGCCGAACTATCCAGCTTTCATCTTTGCGACGTTCGAGCACACAGACGTCCTGACAACCCCGCAAGGAGCAAAACGAGACGTCTACTATGTGCCAACGTACACGGATATCAGCTACACGCTCCCCGCGACGACGAGGCTGGCCGGCCTGATTGATCCGATGACCGGCATGTCGCCGGTCGTCACCAATCCAACAATCGAAGGCTTCAACGTCACCACGCCGGTCGCGCAGCCCAATGGTAGCCCGATCGACCTCCCGGTCGGCAGCGTCACGAGCATCCCTGGCGCCGTGGATGTCGGCACGTTCGTCGAGGTGCCCGTCGTTCAGCCGCCCACAACCAACGCCGACGTTGACACGATCAACGCGCAGGTGCTGACCACGATGTCCGGTCTGCCTGGTTTCAACCAGAACTTTGTCTGGCAATACTACAAGTTGAAGGGCGTGCAGGGCGTTCCGACTAGCGACGAGACGGCGCCGGACTATTACCTGGCCGACATCACCATCGAGAGCAGCCAGCCCGGCATCCAGCTCTTTCGCGGGTTCCCACAGCTTGGGGGCCAACAACTCGTCAATGTTCGCAACCAGTCGAACGTCCTCGACGAGGCCCAGGACAACCAGACCTTCTCGGTCGGCGGATGTCAGGGGTGCCACGGTGTCGCCCAGACCCAGGTCGGCACCGACTTCAGCTTCCTGTTCGGCGGGCGAAACGGAACCGGTTTTTCACCCGACACCGAGGGCCTGAAGGGCCTCGCAACCTTGCTCGAACGGGCCGAGAGCTACTTCGGGGGCAGGAATAACGGTCTGACCGGCAATGGGCTTGTCGACAGCCCGGGCCTGCGCCCCTGCTCACCGCACCAGTCAGGTTGCCGGTGCAACTGGAAGTCAGAGCGGTCTGGCCACGGGGCCTGGCGGTGCCACTGGCGGGATAGGTAGCCGCCCAAAAATGGGGCGCCCCAGTCGGGATCGAAAACCGGCATAGATGTGGGCGCCCCAGTCTGATTGGCCCAGTGCTGGGCACCGCCGTCGGAGCCGGCGAACAGGGCATTCTTCCGGTTCAGGCGAGCGGGCGGATGCGCGTCGACGACTTGCTGTCGATGTGATCATGAGACAAGTGAAGTGATGGGGTGGATGGCCCCCTGACGGCATCTGAGTGCCAGGATGGTGTCATCGAGGATCACCATCTGCGGGAGCCATCCATGAACGAGATTACGACCGTCGGCATTGATCTGGCGAAGAACGTTTTTCAGGTCCA
>JAEULG010000215.1 GCA_016793875.1 Rhodospirillales bacterium | reverse complement strand
TCAATCCCGTCAGGCACGGCTACGTCAGCGAGCCGGCAGCATGGCCACATTCGACGTACCGGCAGCATTGCGAGGGGCTGCGGTGACGGAGGCGGATGCGGCGATGAATTGTGGATGAATGGTGCGCTTCGCGGCGCTCAGCGCACCCTACGTTGCTTCCAGCTCGGTGTCCCAGTAGAGGTAGTCGCGCCAGCTTTCGTGGAGATGGTTGGGAGGGAAGCCGCGGCCGCTCTCCTGCAGCTCCCAGGTCGATGGCTGGTACGGCGGGTGCAGCGGCCAGACGCCGGAATCCCGCGGCAGGCGGTGGCCCTTGCTGAGATTGCACGGCTCGCAGGCGGTGACGACGTTGGTCCACTCGGTGCGGCCGCCGCGCACACGCGGGATGACGTGGTCGAAGGTGAGCCGCTCGGCCGGCAGCGCCTCGCCGCAGTACTGGCAAGTGAAGCGGTCGCGCAGGAAGACGTTGAAGCGGGTAAAGGCCGGCCGCCGCGATGCCGGCACGTATTGCTTGAGGACGATGACGCTGGGCAGCGCCATCTCTTGGCTGGGCGAACGTACCTTGCGGTCGTATTCGGACAGGACGTGGACACGGCGCATGAACACCGCCTTGACCGCTTCCTGCCAGGACCACAACGACAACGGAAAGTAGCTCAGCGGGCGAAAGTCCGCATTCAGCACCAGCGCCGGATAATCGTGCATGCCCATGGACTTGCGAATCTTATTCCGTCGAGCTGGCGCGAGCCTACACCAACTGTTTGCGATTCTCCAACCATCGCTCCGTGAACTTTTGTGACGGGTGCTCGGCCGGGCGTCGTCTGCCGCCACAGCGCCAATGCTGCGCACCACCGCCGGGGAGGCGGATGGGGTGACGCCGGTCGAATTGCGTACTGGCCCCTGACAGGGCATTTTTGCGCTATTGGTGGTCTCTGCAAGGGACCGCCAGCCGGTGCTGCCGTCCCCCCTTGCCGTGCCGCCGGCGGGGGGCGGGCGACGGTCCAGGGGCGAGGGGAAGCCAGATGTTCAAACTGCTCGAGAAGGACTTCCGCATCAACCAGCGCGAGCTGGACGAGATTCGCGAGGTGGCGCTGAGCATCCATGCCATCCACAACGCCCGCGGCACCCCGGCGACGGTTTACCACTACACCACCTGCGCCGGGCTGATGGGCATCCTCGATACCGGCAAGCTGCGCGCCTCGCACATCGCTTTCATGAACGACGCCAAGGAGTACGCTTACGGTGCCGAGCTGCTGAGCCGGGTGATCACCGACAAGATGCAGGGGCCCTCGCACCGCCAGGGCATCATCGAAGTGATCTACAAGTTCATCCGCCCGGATAGCTTCAGTGTCGCCCACTACATGCCGTGCTTCGTGTTCTGCTTCACCAGCAAGCGCGACGACCTGAGCCAGTGGCGGGCGTACGGGCGGGGCGAAGGCGGCTTCGCCATCGGCTTCGATACCGCGAGGCTGCTGGACGTCTTCGACGGTCGGCTGTGCTACCCGTCCTACGTCGTCTACGACCCGCAGCAGCAGTACGACTACGCCGAGCTGCTCGTCGAAAAAACGCTGGAGCTCTACAACCGGCACAGCAACCTGCACTCCGACGACGATACCTACAGCGAGCGGTGGTATGAGGCTTGGCGAGCGGTGGCGGCGTGCCTCGCGCCGCTGGTCAAGTATCCGGCCTTCGTCGAGGAAGACGAATGGCGCATCGTCTACATCCCGTCCAATCCCGGCGAATTCCACTTCCACGAGAACCAGAAGTCGATGCGGCCATTTGTCGAGGTGGATATCGCCGATCGCGGCCTGATCAAGGAGGTGCTGGTCGGACCGGGGCCGAGCAAGGACCTCAACCGCATCGCCCTCGACATGCTGCTGAGCAAGAAGCAGATCTCGGTGTGCGATATTGCCATCTCGGAAATTCCCTACCGCGTCGCGTGAGGACTTCCGGAAGAAGAACCGCCACGCTGCTCCGGCGGAAAACCCTGGCTGCGCAGCCGGCGTGGGTGACGACGCTCGACGGCATCAAGATCGAGAGCATCACGCGCCCGCAGCCCGGTGGCGAGTCAGAGCTCTTCTTCGGCCCCGACGACGAGCACCACTCCGCCTGGTCCCGGCCGGCGGGGCGCGACATTATAGACTAAAAATGTTCGTCGGAGATGTGAATGCACGCAAAGATATTGAGAGTTCTCCCTGATGCAATGCGCTCTTCACACCTCGGTGATGCTCTAGCGGCGTTCTTTGACGCAACTGTCGGTAGTCACGGTTATCGGCCCTTAGTAACCGGATTGCTAAGTTTAGCTCGAACAACAGGTACGATCAGGGATGCTATATACGCAAGAAAGGTAATGATGTTTCTGTCACCTATTGATGAGGTTGACGAAGCTGCCCGAGATGAGTTTTTTGAAACGTTAGAAGCTGATGAACAGCAGTGGCATCGCTTTCAGGTTACTGTCTTCACTCTAATTGATAAATGTGATGATGTTGAAAAATCGCTAATTATGGGAAGAATGATGAAAGCAGTATTGCAGAAAGACTTGGCCTTTGATACTGCAGTCCGCATATGTCACATGATTAATAAATCTTATGTTTCCGATCTTTATTGCTTGAAAGAAGCGCCCGTAACTGGAATCTGGCTAACTACCGATCAAAAAGGGGCACTCAAGGAGACATATGTTACCTCTAACCTCCAATCTACTGGTTTTATTCGTTTTGCTGGTATATATGGCGGCACATTGTCTAAAGATGATGGGTGTATAATGTATGAAACTGATAAACTTAGCCATATACTACTTAAATATGGGTTATCTGATGAAATAAATTGCTGGAACAAATTTTGGACTGATTAGTAGAATATCTTTCAAAGTATTTAACTGCAAGGTGCAATGGCCACGGCCGCGCGCCTTTAGGCCTTTACCCCGGCGTAGCCGACCGGCGGCGCCTGCGGGTCGAGCGGCCAGCGCGGGCGCGGGGCGAAGTCGAGGGCATCGGTGAGCCCGAGGCGCAGCCGCTCGATCCCGGCCCAGGCGATCATCGCGGCGTTGTCGGTACACAGCCGCAGCGGCGGCGCCACCAGCTGCGCGCCTTCGGCTTTCGCCAGCGCGGCGAGGCGGCCGCGCAGGTAGGCGTTCGCGGCGACGCCGCCGGCGATCACCAGCGTCGCCACGCCGGCATGGCGGGCGCGGAAGATGGCGAGCGCGTTGCGGGTGCGATCGGCGAGCGCATCGCCCGCCGCCGCCTGGAACGAAGCACACAGGTCGGCGACGGCAGCATCGCGGGCCGGGCCTGCCGCCGGCAGCCCTGCCGCCGCATGGCGTACCGCCGTCTTCAGCCCGGAGAACGAGAAGTGGCAGCCCGGCCGCCCCAGCATCGGCCGCGGCAGGGCGAAGCCCCCGGAGTCACCGCTGCGCGCCGCCCGCTCCACCAGCGGTCCCCCGGGATAGCCCAGCCCCAGCATCTTCGCCACCTTGTCGAACGCCTCGCCGAGCGCGTCGTCCATGGTGGTGCCGAGGCGGCGATAGTCCCCCACCCCGTCGACGATGAGCAGCTGGCAGTGGCCGCCGGAGACCAGCAGCAGCAGGTAGGGGTAGGCGATGCCGTCGCTCAGCCGCGCCGACAGCGCGTGCCCCTCCAGGTGGTTGACGGCGAGGAACGGCAGGCCGTGCACCGCGGCGATCGCCTTGGCCGTCGTCACCCCGACGATGACGCCGCCGATCAGCCCTGGGCCGCCGGTCGCGGCGACCCCGGCGAGATCGGGAAAATCCACGCCCGCCACCTGCATCGCCCGGCCGATCAGCCCGTCCAGATGGGCGAGGTGGGCCCGTGCCGCCACCTCGGGGACGACTCCGCCGAACGGCCGGTGCTCGCTCTCCTGCGATAGCACCAGATCGGCGAGGATGCGACGGTCGTCGACAACCACGGCCGCCGCCGTCTCGTCGCAACTGGTCTCGATGCCGAGCATGATCATGGGCGACGTCCTGGCGTTGTCCCGGTGGCGAAACCCGTCGCGAAACCTGCGGCGGCACAGTACCGTTAGGACAGCGAAAGAACCACGGAGAAGCCGTTGCCCTCGTCCCCATCCGCCCGGCCGATCCGCATCGGCACCCGCGGCAGCCCGCTGGCGCTGGCGCAGACGGAACTGGTGCGCGCGAAGCTGGTAGCCACCGGTGCCGGCGCGGCATTCACCATAGAGCCCATTCGCACCACCGGTGACAAGGTGACCGACCGGCCGCTGGCTGAGGTGGGCGGCAAAGGGCTGTTCAGCAAGGAAATCGATGAGGCGATGCTGGATGGGCGGATCGATATCGCCGTCCACTCGGTCAAGGACCTGCCGACCTGGCTGCCGGACGGCATCGTGCTGGCCGCGGTGCTGCCGCGCGAGGACCCGCGCGACGTGCTGATCGCCGCCGTCGATCGTCTAACCGAGCTGCCGTCCGGCGCACTGGTCGGCACTTCCTCCCCGCGAAGGCGCGCCCAGATTCTGGCCCGGCGGCCGGACGTGCGGGTCGGGCTGCTGCGCGGCAACGTGCACACCCGGCTGGCGCGGGTGCGCGAGGGCGTGGTCGCGGCGACGCTGCTGGCGCGGGCGGGCCTGCGGCGCCTCGGCCTTGAGGCGGTCGGAGCGGCCCTGGAGATCGACGAGATGCTGCCGGCAGTGGGTCAAGGGGCGGTCGGCGTCACCTGCCGTGCCGGCGATGATCTGATCCGCGAGATGCTCGCCGCCATCGATGATGCCGGTGCGGCGCGCGAAGTGACCGCCGAGCGGGCGATGCTGGCCCTGCTGGACGGCTCATGCCGGACCCCGATCGGCGGGCTTGCCCGCCACGCCGGGGACGGTGGGCTGGTGCTGCGCGGGCTGGTGGCGCGACCGGACGGCTCCCGGCTGATCGAGGGGAGACGCGCCGGCGGCATCGCCGACGGCGCCGACATGGGGGCCGATCTCGGCTGCGAGCTGCGCAGCCGCGCCGGTCCCGGCTTTTTCGAGGCATAGGGTGATGTCGGAGCACCGCTCGCCGACCCGGCAGCAGACGCTGTGGGTGACCCGGCCGGCAGAGGATGCACGCGGTCTGGCGGCAGCGCTGCGCGCCATGGGACACCTGCCTGTGGTCGAGCCGCTGCTGACCATCGTTCCGCTCGGCGGACCACCTCCCGACCTCGCCGGCGTGCAGGCGCTGCTGGCGACCAGCGCCAACGGCGTCCGCGCGTTTGCCGCCCGCAGCCCAGAGCGCGCCTTACCCTTGCTGGCGGTGGGTGACGCTACCGCACGGGCGGCGAGGGACGCCGGCTTCGCGAAGGTGGAAACCGCGTCGGGAGACGTGCAGGCACTTGCAGCGCTGGCGCGCCGGCGGCTCGACCCGGCGGCGGGCGCGGTACTGCACATCGCCGCCAGCGAGCGGGCGGGCGATCTCGCCGGGGCGCTACGCGCCAGCGGATTCGCCTGCCGCCGCGCCGTGCTCTACCAAGCCCGCCCGGCGGAGGCGCTGTCCGCCGACCTCGCGGCGATGATCGGCGACGGGCGCCTGGACGGGGTTATGGTATTCTCGCCGCGGACCGGGACGACCGTCGTCCGGCTGTTGCGTCAGGCTGGGCTGGCTGATGCGGCCGCCGGGCTCGATCTCTTCTGCCTCAGCGGCGCTGTCGCCGACGCGGCCGCCCCCCTGCGATGGCAGCGGGTGGTCATTGCCGAGGAGCCAACCCAGTCGTCTCTGCTCGATGTGGTCGGCGCCACCGGGCAGGCGGGCGAGACGGAGAATGACGTCACCGTCCATGCTCCAGGTGCGGATTCGCTCTCGTCCAGCGCCGAATTCGCCGATACTCTGCCGATGCAGCGCCACTTCAGCGGGATCGGGGGCATGAACAACGACCAGAAGAACGAACCGCAACCGGAGGACGGTGTTCCGCCGGCATCCACCGCCGCTGACGCCCCTTCCGGAGCTGGCCCGGCCGCGGATAAGGCGTCGCCCAAGGCCGACGTGACAGCGGAGCGGACGCCGGCACCAACGGCGTCCGGCGACACGGCACCGTGGAGCGGATCAGCGGCCAAGCCTGCGAGCGCATCGCCGGCGTCGCGCGCGAGCGCCACGCCGGCCGCAAAGGCCGCCGAGGGACCAAGCGCCGGACCGCCCCCCGGCGGCAGCCAGGCGGTGGCTGCCGCCGGATCCAAGCGCGGCGGTGGCGGCCTGCTGTGGGCGCTGCTCGTCCTGCTGCTGATCGGCGGCGCCGGTGCGGCTGCGTGGTTCGGTTATTTCCAGCCGCGCCAGCAACAGGCGGTGCAGACGCCGCCGCCAGTGGACCCGCTCCAGGGCGTGAAGGCAGCGGTCAGTGACCTCGGCTCCCGGGAAGCGCGCCTCAGAGAGCAGCTGTCGGCGCTTGTGCCCCGGCTTGACGCCGTAGAGAACAGCGTCGCCAGCCTGCAGAAGGCGGTCGACGAACTGACCGCGCGCGCCGAGCAGGGCGATACTGTGCGCACGGCGCAGCTCGCCGAACGGATCGCCCGGCTGGAAACCCAGGCCGGCAATGTCACCAGTCTGGTCCAGCAGGTGCGCTCGCTGGAACTGGCGACGCAGACGGCACG
>JAEULG010000153.1 GCA_016793875.1 Rhodospirillales bacterium | reverse complement strand
CATCGCCGACATCGAGCAGATCGTGCTGAAGTCGGACGGGCTGACGCCGGTGCGCCTCGGCGATGTCGCCCGCGTCGAATTGGCGCCGGACGAGCGCCGCGGGCTGACGGAGCTGAACGGCGAGGGCGAGGTGGCGAGCGGCATCGTCGTCCAGCGCTACGGCCAGAACGCGCTCGACGTCATCGCCGGGGTCAAGCGCACCATCGAGGGGCTGTCGGCGAGCCTGCCGGAAGGGGTGCACGTCCAGACGGTCTACGACCGCTCCGAGCTCATCCAGCGCGCCATCGAAACGCTGCGCGGAACGCTGCTGGAGGAGGCGCTGATCGTTGCCGCCGTCTGCTTCGTCTTCCTGCTGCACGCCCGCTCGGCGCTGGTCGCCATTGTCATGCTGCCGGTCGGCGTGCTGCTGGCGTTCATCGCCATGCACGCTCTCGGCCTCGGCGCCGACATCATGAGCCTCGGCGGCATCGCCATCGCCATCGGCGCCATGGTGGATGCGGCGATTGTCATGATCGAGAACGCCATGAAGCATCTCGAGCGGGCGGCGCCGGGCACCTCGCGGCTGCAGGTGCTCAGCGACGCGGCGGTCGAGGTCGGCCCGGCGCTGTTCTTCAGCCTGCTGGTGATCACCGTCTCGTTCCTGCCGATCTTCACCCTGGAGGCGCAGGAGGGGCGTCTGTTCCAGCCGCTGGCGTGGACCAAGACCTTCTCGATGGCGGCGGCGGCGCTGCTGTCGGTCACCCTGGTGCCGGCGCTGATGGTGCTGTTCATCCGCGGCCGCATCGCCCCGGAAGCGAGAAACCCGCTCAACCGGGCGCTGATCTGGCTGTACCGGCCTGTGATCCGCGGCGTGCTGCAAGCAAGGGTGCTGGTGATCGCGCTGGCGGTGGTGGTGCTCGGCGTCTCGGTCTGGCCGATGCTGCGGCTCGGCCACGAGTTCATGCCGACGCTGAACGAGGGTACGCTGTTCTACATGCCGACGACGCTGCCCGGGCTGTCCATCACCAAGGCCAGCGAACTGCTGCAGACGCAGAACCGGATCATCAAGTCATTCCCCGAAGTGGCGTCGGTGTGGGGGAAGGCCGGCCGCGCCGGCACCGCCACCGATCCGGCACCGACCGAGATGTTCGAGACGGTCATCAACCTCAAGCCGCAAAGCGAATGGCGGCCGGGGATGACCATGGACAAGCTGGTCGCCGAGATGGACCGGGCGCTGCAGTTGCCCGGCGTCAGCAACGCCTGGACGATGCCGACGCGGGCGCGCATCGACATGCTGGCGACGGGGATCCGCACCCCGGTCGGCATCAAGGTGTTCGGACCGAACCTCGCCGGCATCGAGACGCTCGCCCGCGATGTCGAGCGGGCGGTGAAGTCGGTGCCCGGCACCACCAGCGCTTTCGCCGAGCGGGTTATGGGCGGCTGGTATCTGGAGATCGAGCCGGACCGCGCCGCGCTGGCGCGCTACGGCTTGATGCTGGGCGACGTGCAGGAGGTGATCGCGACGGCCCTCGGCGGCGAGGCGGTCACCACCACCGTCGAGGGCCGCGAGCGCTATGCCGTGCAGGTGCGCTATCCCCGGGCGATGCGCTCCGACCCCGAGGTCATCGCCCGCGAGGTGCTGATCCCGCTGCCGGCCGGCGGCAGCATTCCGCTGGGGCAGGTGGCGAGCGTGCGGGTCACGCAAGGGCCTGCCAGCATCCGCACCGAGAACGCCCGCCTTGCGGTCTATGTCTACGTCGACTTCCGCGATCGCGACATCGGCTCGTTCGTCCGCGACGCCAAGCAGGCGGTGGCGGAGCAGGTGACGTTTCCGCCCGGTTATTCGGTCGCCTGGAGCGGGCAGTTCGAGTACCTGGAGCGGGCGGAAAAGCGGCTGCAGATGGTGGTACCGCTGACCCTCGCCGTCATCTTCCTGCTGCTCTATCTCAACTTTCGCCGGGTCGGCGAGACGCTGATCGTCATGCTCAGCCTGCCGTTCGCGCTGGTCGGCGGGCTGTGGCTGGTGTGGGCCCTCGGCTATAACCTCAGCGTCGCCGTCGTCGTCGGCTTCATCGCGCTTGCCGGCGTTGCCGCCGAGACCGGCGTCGTCATGCTGATCTACCTGCAGCACGCCTGGGCGGAGGAGCGCGCCCGTTGCGCCGGGGAGGGACGGTCGCCGGGGCCGGCTGACCTGCGCGCGGCGATCATGATCGGCGCGGTGGAGCGGGTACGCCCCAAGATGATGACGGTGGTCGCCATCATCGCCGGCCTGCTGCCGATCCTGTGGTCGAGCGGCACCGGCTCGGAGGTGATGCGCCGGATCGCAGTGCCGATGGTGGGCGGCATGGTCTCCTCGACGCTGCTGACGCTGGTGGTCATTCCAGCAATCTGGGGCGTGATCGAGGGTGCCCGCCTGCGCCGGCAGAAGGATACGCCTGTGCCCATCGGCGGCGGGGCCGAGGAACCGCTGGCGGGCCCGGGCTGACCCGGCGCTGCGTGCTCCCGGCTCGCGCCGCCGTGCGAAATCGCTGCGGGCGAGGCATCTTTTGCGATGACCGGGAATGCCGGCGGCGCTATATCGGGAGGATGGAAACGATTCTTCCCGTGATGCTCGGCGTGGCCATGCTGGCGACGCTGGGCGTGCTGTTCGCCGGCGTCATCTCGTTCGCGGTGAGCCCGAAGACCAACGAAAAATATGCCACCAAGCTGATGACGGCGCGCGTCATCTGTCAGGCGGTGGCGATCGCCCTGTTCGGCCTGATCGTCCTGTTCTACGTCGTCTGAAC
>JAEULG010000118.1 GCA_016793875.1 Rhodospirillales bacterium | reverse complement strand
CCCGTGGCGGCGCAGCACCGCGGCCAGCTCCGAAGGCTTGACGAACTTGCGCCAGTCGTGGGTGCCGGCGGGCAGCCAGCGCAGGACGTACTCGGCGCCGACCTTGGCCAGCGCGAGTGATTTTAGCGTGCGGTTGATGGTGGAAAGGATCATCGCTCCGCCCGGCCGCAGCAGCACGGCGCCGGCCTCGATGAAGCGGTCGAGATCGGCGACGTGCTCGACGACCTCCAGCGCCAGCACCGCATCGAAGCGGGCCTTTTCTCCCGCCAGTTCTTCCGGTGCCGCCCGACGGTAGCGCACCGGCAGGTTCTGGCCGTCGGCATGCGCCTCGGCCACCCGCACCGACTGCTCGGAGGCGTCGATGCCGAGCATGTCGGCGCCGAGCCGGGCCATGGCTTCGGTGACGAGTCCGCCGCCGCAGCCGATATCGATCATCGTCAGCCCGCTGAACGGCTGCTCGGCCAGCGGATCACAGCCGAAGTGATGCGCGGCGGCGTAGCGGATCCAGTCGATGCGCACCGGGTTAAGCTGGTGCAGGGGGCGAAAATCCCCGTGCGGATCCCACCAGTCGCGGGCGATGCGGTCGAACGCCGCGACTTCTTCTGCAGCGACGGTAGCGCCTTGCAGCGGCCCGGCAGCCGAATCCGAATCTAGAGTCATGAGGTCCCGTCCCAGGAAGCCGGCGCCCGGAAGTTGGTCCGGACGCGCTTGCGTTATAATTGCATTATCCAGTATCTACCGTCCGTCGGTCCTGCTGCAAGGGGCTGCCCCGGAGATTATCTGCCGGCCCGCCGTTCCGACAGCCTTCCGAAAGTCTATGTCTGTCGCCCGAGCCCAGGGAGCGTCGAGGTCCGTTGGCGAGATTGGTGAAGAAATTCGGTGGCACGTCAGTCGCCGACATCGAGCGTATCCAGGCCGTCGCCCGGCGTATCAAGCGAGCGGTCGACGGCGGCGATGAGGTTGCGGTGGTGGTCTCGGCGATGGCCGGGGTGACCAACCGTCTGGTCGGCTATGCCAATGCCATCAGCCCGCTGCACGATCCGCGCGAGTACGATGTCGTCGTCGCCGCCGGCGAGCAGATAACCGCCGGCCTGATGGCGATGGCATTACAACAGCTCGGGGTGCCGGCCCGCTCGTGGCTCGCCTGGCAGATTCGCTTCCGAACCGATGACGCCCACGGCAAGGCCAGAATCAGCGGCATCGATGAGGCTGATCTTAATGCCGCCTTCGCGGCCGGCGAGGTGCCGGTGGTTGCCGGCTTTCAGGGGATCACCGACGGCAACCGCATCACCACGCTCGGCCGCGGCGGATCGGACACGACGGCGGTGGCGCTGGCCGCGGCGCTGCGCGCGGATCGCTGCGACATCTATACCGATGTGGATGGGGTGTACACGACGGACCCCCATATCGTTGCCAAGGCGCGCAAGCTCGCTACAATCACCTTTGAAGAAATGCTCGAGATGGCCTCCGTGGGCGCCAAGGTGCTGCAAACCCGCGCCGTCGAGCTGGCGATGAAGTATGGCGTCCGGCTGCAGGTTCTCTCCAGCTTCGACGACAGCCCCGGCACGTTCGTCGTGGGTGAGGAGGAAGTGGTGGAGCACGAACTGGTCAGCGGCGTGACCTACAGTCGCGACGAGGCAAAGATCTCCTTGCTTCAGGTAGCCGACCGCCCCGGCGTCGCAGCCGGCATCTTCGGTCCGCTGGCCGAAGCCAGCATCAACGTCGATATGATCGTCCAGAACATCTCCCCCGCCGGCGATACCACCGATCTGACGTTCACCGTCAGCGAGGCCGATCTGGAGCGGGCAGTGGATGTCATCCAGCGCAACCGTGAGCAGATCGGCTTTGGCGAAATCCGCTCCGATCCCGGCGTCGTCAAGGTCTCGGTGATCGGCGTCGGCATGCGCAGCCATGCCGGCATCGCCTCGCAGATGTTCCGGGCACTGGCCGAAAGGGGCATCAACATCCAGGTGATCACCACATCGGAGATCAAGGTGAGCGTGCTCATCGACGAGGCCTACACTGAGCTGGCTGTCCGTGCCCTGCACACCGCGTACGGCCTGGATGCCCGGTGAATGAACAGCAACGGCGATCTGCCGCAGGCTGTTCTCGACCGGCTGTGGCAGCGTGGCCGCGAGTTGCTCGGTGCCCGCTACGCCATCATGGGCGGCGCCATGTCCTGGGTGTCGGAGCAGCACTTGGTTGCCGCTATCTCCAACGCTGGCGGCTTCGGTGTGCTCGCCTGCGGATCGCTTGGCCCGGAGCAGCTGAAAGACGAGATCGAAGGCACCAAGGCGCGAACCGACAAGCCCTTCGGCGTCAACCTGATCACCATGCATCCGCAGCTCGACGCGCTGATCACGCTGTGCTTGGACGAGCGGGTTACCCATGTCGTGCTCGCCGGCGGGCTGCCCTCCGCCAACGCCATCCGCAGGCTCAAGGAGGGGGGCTCGCGGGTCATCGGCTTCGCGTCGGCGCTCGGCCTTGCCCGGCGACTGATTCGCAACGGCATCGATGGGCTGGTGATTGAGGGAGCGGAGGCCGGAGGCCACATCGGCCCCGTCGCAACCAGCGTGCTCGCACAGGAAATCCTGCCGCAGGTCAGCGAGGTGCCGGTGTTCGTCGCCGGCGGTATCGGCCGTGGCGAGGCAATCGTCTCCTACCTGCGGATGGGCGCCGCCGGCTGCCAGCTTGGGACGCGTTTCGTCTGCGCCACCGAATCGATCGCCCATCCCGACTTCAAGCGGGCGTTCATCCGGGCGAATGCCCGCGATGCGGTCGCTTCGGTGCAGATTGACCCGGACCTGCCGGTGATTCCGGTGCGGGCTCTGGTCAACCGCGGCACCGAGCGCTTCATCGAGACGCAACGGCGCGTGGCGGCGCGCTTCCGTAGCGGCGAGATTACCCAGGAGGAGGCCCAGCTGGAGATCGAACTGTACTGGGCCGGCGCGTTGAAACGGGCGGTGCTGGAGGGGGACGTCGATACCGGCTCGCTGATGGCGGGCCAGAGTGTGGGCATGGTCGGCGCCGAGCAGCCGATCCAGATGATCATCGACGAACTGGTGAGCCAGGCATTGACAGCGCTGGATGGCCGACAGCTGCGCGAGGCTGTCTAGAAAATGCAGCACGGTCAGGCGGTGCTGGTGCTGCGCCGGCTGCTGGCGCGCATCCGCGACGTCATGGCCGGCAACGGCAGTGCTCAGACGCGGCTGGCCCGCATCGTTTCGATCATCGCCAAGGACATGGCGACGGAGGTGTGCTCCATCTACGTTCGCCGCGCTGGCGATGTTCTCGAGCTGTTCGCAACCCAGGGACTGCGCGCCACCGCCGTGCGCCGGACCCGGCTGCGTGTCGGCGAAGGCCTGATCGGCGAGATTGCCGCCAAGGGTCGGCCGCTGGCGCTGTCGGAAGCGCAGACCCACCCGAATTTCGTCTACCGACCGGAGACCGGCGAGGAGGTCTATCACTCGCTGATGGGCGTGCCGATCTTGCGCGGCGGCCGCGTCGTCGGCGTACTGGCGGTCCAGAACGTCAACGTCCGGCAGTACACCGACGAGGAGATCGAGGCGCTGCAGACGGTGGCGATGGTGCTCGCCGAGCTGGTGGCCAATGGCGATCTGGTCGGCCGTGACGAACTGTCGCCGGTCGAAGGCGTAGGCATGGCGCCGATGCGCCTGGAGGGCGCCCGGCTCAACGCTGGCCTCGGCATCGGCGTCGCCGTCCTGCACAAGCACCGCTTCACCATCCGCAGGCTGGTGGCGGAGGACACGCGGGAAGAGCACGAGCGCCTGCGCAAGGCAGTCGCCGAGATGCATGGCGCCCTCGACAACATGCTGCGGGCGAGCGCCATCGCCGGCACCGGTGAGCATCGGGAGGTCCTGGAAACCTACCGGTTGATCGCCGAGGACGTCGGCTGGCTGCGGCGCATCGGCGATGCCATCAACACCGGCCTGACCGCTGAGGCGGCGGTGCAGAAGGTCAACGACGACATCCATGCGCGCATGCGTCAGGTCTCGGATTCCTACCTGCGCGAGCGGGTGCACGACCTCGAGGATCTGGCCAACCGCCTGCTGCAGCATCTGCTGCACGGCGACGATGCGGTCATCGACCTGCCCCGCGGCGATGCCGACTTCGTTCTGGTTGCCAGCAACCTAGGTCCGGCCCAGCTCCTCGATTACCCCAGCGGCAAGCTGAAGGCGGTGGTGCTGGAAGAGGGCTCGCCCAACGCCCACGTGGCGATCGTCGCTCGCGCCCTCGACATCCCGGTTGTCGGTCAGGTGCGCGACGCGCTGGTGCGCATCGAGAGCGGCGATCCGGTCATCGTCGATGCCGACCATGCCCAGGTCCTCGTCCGGCCGAGCGAGGACGTGCGCGCCATCTTCCGTCGCAGCCAGATGGCGCGTGACCTGCGTCGGGCGCAGTACGCGGCGCTGAAGGGGATGCCGGCGGTCACCCTCGACGGGGTCGCGATCAGCGTCAGCATCAACGCCGGCCTGCTGCTCGACATGCAGCACATTGCGGAGAGCGAGGTGGACGGCGTCGGCCTCTACCGGACGGAAGTGCCGTTCATGGTCCGCTCCGAGCTGCCCAACGTCGAAAGCCAGCGGCAGCTCTACCGCAAGGTGTTGGAGTATGCCGGCGACAAGCCAGTGGTGTTCCGCACCCTCGATATCGGCGGCGACAAGATGATGCCGTCCTGGGACCATGGCAAGGAAGAGAACCCGGCGATGGGCTGGCGGGCGATTCGCGTTTCCTTCGACCGCCCCGCCCTGCTCCGCCAGCAGTTGCGGGCGCTGATCCAGGCATCTGTCGACCGCGACCTCTCCGTCATGTTCCCGATGGTCGCCGAGGTGGAGGAGTTGCGCTGCGGCCGGCGGCTGCTGCAGGACGAACTGGAGCGCGAGCGCGCGCGGAGCGGGGGGGCGCCGCGTTCGCTGAGGGTGGGCGCGATGCTGGAGGTGCCGGCGCTGCTCTGGCAGCTCGACCGGCTGGTGGAGGAGGTCGACTTCCTGTCGATCGGCACCAACGATCTGTTCCAGTTTCTGTTCGCCAGCGATCGTGGCAACTATCGCATCTCCGAGCGCTATGATTCGCTCTCGCCGGTATTGCTCAACGTCTTGCGTATGGTCGTCGAGCACTGCCGCGCCGCTGGCGTTCCGGTCAGCCTGTGCGGCGAGATGGCGGCGCGGCCGCTCGATGCGATGGCGCTGATCGGCATCGGCTTCCGCAGCCTGTCGATCTCACCGCCGGCGGTCGGTGCCATTAAGATGATGATTCGCAGTCTCGATGTAGCAAGCCTCGGCAGCTACCTCGACCTTCTGTGTGCTGGCCGGCAGGCGAGCCTGCGCGAAAAGCTGAAGGCGTATGCGCAGGACCACGGAGTCCTCGTATGACCTGAACGCATGGCCGACCGGTTGCATTTTGGTGCCGCGTTGCCAAGATGTGATCGCGGACCGCACAATGGGCCCAAGTTGCGCACGGGGGAGGGCGGAGCGGGCGTTCAACGGTTGGCTTGGCGCCAGAAGGACGCCAGCGGCTTCACGGCACGCTTATCTGACGCGAGGGAACCGATGTGGGAAGGTCAAGTCGGACCGCAGAAGCAGGAGCGGATCGGCGTTGTTCTGCAGCAGTCGCGTCTTCGCTCGGGCTTTGACCTCGCGGAAGCCTCTCAGTATCTGCACATCCGCCGCGGCTATCTCGAGGCGATCGAGCAAGGCCGCTTCGAAGCCCTGCCCGGCCCGGCATATGCGGCAGGTTTCGTGCGCGCTTACGCCGGCTTCCTCGGCCTCGATCCCGCCGCGATGGCGGATCGGTTGCGCCTGGAAACCGGCGCCGTCCCCCGCAGCGCCCTTCACTTCCCCGAACCGGTCGCTGATGGCAGCGCGCCGCGCGCCGGTGTCCTGCTGATCGGTGCGGCGATCGCTGTGTTGGCGTATGGCGGCTGGTACATGACCTCGCTGCGCGCGCCCGATGCAGGCAGCTTCATCAGCGAGAGTGCTCGTGACGCCGTGCCGTCCAAGGCGACCGCTGAGCTGGTCGTGCCCGCCGAGCCGGCCGCGATCACGCTGGCAGCACCCGCCGGGTTCTCCGGCTCTGCAGGAATGGCCGCCGATGGGCGGGGGGACTCCGATGCCAGGGTCGCCTCGAACGGCGATCCGTCGGGGGCTGCTTCCACAACCACGGCACTCGCCGCCGAGCCGCCGCCGCGCCTCGTGCTGCGCACCGGACGGTAGGATGCGCTGACCAAAGCGAAGCGCACCAGGACAGACACCGCCCTGGCGCGCCTCGCTTTTGCCCTTCTACCCCCGTGGCCGGGCCAGGAGGCCCGGGCTTGCCGCCCGCCTTCTGCTGCGCTGCGACAGGAACCGGTTGACCGTGGCTGAGCCGATGCGGCACAACAAGGCTGCCGCCGCCGTTGGTCGATGCGGACAGGCGCGCGCGAGTTGAGCAGGGCGCCGGTGCACCGCCGCAGCGGCGGGCTTGGACAAGTTGAAGAGGTTGAGAGCGAGATGGGCCTGGCGGCACGTCGCAAGAGCATACCGGTCCGCGTTGGTCAGGTCACGGTCGGCGGCAGTGCGCCGGTCGTGGTGCAGTCGATGACCAACACCGATACCGCCGACGTCGCATCGACGGTGGCGCAGGTGGAGGCGCTGGCGCGCACCGGATCGGAACTGGTGCGACTCACCGTCGATCGCGACGAATCGGCCCGTGCCGTCCCGCACATCCGCGACGCCCTTGCCGCCCGTGGCATCGATGTGCCGCTCGTCGGCGACTTCCACTACATCGGCCACAAGCTGCTGACCGAAAATCCAGCCTGTGCCGAGGCGCTGGCCAAGTACCGGATCAATCCCGGCAATGTCGGCTTCCGTGAGAAGCGCGACCGCCAGTTCTCGACGATGATCGAGGTGGCGCTGAAATACGCCAAGCCGGTCCGCATCGGGGTCAACTGGGGCAGCCTCGACCAGGAGTTGCTAATCCGGATGATGGACGAGAATTCTGCTTCGCCGGAGCCGCGCACTGCCGCAGCGGTGACCCAGGAAGCGATGGTGGTCTCCGCCATCGAGAGCGCCCGCCGGGCCGAACGGCTCGGCCTCGGCGCTGACCGCATCATCCTGTCGTGCAAGGTCAGCGACGTGCAGAGTCTGATCGCCGTGTACGGCGCGCTCGCCGGCCGCTGCGCCTATGCCCTGCATCTCGGGCTGACTGAGGCGGGCATGGGATCGAAGGGCATCGTCGCCTCGACGGCGGGGATGGCGGTGCTGCTGCAGCAGGGCATCGGCGATACCATCCGCGTCTCGCTGACACCGGAACCGGGTGGTGACCGCACCCAGGAGGTGGTGGTCGCCCAGGAGATGCTGCAGGTGATGGGCCTGCGCACTTTCATGCCGCTGGTAACCGCCTGCCCGGGCTGCGGCCGTACCACCAGCACCTTCTTCCAGAAGCTGGCTGGCGATATCCAGGGGCACATCCGCACGCGCATGCCGGAGTGGGCGCGGGAGTATGAGGGTGTCGAGACGATGACGGTGGCGGTGATGGGCTGCATCGTCAACGGCCCCGGCGAGAGCAAACACGCCGACATCGGCATCAGCCTGCCCGGCACCGGCGAGGAGCCGGCGGCGCCGGTGTTCATCGACGGCAAGAAGGCAACGACGCTGCGCGGCGCGGGCATCGCCGTCGAGTTCCAGACGATCGTCGAGGACTACGTTCGCGCCCGCTACCCGCGGCGCGACGGAGCACCGGCCGGAAGCCCTGCGGTCGCGGCGCAATAAGCGGGACGGAAACGGAAATCATGGCGGCGGCGCGAACGGTTCGCGGCACCCGCGACCTGTTGCCCGAGGACAGCGCACGGCTGCGGGCGGTCGAGGGGACGGCTTGGCAAACGGCACAGCGCTTCGGCTACGGCGAGGTGGCAACGCCGATCTTCGAGTTCACCGAGGTCTTCGCCCGGACCCTCGGTGATACCTCCGATGTCGTCACCAAGGAGATGTACACCTTCAACGACCGCGGCGGCGACAGCCTGACGCTGCGGCCGGAGAACACTGCTGGCATCGTGCGTGCCTTCATCTCCAACAGCCTCGCCGCGCAGCTGCCGCAGCGCATCTTCTATCGCGGGCCGATGTTCCGCTACGAGCGGCCGCAGAAGGGCCGGCTGCGGCAGTTCCACCAGATCGGCGTCGAGCTGCTGGGCGCCGCCGATCCGCTTGCTGACGTCGAGGTGATCAGTCTCGCCCATGAGTTCCTCTGCGCCCTCGGCCTCGGCGGGGCGATCACGCTGGAACTGAACACCCTCGGCAGCAGCGAGAGCCGCGCAGCCTACCGCACCCGCTTGGTGGACTACTTGCAGGGCCATCGCGAGCGGCTGTCGGTGGACAGCCTGGAGCGGCTCGAGCGCAACCCGCTGCGCATCCTCGATTCCAAGGATGCCGGGGACCGGGCGGTCATCGCCGGTGCGCCGGCGCTGGCGGACTCGCTCGATGGTCCGTCCGGCGAATTCTTCGCCGCGGTCCGCGCCGGTCTCAATGATCTGGAGATCCCGCACCACATCAATCCCCGGCTGGTGCGCGGCCTCGACTACTACTGCCACACCACCTTCGAATTCACCACCGAGCACCTCGGCGCCCAGGGCACGGTGCTGGCGGGCGGCCGCTATGACGGGCTGGTGGCACAGATGGGCGGCCCGCCGACGCCCGGCACGGGCTGGGCCGCCGGCGTCGAGCGTCTCATGATGCTGAGCGGCGTTCAGGCGGTGATGCCGCGGCCGGTGGCGATGATCGCGCTTGGCCGCGAGCAGAGCGGCGCCGCGCTGCGGCTGGCCCGGCGTCTCCGGCAGTCCGGCCAGACCGTTCAGTTCGCGTTCGGCACCTCCCTCGGCAAGCAAATGAAGTGGGCCAATCGGATCGGTGCGCGGCTCGCGGTCATCGTCGGCAGCGACGAGGTGGCGCGTCAGGTGGCAACGGTCCGCGACATGGATGCCGGCGCCCAGGAAGAGGTGTCGCTCGACCTGCTCGAGGAACGCCTCGCCCAGTCCGCCTGAGTGATGGCGGCGGCCGGTCGCCCGACAGCCCTTGTCGTTGGTGCCAACCAGCGCTCCAGCTCGCTCGCGCTGCGCGACCGCCTCTATGTGGAAGAAGATGCGCATGGGGCCTTCCTCAACATTTTGCGGGCGGAAGGGATCCGGGAGGCGCTGCTCGTCTCCACGTGCGACCGAGTCGAGGTCCATGCCGTCCACGCCGATGCGGACGAAGCGGCCCGCCGGATCGCGCGGGTGCTCGCCCGGCACGGCAGCTACGACGCGGGCGAGATCGATACCCAGCTCTACCTTCTGAGCGGCGAGGCCGCCCTGCGCCATATGTTCGCCGTTGCCGCATCGCTGGAAAGTACGGTCGTCGGCGAGCCGAACGTCCTCGGCCAGTTCAAGGCGAGCTGGCGGGCGGCCCACGCCGCCGGCCTGTGCGGCAAGGATCTCGACGCCTGTGTAAGGGCGGCATTCGCCGCGGCGAAGCGGGTGCGCAACGAAACCGCCATCGGCGAGGGCCCGGTCTCCGTGGTTGCCGCTGCCGTCGATCTGGCGCGGACGGTACACGGCGATCTCGCCCGGAGCAGTGCCCTGATGATCGGCACCGGGGAGATGGGCGAGATGCTGGCGGCGGGTCTGCGCGAGGCCGGCTTGGCGCGGCTCAGCCTTACCGACACCCGCCCGGCGCGCGCCGAGGTGGTGGCGCGCGTGCTGGAATGCCATACCCTCGAAATCGGGGGGCTAGCAGAAGCGCTGCCTCAGGCCGATATTGTTATCGGCTGTCTTGGTGGCCGAACGCCGGTGGTCAGCGCCGGAATGGCGCGCGCGGCCCTGCGACTTCGCCGCAACCGGCCCATCGTCATCGTCGACACCGGCCTGCCGGGGGACGTGGATCCGCTTGCCGATCGGCTGGAGGGCGTGTTTCTCTACACGCTCGACGATCTGGAGCGGGTGGCGCGGGCCGGGCGCAAGACGCGCAGCGAGGCGCTTGAGCAAGCGCGCCGGATCGTCGATGACGAGGTCGCGACATTCCTGCGGGACCGTGCCGAGCGGGCGGCGGTGCCGATGTTGGCCCGGTTGCGCGCCCATTTCGAGTATGTGCGGGCGCAGGCGCTCGCCGATGCCGGCGGCGATGCCGAGAAGGCGACGCGGCTGTTGATCAACCGCCTGCTGCATGATCCGACCACCCGGCTGCGCGAAATGGCCGGCAGGCAGAATGAGGATGAGGCGGAGCTGGAACGCGCCGGCGACCTGCTTGCCCGGCTGTTCGATATCCCTGGCGAAGGCGACGAAGAAACACCATGAGCCTCGACGAGAAGCTGCAACGCGTCACTGAGCGGTTCGACGAGCTGGGGATGCTGCTCGCCCGCAGTGAGGCGCTGGTCCCCGCGGAGTTCGCCCGGCTGTCGAAAGAGTACGCCGACCTCTCGCCGGTGGTCGACGCGGTCGGCCAATTGCAGCGGGCGCGCTCCGAGGCTGAGCAGATGGAGGAACTCATCGGCGATGCCGGGACGGATCCCGAGATGCGGGAACTTGCTCGCGAAGAAATGGTGGCGCTGAAGCGCCGGCTGCCGGAGCTGCAGGAGCAACTCCAACTATTCCTGCTGCCCAAGGACGCCGCCGACGAGAAGAACGCGATCCTGGAGGTGCGCGCCGGCACCGGCGGCGAGGAAGCGGCGCTGTTCGCCGCAGACCTGTTCCGCATGTACCAGCGCTACGCCGAGCTGCGGGGCTGGCGGTTCGAAGTGATGTCGATAAGCGAGACCGGCATCGGCGGCTACAAGGAGGCGACCGCCGGGATTACCGGCACCGGCGTGTTCGCCCGGCTGAAGTTCGAATCCGGCGTGCATCGGGTGCAGCGGGTGCCGGAGACCGAGGCGAGCGGCCGCATCCACACCTCGGCGGCGACGGTGGCGGTGCTGCCGGAAGCCGAGGACGTCGACGTTCACATCGACGAGAGGGACCTGCGCATCGACGTCTTCCGCTCCAGCGGGCCGGGGGGCCAGTCGGTAAACACCACCGATAGTGCGGTGCGGATCACCCACCTGCCGACGGGAATCGTCGTCAGCCAGCAGGACGAGAAATCGCAGCACAAGAACCGGGCGAAAGCGATGAAAATCCTGCGCGCCCGCCTCTACGACCTGGAACGCTCCCGCGTCGCGGCGGAACGGGCGGCCGAGCGCAAGAGCCAGGTCGGCAGCGGTGATCGCTCAGAGCGGATCCGCACTTACAACTTCCCCCAGACACGGGTCACCGACCACCGCGTCAACCTGACCCTGCACAAGCTCGACCGTGTGCTGGACGGCGAGCTGGACGAAGTGCTGGATGCGCTGATCGCCGACGATCAGGCGAACCGGCTGGCCGAGGCGGTATGAACGCAGGGCCATCCATCGGCGAGGTGCTCACCGATACCCGGCGGCGGCTCGCCGCGGCGGGTATCGCGCAGCCGGGACTGGAGGCGCGGCTGCTGCTGGCGGACACGCTGGGGTGCGAGATGTCGGTGCTGATCGGCCATCCGGAGCGACGGATGGCTGCCGGTGTCGCCGGGACGATGGCGGAGCGGGTGGCACGGCGGGTGCGTCGCGAGCCGCTCGCCTACATCCTCGGCCGCCGCGAGTTCTGGAGCCTTTCGTTGCGGATCGATGCGCGGACGCTGGTGCCGCGGCCGGATTCGGAAACACTGGTCGAAGCGGCGCTGCGGTATGCCGGCGGACGGCGTGGACTGCGTATCCTCGATCTCGGTACCGGTAGCGGTTGTCTGCTGCTGGCATTGCTGGCGGAGTTGCCTGATGCAAGGGGGATCGGTGTCGATATCAGTGAGCCGGCCCTCACCGTGGCGAGGGCCAACGCTGAAGGTTTGGCCCTGGGCCGACGAGCGGCGTTCATCTGCGGGAACTGGGCGGACGCGATCGCCGGTGAGTTCGATGTCGTCATCAGCAATCCGCCCTACATTGCCGATGACGAGTGGGCGGCGCTGGACGATGACGTCCGCGGCTTCGAGCCGCACATCGCGCTGCGCGGGGGGGAGGACGGCCTTGCCGCCTACCGGCGGATCGTGCCGGCGCTGCCGCGGCTGCTGGCGCCGCGCGGCCGCGGCTTCTTCGAGGTCGGTGGCGCCGCAGCCGTCGGGCTGCCCGAGCTTGCCGCGGACAGCGGCATGCAAGTCGTTGGAATGAGGTATGATCTGGAAGGACGCAGGCGGTGCCTGGAAATAGCTGTGTCAGTGCTGGACGGCGCCAAGAATTTTCTTGGAAACCAATTGGTTCCAGTCTAGTTTTGTCTTTGTGGCGAACGCGCCACGGGTATTGCGCCTCGCGGCGCCGCTGATCAAGCACCCTACTGGGCCGCCTTGGGTTGAGCCGAAGATCGGTTTGCCTTCGAGCGCGGCTTAGCGCCAAACACCCAATCGGCAGTGAAAAAATGGTCGGCCCACATAATTCATCAGGTGCTATGAAACACAACGCCAACGCTCGGCGGGGGCGCAACCGTGGAAACGGCGGCAAGCGGCACATTCCGCTTCGCAACCAGACCTTCGAGAGCAGCGGTCCGGACGGCAAGATTCGCGGAACGGCGCAGCAGGTGCTGGACCGTTATCTCGCTCTGGGACGCGACGCCTACTCGGCCGGCGATCCGATCGCGGCGGAGGCCTTCTATCAGCACGCGGAGCACTACCACCGCATGCTGCGGGCAGAGGCTGGTGAGGAGCGCGGGCCACGGCCGCGACCCGAAGGAGCTCCCGACGCACCGCAAGCCGAGGATGGTGCCGTCGATCAGGTGAACGGCGAGACCCTGGAGGAAGGCAGCGGCCGGATACCGGCCTGAGCCAGACAGCTTTTCCGGATTGCAGAAGCGTCGGTGGGGCCTAGCTAGAGCGTTTTGCCGCCCGCCGGAATGACCGGGTCACCGACGGCGACGTTGCCTGCCGTTACCACCGTCGCGAAGACCCCGCACTCGGCGTGGCCGAAGCCGGCCATCAGGCTGCGGGCAATGTGTTGGTCGCGGATGCCGGTGCCCGGTTCGACGTCGGCAGCGGTAGTCGGCTTGATCCGCTCCTTCACCAGCAGGCGGGCGGTCCCGACGGTGATCTCCTGCGCGACCCAGCCGAATTCCTCCCACGGTGCCGTTCCGGCCACGTAGAGGCTGGCACGCAGGCGCAGCGGATCGACCGGGGAGCCCACGACCCGTTCAAGGTCGCTGATGCTCGCGAGGCCGACGATCGACAGCCCCGGTTCCGACTGGTCCGACAGCCGCGGCCCGGAGACGGAGCCGATCAGGTGCGGCGGCGCCGGCAGTTCGTTTTTCAGGTAGGCACGGAAGAATTCTTCGATCATCGCCCGGCCGATGGGGCTGGCAAGGTTGCCCTGGGTCACCTTGCGGCCCTTGCGGTAGAGCGCCAGCACGCCGGTGGCGGCATCGTAGCGAGCATCGACCGCGCCCAGGCGCTCATGACGCGCAAGCGTTACGAAGTGGCTTTCCGAAACCCATTCGGAGGGGGCGGCATCGACCACCGCGCTCGCCGGTGCCAACGCGAAGACGCGATCGAGCGGCAGGCCATGCCCCGGCTGCAGGGTGGTCGCGGTGACTGCTTCCGCATTCAATCCCTTGACCGGATAGCGATAAATCCGAGCGACGACAGGTGACATGGACGCGGACGCTGGCAGCGCCGTTGCGGGCTGTCAACCCTCGAAAGCCTGCATTCGGTGCTCGCCGTCACCTTCGGCGATGACCAGTGTCGTCCACCCAACCTCAATAATCGGATTCGGGTGCCTGGGGGATCGCCGGCGTTCCATCGACGGCCGCGCCACCCCACATCCCTGAGCAACAGACCCACCAGGAGGGACGCATCTATGAAGGTTCTCTACACCACGCAAGCGACCGCCACCGGCGGCCGCGACGGCAAGGCTGCGACGAAGGACGGCAGCTTCTCAGTGACGCTGGCAACACCGAAGGAGCTCGGCGGCGGTGGCGGGCCCGGCAACAACCCTGAACAGCTGTTCGCCGCCGGCTATTCCGCCTGCTTTCTCGGCGCCCTGAAGTTCGTCGCCGGCAAGGAGAAGGTGGCGATCCCCGCCGATACCACCGTCACCGCCACGGTGGGCATCGGCCCGCGCGACGACGGCACCGGTTTCGGCCTCGACGTGGCGCTCGCCATCTCGCTGCCCGGCATCGATGCGGCCAAGGCGGAAGAGCTGGTGCAGAAGGCGCACATCGTCTGCCCGTACTCGGAAGCCACCCGCAGCAACCTTGACGTCCGCCTCAGCGTCGTCTGAGCCTGCCTCTGCCACCCCGGCGCCAGCGGCGGGCAGCGCCGCGGCTGGTCCGGCGGCCCCGATGCGGTTTTCGGGGCGTAGCAAGCAGGAGATACCGGCCAGGCGCAGCTCGCCCGCCAAGCGCTGCTCTGGTTCGCGCGGGGGCATAAGTCCGGGCGGTGAGCACGCCGGACCGCAAGGCGATGCTCTACCGCGGCCGTCTGGAGGTTTCGATCCGCGCCGGTGCCGCATCCTTGGCATTGACGGCGCGAAAGGCGGCACGCACGATGGCAGTGGTGCTGGTTCCCCGCGAGGGGAGCAAAAGGGAACACGGTGCGGCGTACCCATCAGGGACCAAGGCCGTGGCTGCCCCCGCAACTGTAAGCGCAGAGCCGAAGGCCCGATCCGACGCCACTGGGAAACTGGGAAGGCAGGGCCGACGTGGCGGTGACGCGTGAGCCAGGAGACCTGCCGGCGCCCTCGTCACCCTGTTCGGGACCGGGTGGGTCCTGGGCGCGGATCTCCGAAGCGGTGACGTCGTTGGTGGAGCGGCTTGCCGTGGCGGAAGGTGGGTGGCGTTCGTTATCGGGTTGCAGACAGTAAGGCTGCGGCGGTCTCCGAGTCCGCCACAGGTGCTCCGGTCGCATCTCTCCCCAATCCCCTGGGCAAGCCTTGCACCATTGCTGCGCGGCAATGGTGTTCGCGTGGCGCGCAAGGGAGAGAGAACAGCACGATGAAACGTGAGATCGACGGGCACATCTACGATACCGGCAGGGCCGAGGTCATCGCTTCCCACGAGAGCGGGACGACCCACATCCACCGCATCAGCACCCTCTATCGGTCCGGCGACGGCCGCTACTTCATTGTCGAGGAGCAGGAAGCGCATGGCATCGACGGCGCGCTGCTCACCCCGCTCAGCGAGGCGATGGCGCGCGAGTGGCTGGAGAACCACGGCCGAGTGGCGCTGGCTGGCTCGCTGTTCCGCAGCACCGGCTTTCTCTTGCGGATCGAGGTCGATGCCGAGCTCCTGTGCCGGATCGATTGCGCTGCCGAGGCGGCGGGGCTGGCGCAGCAGGCGTGGGTGCTGGCTGCCATCCATAATACCCTGGCGGCGGCGCCCGGTGGCGGCGGTTCTCGGCAGGAGCCGCCGGCGGCGCATGCGAGGGTCCCGTGATGCTCGCGGCCGCCGGTGCCGAGACCGTCATGGTGGCGGCGCTGCTCCAAGAAATGCTGGCCGATACCAGGGCCGGCTGGAGCATCGGACGGAAGGCGGCACGGGTGGCGCTGTGGTAGATGCTGCACACGTGTACCCGGGCATGCCGCTGCTGCCCCGAGTGGCTTGAACTGTTCGAACGCGGTGCGGAAAGGATCGAGTGACGAGTGAGGCTGCCGCGACATCGCGGTACAGCGAAGTCGCGGCACGCGGCGCCGCGCATTGAGGGCGCGAGATCCAGCACCAGCGAGCGGGAGGCCTGCTGGTGCCGGATCCGCACAGCCCGCCAGCAGTAACATGGCTCAGCGCTGCGGTGCCGCTCCTGGCGGGATACGATAGCCGAGCTGCTTCATCCTGTTCCGCATTTCGGCTGCCATCGCTGCGATCTGCGATTGAAGGGCCGGATCTTTGATGCGGTTGTTGGTTTCCCAGGGATCGGTCATGACATTGTAAAGCTCGCGCGGATACTCGGGATGGTCCGGGTACTCGATCAGTTTCATATTGTTGCGCCGGAAGGCGATGATGCGCGGGACGATGAACCCCTCCTCGCGGAAGTACTCGTAGAACATCCCGGCGTGGGTCGTCTGCGCCGCACCGGTCAGCAGCGGCACCCAGCTCTTGCCCTGCATGTCGGTGCGGGCTGGCAGGCCGGCAAGCTGCAGCAGCGTCGGAGCCAGATCGATATTCAGCACCGTCGCCGGAATCTTCCGCCCGCCGCCGGTCAGCCTCGGATAGCGCAGGAACAGCGGCACGCGGATCGAGGCCTCATAGGCGTTGCGCTTCTCGCCGTCCGCGCCGGAGCGCGTGTACGAGCCGTGCTCGCGCATGTGCCAGCCGTTGTCGCTGGCAAAGACGACGACCGTATCCTGGGCGATGCCGGCAGCATCGAGAGCGGTGAGGACGCGGCCGACGTCCTGGTCGATGCCGGCGATGGCGCGGAAGTAGTTGCGGAAGCTTTCCCCACCGAAGGGGGACAGCTCGTGGATGACGAAGTAGGGGGGATAGCTGGCGGCGTTCGGCGGCGTATCCATCTGCTGGTTGACGAACAGCTGCTTGGTCCGGGTGGGTGCCGCCCGGCCGTCCAGCGGACCGTGCGGCGTCTTGAAGCCGAGGACCATGAGGAACGGCTGCTTTCGCGCCGCGCTGCGCCGGATGAAGTCGACGGCGTAGCCTGTCGTTACATCATCCACCCAGCCGCTGGTCGGCGTGGCGATGCCGTTGACCAGAAGCGGTACGTTCAGGTAGTCGCCTTGGCCGACGAAACTCGCGTACTCATCGAAGCCGGGCCGCTCCCGCTGCGAGCCCATGTGCCACTTGCCGAAGTAGCCGGTGCGGTAGCCGGCAGCCCGCAAGATCGTTGCGTAGGTTTGGGTCCCGGTCGGTAACGGCGTGCTGTTATCGACGATCCCGTTGATGTGGTTGTATTTGCCGGTCAGGTAGGCGGCGCGGCTGGGCGAGCACAGTGAATCGACGACGAAGGCGTTATTGAACCACACGCCGCCGGCGGCGATGCGGTCGATGTTGGGCGTGCTGTTGCGGAAGAACGGGAAACGTCCCGCGATGCTGCGCTGGACGATACCGACCGCGTCCGAGCGCTGGTCGTCGGTCAGCATGACGACGATGTTTGGCCGGCTCGCGGCTTCCGCCGGCAAATCGGCTTTCGCACCGGCCGCGAGGCCGATGAGCAGGAGTAGCAGGACGAAAAAAGACGGGCGTTTCATAATCTTTTTCCCCCCGATGGCGCCGGGCGGCACCGCCAAAAACGCGACCTTATCCCTATAAACTCATTATGTTAATTGTAAATAGGCCGTCGTGGACGACGCTGAATGCTGGCAAGACTTTCCTGGCCGACAGAGAAAATGTCGGATAATGTTCCAACTATAATCACAGTATATCAGAAGTAGATGGCTCGCGCTGCGGGAATGTGGCGCTGGAATGGCGACAATTATCGATAATAACACCGGTTTGTGCCACATAAGGGGCATCCTGTGGCTATTCGCTGACGTGGGCATCAGCCGTGCATCCGCAATCGTGATGTCAGCACCGCCGCATTTTTCTACTGGTCGGGCACCGCCGGGCTCCCACCACGAAATCGCCACCTCCATCCGGCACGACTCCCCCAGCTTCGCCGGCCGGGTTCGCTGCGGCGCCGCGTTCGCTACCGGGAGTTTATGCGTCCAGAACAACAGCGCGGAAACACGGGCATCTCGCTACCATCCGTGCGACCGGCGCCGGATGCGCGCCGTCAAATGCTCTGTGACGCCGGATCGAAGCTCGGTCTGCGGCGTTATGGCCGCGCAGGAGCGACTGTATGCAGTCGCCCCGGTCACCCTATGAGCAGCAGGAGTTCCCTACCGGATGTGTGGCCTTTGTGGTGAAGCGACCTTTGACGGCACCGTGGCGTCCGTCGATGCGGTGTCTCGCATGGCGGCAAAGATGCTGCCGCGCGGACCCGACGCGGGCGGCGTGTGGGCGCAAGGCAGTATCGCTCTCGGCCACCGCCGCCTGAAGATCATCGACCTGAGCGAGAAGGCGCAGCAGCCGATGGTCGATCCCGACCTCGGCCTGACCATCGCCTTCAACGGCTGCATCTATAACTACAGGGAATTGCGCGCCGAGCTGCAAGACCTCGGCTATCGCTTCTTCTCTGACGGCGATACCGAGGTGATCCTCAAGGCCTACCACGCCTGGGGAACGGCCTGCGTCGATCGGCTGCTCGGCATGTTCGCCTTTGCCATCGTCGAGCGCGACAGCGGCCGGCTGGTGCTGGCCCGCGACCGCCTCGGCATCAAGCCGCTTTACCTTGCGGAAGGCGACGGCGGCAGGCGGCTGCGGTTCGCCTCGACGCTGCCGGCACTGCTCGCCGCCGGCGACATCGATACCAC
>JAEULG010000065.1 GCA_016793875.1 Rhodospirillales bacterium | reverse complement strand
ACCGGTGATCACCATCGACGGGGTCGAAATCGATGACGCTGCGCTGGAGGAGCGTTTCGTGCGCGCCTCCGGGCCCGGCGGCCAGAACGTCAACAAGGTCTCATCGGCCGTTCAGCTCCGCTTCGATGTGCGCTTGGCACAAGGCCTGGGCGACAACGCCCGCGTGCGCCTGCGGCGGCTGGCCGGGCGGCGTCTGAACCGCGACGATGTCATCGTCATCGAAGCCCAACGGCGGCGGACACAGGAGGGCAACCGCGCCGATGCGCTCTCCCGACTCGCGGCGCTGATCGGTGCCGCGCTGGCCCCACCGCCGCCGCCACGTCGGGCGTCCCGCCCGGGTCTCGCGGCCCGCCGCCGGCGGCTCGAGGAGAAGGCGCAGCGCGCCAAGACCAAGCAACTGCGTACGCGGCCGCTGGCGGAGTAGCGCTGGCAGGGAGCTTGTCGCGGTCAGCGCGGCGCTGCGGCAATGTTTCCTCCGTCCACCGTCAGTACCGCACCGGTGGTCTTCGGCGACAGCGCGAGCTGCACGAAGGCACGAGCGACATCGGCAGCAGTGACCTCCCGGCGCAGCAGGTTGCCTGCCATGTACGCGTCCTCGCTGACGCCGCGCGCCTGCGCCCGGGCGGCGATCAGTCCGGCGGTGAGCAGGCCGCTGCGGATGCGGTCGGCGTTGACTGCGCAAGAGCGGACCCCATCGCCCCCGTAGTCCACCGCGTACTGGCGCATCAGCGCCAGGGTCGCCGCCTTGGCGATGCCGTAGGGACCGAACTCAGGGCCGGGATCGAGGGGCTGCTTCGAGGCGTTGAACAGCAGGCAGCCGCCTGTGGCCTGCGCCCGGAAGATGCGCAGCGCTGCCCGCGCCACCGCCTGATGAGCCCAGAAGTTCAGATCGAAGCTGTCACGCAGCACCTTTTCGTCGACCTCGCCGATACGCCCGGTAAAGGCCGCGCCAGCGTTGGAGACGACGATGTCGACGCCGCCATAGGTCTCGGCCACCCGGGCGAAGGCGGCGTCCACCGCCTTGCCGTCGGTAACGTCGCAGGCGATGGCAAGGCCGTTGAGCGGGGTCGCCACCGCCGCTGCACTCCCGGCGTTGCGGTCGGCGACCGCAACCTCGGCGCCCTCGGCGCGAAACGCCGCCGCCGTCGCGGCGCCGATGCCGGAACCGCCGCCGGTGATCAGAACCACCTGCCGTGCCAGCGGCCGCTCCACCGCCTTGCCCAGTTTGGCCTGTTCCAAAGACCAGTATTCGATGTCGAAGATGTCGGCTTCCGGGATCACCTGGTAGCTGTCCATCACCTCGGCGGCGGTGATCACTCGCACATTGGCCTCGGCGAGGTCGGCGGCAATCGCCGCCTCCGCTCTTGACGCGCCGAGCCCGAACAATCCGAGACCGGGGACCAGGATCACCCGCGGCGCCGGATCGAGCATCTTCTTGCGGCCGGGGTAGCGCTGCTCGTGGCGGGCGAAGTAGGCCTTGTAGTCGGCTTGGTACTCTGCCATCGCCGCCTGGGAGGCGGCGGTAAAGCCGGCGAGATCGCCCGCATCCGGGGCCGGGACGATCAGCGGCTTAGGCTTGATGCGGATGACGTGGTCGGGGGTCGCCGTGCCCTGCGTCGCATAGCGCTGCAGCTCCTGGCCGTTGACGTAGGCTTCGATCTCGGCCCCGGCGCGAAAATCGAGGATGAACCGGCGGTACTCACCTTGCTCCTCGGGGAGGGCGGCGAGTCCGCGCAGGATCGGCGCGACGGTGGCAACGCTGGCGAGGCGAGCCGGCAGCTTCACCGGCTGGAACGACTTCGCGCGCTGCTGGCCGAGCCCCTTGGGCAGCCCCTTTGGCAAGGTCACGCCGGCAACGCTCACGCGCCGTGCCCCGGCGATCCGGTCCTCCGCCGCGGTCACTGCCGCTATCATCCGGTCGTAGGCTTGGCGGGCGGTATCGCCGAAGGTGAACACGCCGTGCTGGAGGAGGACCATGCCTTCGACGTCCGGTTGCCGCTCGAACGCTGCCAGCGCCGCCTTGGCCAGCGCGAAGCCGGGCATGACGTAGGGTACCAGCGCCATCCGCTCACCCCACAGCTGGCGACACAGCAGCTCGCCGTTCGGCTGGTCGGTGAGGGCGAGAACCGCATCGGCGTGGGTGTGGTCGATGTAGGTATGCGGCAGGAAGGCGTGCAGCAGCGCTTCCACTGAGGGGTTGGGGCTGGCCGGATCGATCAGATTCGCCCGCTGCTCCGCCACCATCTCCTCGTCGGACAGCGTCTCGAGGACGGCGAGGCGACGCAAGGGTGCGAGTCGCACCGCCGGCAGCCCCGGCGGCTCGATGCTTGCCATATCCCAGCCGGAACCCTTGACGCACATGACCTCAATCGCCTCGCCGAAGCGGTCTCGAAGGGTCGTCTTCACCGAGGTGTTGCCGCCGCCGTGCATCACCAGCTGTGGATCGGAGCCGAGCAGCCGGGTGGTATAGGTGCGCAGCGCCACGTCCATGCCGACGCCCTGCTTCGTCCACCGCTCGACCGCCGCCTCCGCCTCCTGTTCAGACCACCGGTTATCCATCGCCGCTTCTCCCTCCGCCGCCGTTTACCGACCGACGTGCGCGCCCACTTTTGTGAGGATCTCATCATAGCAGGATGCTGGCCGCGATCGGCAGCGGTGGACGCCGTGCCGTTCAGGTCGCCGGGGTCAGGGTGGTGACGATCGGGAATTCGGCGGCGACGGTCTGCGGGCGCAGCGGCATGCGGATGAACCGCCGCTCCCGCCACAGCGGCAACTGGTCGCAGAAGTTGGCGCTGCCGAGCCAGCCGTCGTTGCCGCCGAGCAGTGAGAACCAGTTGGCATCGAGGTCGGAAAGGTCGGAGATATGCCGCGCCATCGAGCCGAAGGTGGCGGTGTGGCGGCCGTTGACGAGGCCGTGCGCCATCTTCATCGGCGTCTGCCGGGATCCGCCGACCGGCAGATTGGCGGCGATGAAGGCGCCGCGCAGCACCGGCAGGCGTGAGAGCTGGTGACCTATGCGCAGCCGATGCATGTCGCCCCACGTCGGATAGCGGACGGCATCGCGCGCCGCCGCTGCCGCCGCCGCCCGCAACAGGCCATTGCGGCGGTCGGCCTCGAGCGCCTCCAGGTCGGGCAGCAGGTAGGTCGTCAGGTAGCTCCACTGGCTGTAGAGGTCGGGCAGGTCGGCCGGCCGCTTGCCCCCATAGAGGTCCAGCGCGACGTGGTAGAGGAAGGTTTCGAAGGCGACGGCGCCGGTCGAATCCTCGGCATAATCACCATCCCAGTCGGCGAGCCGCGCGGCGAAAGCCCTGACGTCGCTGCCCTCGGATACTGCTGCCAGCAGGCGGCCCAGCGCGGTGGAGACGCCGGCGGCATCGAGCGCCCGGGTATCCGTCTGCAGCGCAACGAGATCATCGAAGGCGAGGCGCTGGCGCTGGTTGAGGATGTCGTAGAGGCGGCGGATGCGGTCGTCCGAGCCGAAGGTGAAGCCGATCGGCAGGTCGGTGCCGGCCGGCCGGTCGTTCGCGGAGGCGATGATCCCCTCCGGCGGGTTGAGGATCATCGGCAGTTCCATGACGCCGGCAAACCCGCGCCAGTGAGTGCCGGCATCGCTGGCGTCGAGCACCACGTCGTCCTTGGGGAAGGCGGTGCGCACTGGCTGGGTGACCGCCAGGATGCGGCCGATGTCGCCCTTGCAGGTGGCGAACAGCATGTTCTGGCCGGAAACGCCGTAGCCGATGAAGGCGCGCCGGAACTCCTCGGCGTCGCGGGCGCGGGCGCAGTTGATGAAGCTGGTCATCTCGTCATTGGCTTCGTGCCCGACCCAGCGCAGGGCGATCGGGCCGCTGCCGCCGCACTTGACCGCCTTGGCGTCGGAGATGATCGGGCCGAAGGCACACCGCCGGATCTTGCGCCTGGTCTTCAGCCAGAAGCGCGAGCGAATCACCGTCTCGCTGGTCTCGAACGCCTCGGGCGGCAGGCTGGAGACGTCGTAGAGGTCGCTGGACGCCGCCCGGAGGTTGGTTCCGCCCCACGCCAGATCGGGGTTGCGGCCGAGACCGAGCATCGGCAGCCCGGCGATCGACAGCCCGACCACATCGAAGCCCGGCGAGCGCAGGCCGACCAGGATCCACAGGTTCGGCAGCGACAGGCCGAGGTGTGGATCGTTGGCGATCAATGCCGCCCCGCTCGCACTGCGCTTCGGTGCGACGGCCGCGGAGTTGCTGCCGGAACGCGGCGTGTTCAGTAGCAGGTCCTCGATGTCGGCGCCAGGAGCGTCAGGCCGGCTGCTCGACGTCGGCGTCTCGCCGCTTTCCAGCGTCCGGTTCCACAGCTTGTCGAAGCCCGGCAGGCCGCGCCGCTCCAGCAGCGGGAAATAGGTGAGCCAAGTGAAATCGGTGCCGGCGAAGCGCGAGCCGACGAGGATGTCGCGGAAGGTGAACGGCTCCGGACGGATGCCCATCAGCTTGAACTCGGGCGGCAACTGCGTCGCCCGGTCCTGGTAGGCATTGAGCCCGTCGACGAACGCCTGCACCCAGGCGCGTGTCTCGTCGGGCATGCGCCGTTCCCATTCGTCGGCGGCATGGCCGTAGTCGAGGATGCGGATGGCGTGGTCGATGTCGCGGGCGAAGGGACCCGCCATCTCCGACAGCCGGCCGTAGAAGAAGCGCTTGAACACCGCGAGCTGGCCCAGGCGCAGGTGGGCATGCACCATGCCAAGGGCAAAGACGAGATCACGGTCGGTCTCAGCCTCGATGAACGGGACCTGATGCTCGTTCCAGCGGATGACGACCGGCCGTTCTACCGGCAGGCTTTCGGTCGGAAATGCAGCAATGCGCTCGCGGCAGGAAACCGGCGTCGGCACCAGCGGTTCGAGCCGCGCCCGCAGGGGGCCGGGCAGGACCGGGAGCAGACGGCGGAGCAGGCGGAGCGGGATGCGGGGATTCATCGGAGTAAGCTCAAGGAATTTCTGGGGTCGCACGTCGGCGGTGGAACCGTACAGCAGGCGGCGGGGGATGTCTGTCGCTTTGAGCAGCCTGCAGACGGCAGCATCGCAGGGTAGAGAAGGGGGCCAGCGTCTGCTAAGTCATGGACACTCGCGATCGGGACGCCGCGCCGTTCGCTCTCTCGTCCGCCGGCCGCGCCGTTTGGCGCTTGGTCGGCCGGCGTCCAGCCTGGATCCGTACCGCCAATGATCAGATTGGCTCGACTGTTCTTCTCCTTCAAGGGCGCCAATCCCTGGATCGTGGTGCTGTGCCTGCTTTTCGCCAGCGTCGCCCAGGGCTTCGGCATCGCCAGCATGGTGCCGCTGATCTCGCTGGTGGCCGATGATGGCGACCATGCGACCTCGCTGGCCGGCCGCGCCGTCGTCGAGACGCTGCATGGCATCGGCATCGAGCCGAGCCTCGGGATGCTGCTGCTGGTGATCGTGCTGGCCGTCGTGGTTAAGGCGGCGCTGACCGTGCTGGCGATGATCTACGTCTCCCGCGCGGTCGCCAACGTCGGCAACACGTTGCGGGAAGATCTGATTGGAGCGCTGCTGAAGGCGCGGTGGGCCTATTTCACCAGCAAGCCCACCGGCATCCTCGTCAACGGCGTCGGCCTCGAATCGACGATGTCCGGTCTGCTCTACCTGATGATCTCCCGCTACATCTCCAATGCCATCCAGACGTTCATCAATGTCGCCGTGGCGTTTGCCGTCTCCTGGCAGCTCGCCTCGGTCTCGATGGTCGTCGGCGGCATCGTCGTGCTGTCGATGCACTCGTTCGTGCGCATGGCCGACAAGGCGGGACGCCGCAATATCAAGCGCTCGCGCGAACTGGTCACCCGGCTGAGCGATGCGATCATCGGCATCAAGCCGCTGAAGGCGATGGCCCGCGAGGACGAGTTTGCGCGCCTGTTCACACGCAAGATCGAGCAGATCCGCTCGGCGGTGCGCTGGGAGATGATCAGCAAGAACCTGCTGAACAACCTGCAGGAGCCGCTGCTGATGATCATGATGGCGGGCGGCTTCTACATCCTCGTCACGTACGCGCAGATGCCCATCGCCACGGTCGTGGTGATGGGGGTGCTGCTGCAGCGCACGGTGCAGACACTGGGCCGGGTCCAGGCGCAGTACCAGGAGGCGATCGCCGCCGAGAGCGCCTATCTGTCCGTCCGCCACATGACCGAGGAGGCGCAGCAGGCGCGCGAGCCGGTGTTCGGCAGCCAGACGCCCTCGCTCGACGTCGCCTGCACTTTCCGCAACGTCCGCTTCTCTTTCGGCGAGACGCCGATCATCGACAACCTCAGCCTGCGCATTCCGGCGCGCAAGCTAACGCTGATCGTCGGTCCTTCCGGCACCGGCAAGACGACGCTCACCGACCTGCTGCTCGGCTTCTACCGCCCCGAGCGCGGTGAGATCCTGATCGATGGCGTGCCGCTCGGCGACATCGACCTGCGCGCTTGGCGACGCAGCATCGGCTACGTGCCGCAGGAACTCATCCTGCTGCACGACACCATTCTTGCCAATATCACCCTGGGTGATCCGGCGATCAGCGAGGCGCAGGCGATGGAAGCGTTGCGCATCGCCGGCGCCGCCGAGTTCATCGCCCGCCTGCCCGAGGGGCTGGCGACCGAGGTGGGCGAGAAGGGCGCCCGCTTTTCCGGCGGCCAGCGCCAGCGCATTGCGCTCGCCCGCGCCATCGTCCACCAGCCGAAGTTGCTGATCCTCGACGAGGTGACCAGCGCGCTCGATATCGAGACCGAGCTGGAGATCTGCGAGAACATAAAAGCCATCTCGCGCTCGATGACGGTGTTGGCGATCTCCCACCGCCAGGCGTGGATCGACATCGCCGACGAGGTGATCCTGCTGGAGGGCGGCGTGGCCGAACGGGCCGCCCTGTCCGGCTGACCCCCCTGCGGAGGGACTCTTCCCTTCCAGGCTAGAACAGGAC
>JAEULG010000059.1 GCA_016793875.1 Rhodospirillales bacterium | reverse complement strand
GCCGCCACCGCGGGTACGCCGCGAGCTGTTGCTGCTGGGCATCGCCTGGAAGCGGCAGGAGCGGGCGCTGGGCGGCCTCGGCGCCGCGGCCCAGCGCCGGCTGGCGGAGCTTGCCGGTGCGGATCGCCCGGGCGATGCGGACCGCCGCCGGGAGGTGCGCCTGAAGCCCGGCGTCCGGCTGCTGCGCGAGTGGCGGGGCGAAACCCACAGCGTGCTGGTGCTGGAGGACGGCTTCGCCTGGCGGGACCAGCGCTGGCGCTCGCTGTCGGAGATCGCCTGCGCCATCACCGGCGCCCACTGGTCCGGCCCGCGCTTCTTCGGGCTGGCAAAGCCGCGGAAAGGCAAAGGAGCAGACCGTGCGCAAGACGCCGGCGACTGAACCGCGCAGCCGCGTCCGCTGCGCCGTCTACACCCGCAAGTCGTCGGAAGACGGCCTCGAGCAGGACTTCAACTCGCTCGATGCCCAGCGCGAGGCGTGTGCCGCGTTCATCGCCAGCCAGCGGCACGAGGGCTGGGTGTGCCTGCCGCAGATGTACGACGACGGCGGCATCTCCGGCGCCACCCTGCAGCGGCCGGCGCTGCAGCGGCTGCTGGCCGACATCGAGGGCGGTCACATCGATACCGTCGTCGTCTACAAGGTGGACCGGCTGACCCGCTCCCTGCACGACTTCGCCCGGCTGGTCGAGGTGTTCGACCGTACCGGCATCTCCTTCGTCTCGGTCACGCAGGCGTTCAACACCACCACCTCGATGGGCCGGCTGACCCTCAACATGCTGCTGACCTTCGCCCAGTTCGAGCGCGAGGTGACCGCCGAGCGCATCCGCGACAAGATCGCCGCCTCCAAGCAGCGGGGCCTGTGGATGGGCGGCATGCCGCCGCTGGGCTACGACGTCCACGAGCGCCAACTCGTCGTCAACGCGGGCGAAGCCGAGACCGTCCGCTCCATCTTTGCCCGCTACGCCCGGCTGGGCTGCGTGCGCGCGCTCAAGGAGGAGCTCGACCGCGACGGCATCGTCAGCAAGCGGCGATGCGACCGTTTCGGCCGTTACAGCGGCGGCACGCCGTTCCCGCGCACCACCCTCTACCGCCTGCTGCAGAACCGCCTCTATCGCGGCGAGGTCGTCCACAAGGGGACGGCCTATCCCGGCCAACACGAAGCGATCATCGATGCGGCCCTGTGGGAGGAGGTGCAGCGCACCCTCGCCGACAACCGCAGCGACCACGCCCAGCGGATTGATGCCGCCGAAGCGAGCCTGCTCGCCGGCGTTCTCTTCGATCAGGCCGGCGCGCCGATGACGCCCAGCCACGCCAACAAGTGTGGACGGCGCTACCGCTACTACGTCTCGCGCTCGCTGATCGGCGAGCGCCGTGCCGCTTCGCCGCAGGGCCGCAGGGTGCCGGCCGGCGATCTCGAGACCGCGGTGGAAGAGCGCATCTGCCGGTTCCTCGCCGACAGCGGCGCGGTACTCGATGCGCTGGACGGCATCGTCGCCGATTTGCCGGAGCGCTCGCGGATCGTGGCGGAAACCGCTGCCCTTGCCGCCGGCTGGCACACCCGGCCGTGGGGCGAGCGGCATCGCTTGCTTCGGGCCGTGATTGCCCGCGCCGACCTCGGCGCACCGGAGCTTGCCATTCACCTGCGCCCCGGCCAGCTGCCGCTGCTGATCGGCGCGGCACCCGGGGGAGAAGCGCCCGCCGTCATCCTCAAGGTCGTCTGTGCGCTCCGGCGCGTTGGGCTCGAGATGCGGCTGCTGATCGACGGCAGCGAGCCTCGGCGCGCGCCCGATCATTCCCTCAAGCGGCTGCTCGCCCAGGCACACCGTTACCAGCCCGTTGATGATATGTCCGTCGTGATCATGTCGGCTTGGCGGTGACGGCAACGATGAGGAGGCCGCAGTCGCCCCGACCGTCCGCGTCAGGGACAGCGAAGAGGAGCATCGCAAGGATTTTCTCGCGGTGAACGACGAACAGCAGCAGTACCCGGCCGCGGGCGACCGCCTCCTTCGGCGTGCCGGCGCCGATCAGATGCCGCATCAGGATGCCGAGGTTGTGGCCGGCGACGTGGATCAGGTAGCGCTTGTGGACGTTTTCCCGACCGCGCAGCCAGGCCCGGCGCATGCCGCCGCGTTCGAGAGTGTGAGCGAACGACCGCTCGACGATCTCGGCCCGTTTTCGCATCGCCGCCTTGCCGATGCCGGAGCGCAGGCGGTTGCGGTTGGCGTAGACGGCGTCGCGGGCCTCGGTATCGCCGCGCCAGCGGAGCAGCGCCGTGCGCTGCGGCTCGGCGAGGCGCGTCTTCCAGACGCCGCCGTCGAGGTCTTTCAGCACCGCCCGGGAGTGATAGCCCTTGTCGGCGACGAGTTCGGCGGGCTCGGCCACCGTGGGTGCTCTCTCGACCTTCGCCAGGTTCGCCGCCGCCGCCTCCAGCGTGCCCGCCAACGTCGTCGTATCGCCTTGGTCCGCCGAGTGGATCTCGGCCGCGATCACCGCGCCGGTGTCGAGATCGACGGCGTGTTCCGGCTTGTAGGCCAGATGTGTGGTACCGTCCTTCATCCTGGCGATCTTCGCCTCGGGATCGGTCTTGCTCACCCAGTCCTGGTTGGACAGCTTCTTGCCCTTGCGTGCCCGGTCCAGGCGAATGAGATCCTCGGCCGAGGGCGTCTCGATGCCACTCTCCGCGGCCATCCGCTTCAGCATCTCGCGGTAGGTCTCGCCGGAGTCCCGGCGCACGATCGTCCGCAGCGCGGCGTTCGCCTCCATCGTCGAGGCATCGACGCCGATCCGCTCGCCTTTCACCAGGCCGTGCTCGGCGATCAGTGCCAGCACCCAGCCGAACACCGTCTCGTGAACCTCGGCGGGCAGGCGGCTTCGCGTCCTGGACAGCCAGGAGTGGTCCGGCACCCGCTCGGCCGTCCGCAGGCGCAGAAACTCCCGCAGCGACAGCGAGTCCGCACAGCGCCACTCGATCCCGCGCTCAGAGTCGATGCCCTCGAAGTAGCCGACCATGTGCATCCGGAAATACCGGCCGGGTGGAACCGACGGTGCGCCCATCTTCGCCGCGTAGTACGGCTTGCAGGTCGCCTCCGCGAAGGCGTCGAAGTCGGCCGCGATCAGCACCCGCTGAAGCCGATCGTAGAAAACGTGCCCCGGCGACCGCGGCATCTCCCGCCACGTCACCACCAGATCACCTTGCCGATCCCCCTGCCGACCCAACGCCATCCGGGGCAATCCCCCAAAATCCCTGATCAACCCATGGAGTCAGACCCGGCAGACTTCGTCAACGGGCTGTTGAGCGAGACCACTCGCCCATCGTTCTTGATTGGAAGCTGGCCGGCCCCTTTCGTCTCGATCACGCCGCACGAGGCGGCTGTTGCGGTTGTTGTCGCTGTGGGCATGTGGGCGACGCGGCAGCGTCGTCCAAGCGAAGCG
>JAEULG010000054.1 GCA_016793875.1 Rhodospirillales bacterium | reverse complement strand
CAGGCGCCGCCCTTCCAGGTAGCTGAGCTGCGCCCGCCTCCCGGCACTTCCGCCGGCGGCGCGTCCGACCTCGATGAGCCGCTGCCCCTCGTCGAGCCGGCCGGCATCGATCGCGGCCTCTGCCAGCAGCGCCGCCAGGGGAGCGCGCACCTCCGGCGGGTAGGAGAGCATCAGCGTCGTCCATTGCGGCAGCAGCGCGAGATTGGCGGGCTCGACCGGCTCGCCCGCTGCGGTCCGTGCCGCTGCTGCCCATAGCCGCGCCTCGTCGCCACCGCCGGTCGCGAGCGCTTGGCGAAGATCGTCTCTTGCCTCGGTGTTTCGTCCGGCGAGAAGCTCGGCGGCGCCGCGGAGCAGCCGGAAGCGCGGCTGATCCGGCAGTTCGGGATGCTGCTGCGCCGCGACGGCCAGGACGCCACCGGCTTCCAGGGCAAAGCCGCGGCCGAGAAGGAACTGTGCCAGCCTCAGGCGAGCCGGCGCCCGGGCGGTGGGCGTGGCATCGACAACGGCGCGCTCTAGCGCCTGGCGCTGGCCGGCGAAGCTGCGGCCGCGGGGGGCATTCCATTCGGATGCCATCAGCAGGCTTTCCGTTTGTCCGGGAGGAGGCGTTTGGCCCGGGGTCGACGGGGCCACGGAAAGCACCAGTCCGTCGCTGCTGCTGACCTCGACGCCGTCGCGAAGGGAGCGCACCCGCAAGGTGTCGATCTTTGGCCGGACAACGATCCCTTGGGTGGTCTCGGTCAGCGCGAATTGCGGGTAACGCCAGGAGCGATCGAGTCCAGCGTTCAGCGGGATGACCGGTACGACGATAATCGTCTCGCCGGTGGACGGATCAGTCAGGGCCAGCGGCTCGCCCGGCTCGGCAACCGGCAGGATCAGCCGCGGGCCCCCTTCGCCGCCGGCGTCCACCTGCGGCTGGACTGGCTGTGGGCGCGCCGGCGCATCGCCGGAGAAGCGGAGAACCCAGGCGAGGCCGTCGCGGTCGAGCTGCGGCCGCAGACCGTTGCGCAGGTAGAGGCGCAGCACGGTTGCCCGTGCGTCCGGCTGCTGGTCGATGTGTTGCACAGCGCCGCGCGCGGCTTGCGTCAGCGAGGCGGTATCGCGCTGCGATGGCCGGTCGAACACCACCCAGAGGATATCGCCCTGGGAGAAGACGGCCGCGGCGGTCGGAACACCCCAGTCGAGGCGGAGTTCGGCCGGCTCTACCGGCTTTTCTTGTGCTGACGCAGGCACTGCCGAGGCAGGGGTGATAGCGGCAGGGGAGGACGGCGGCGTGGTTGCCGGGAGCGGTGTGGGCGGAGACGGTATGCGCGGAGGTGCGCTTGGTGCGGCCGGGGGCGGAGCGACTGCCGCGGCCTGCTCCGCCACCGGCGCCAGGATATCGATGACGACGCTCTTCCCATCCTGCTGGTCGCGTACCGGCGAGCCGGGGGTCGTCTGCAGCATCACCTTTGTCTCGGTGCCGCTGCGTTCGCTGCCGGCGCCCCGCAGGTAGCGGAGGTAGGCGCGCTGCAGTTGCCGCGGATCAATCTCCCCCGGCTGGTTGAAGGTGACGACGACGCCGTCGTCGGTGCGGTCAACGCGGTAGCCCACCTTCTGCTTCCAGTCGAAGACGAGCCGGCTGTAGCCGCGATGCTGGCCGCTGCGTACGGCAACCGCCGGCGGCGGCGGCGTCGCCGGTACGGCATCGCCGGTGGCTAAGGCCCCGACGGGGGCCCGCCCATGCCGGAGCAGCTCGATGGTGACGAGGCTGCCCTCGACGAAGGCCAACGCGGTGACGCCCTGTTGCAGCGGCAGGCCGAGGGACTGCCGATCCTCGGTGAGCACCGGCGGCCCGACAAATGCGTCAAGCTGGCCGAGAACGGCAAGATCGGCTTCAACCGTCCGGTCGAAGCGCAGCGTCAGCCGGCCGTCGCGCACTTCCGTGCGCATCGCGACCGGTGACGGCCAGGTCAGCGTGATCCGTGCCTGAGCGCCCTGCGGCTGAGCATCGATACGGACGGCATCCGCGGCGGCCGGCGTTCCCGCGGCCAGCAGCAGGGCGACGCCACTGCTGGCCAGCCAGATCCGGCGGCGGCGTGCGATTTGTTCGATCTCACCGTCCATTCTTGGCGCTCGCGTAGAACACCAGGTCGACGCGGCTTGCGGCGGCCGGCGACGCGTCTTTGAAGGTGTCCCCTAGCTCATCGGCAGGACTCTCGGCAAGGGCGTAGCATCCGACCGGCCGATCGAAGCCGGCAGCAGCCAGAATCCTCGCCACCGCGAGCGCCCGCGCCAACGGCAATTCCCAATCGGATCCAGCCGGCTCGCCCGTGCGGCGAATCGCCGGAGCGTCGCCATAGCCGGCCAGCGCGACCGCATTGCTGATGCCACGAAGGGTCGGGATCAGGCCGGCCAGGATCGCTGCTGCCGATGGATCGGCCAGCCCTGCTTCGCCCGGGACGAAGGCCAGGCGAGGCAGGATCAGCACCAGCCGGTCGTCCTGCCGGACGATGCGGGCATCGCCACCGACCGCCATCCCGAACAGCGCCGTGCGCAGCACTTCGGCGAGATAGTCGAGATCGAGGGCAGCGGCAGGCTCGCCGGCACCAATGCCGAGGCGCGCCTTTGCCTGCGGCTGCTGCCGGCCCGGCCAGTCGATGGTCTGCTCCAGCGACGCCGTCGCCTGCTGCCATCGATCCGGCGCGACGGCCGATGTGGCGAAAAGCATCACCATGAAGGTGAGCAGAAGCGAGACGAGATCGGCGAAGGTGATCATCCAGGGCGGCGGTGGTGCGTCCGGCGGTGGCCGGCGCCGCCTCGCCGCCATCATGGCTGTTGGCCGTCTGGGGAGGGCCGGAAGCGGAAGACGATCAGCGCGGTGCCGCCAGCGGTACTGCCGATGCCGGCGACGATGGCCGCGGGCGGCGCGCCGCGGTGGGCCAGGACACCGGCGAGGGCGGCGGCTCGCCGGGCTGCCAGCGGCAGGCCGATGGGTGAGCCTGGCGTCGTCGGCGCTTCCTGCCCTTCGTCCGGCAGCGTCAGCATCGCGCTCAGGCGCGGAGCATTCGGCGATACACTCAGAGCGGCGATGATCCGGTCGAGCAGTGGCGTCGCTGCTGGAGTGGGCTCGATCGCCTCGCCGTCGAAGAGGCTGGATAGCGGCACGCTCACCCGCAGTTCGCTCCCGCGCCCCGGCTGGCTGATCCGGGCGATGCGCAGAACCCCGCGCAGATCACCGCCCAGCTCGGCCAGCGTCGATCGGCCGGCGGCGAACAGCGCCTCCTCGCCACCGTCGCCGGGGCCGGAAAAGGTCTGCCTTACACTTGCGAGGATCGCCCCTGCGATCGGGGCTTCCGGTTCGGAGGCGCTGACCATCATCGCAAAGAACGCGAAGAGGGCGATGTTCAGGGCGATGAAGGTCGGCCAGATGTTGCTGCGGGCAGAGCCGCTGCTCCATGCCCGCCGTCGCGGATTTCCCATGCGGGGGCTCCTCGTCGAAGGGATCAACCGCGGCCCACCGGCCGGGTGAACTGACGCTGGCGAGCAAGCTCCTCGGTCACCTTGCGCGCCTTCGCCGGGTTCATATCGGCCATTACCGGCGCCAGCTTGCGCTCGCTCATGCGTTCGACCACCTGCAGCAGCGTCGGCATCTCCAACTCCTCGAAGATCCGGGCCGCATCGCGGGGCTTCATATTCTCGTAGATCTTTACCAGCGAGCGGATCTGTGCCTCCTGCTGGGCGCCCTGGGTCTTCAGCAGGCCCTGAAGCACCGCCTCGACGTCCTGCATCTCCCGCAGCTTCTGGTCGAGCCGGGCCTCTCCGGCGCGCAGCAGATCGGCGCGGCGCTCCAGCTCCTCAGCGCGTGCGTCGAGCGCTTGGCGCCTCGCCGAAAGCTGCTGCAGGACCTGCATCTCTTCGGTGCTGGGAAGCTGCGGCAGGGGCGCCGCGGCTGCGGGCGACGCGCTCGGTGCAGGAGGCATCGTTGCCGGCCGGTGCTGGCTTGCGGGATCCTCCCTGTGGGCGGCCGAGGGGGATGCCTGGGCCGGGGCGGCGAGCGGTGTTTCCGCGTAAGCAGGGGAAATCGCCGACGGTGCCGTCTCGCCGCCGAGAGCGCGAAAGATTTCGTGCGTCTTCACGCCGAGGAGCAGCACCGCCGCCATCAGAAGCGCGGGAAGGAGCCGGAAGAAGCGCCGGGGGGTCGTCATCGGAAGTGTGCCCTCAGCCCTGTGCCGCGCGCATCGTCGCCAGCAGGTGCAACTCGGCAGCCGAGCGCGGGCCGGGGCCGGCCCGTGGCGGTGTGGCGGTGGCGGCCAGACCCGGCGACGGCGGCCTCGTCCGCGCTTCCTGCCGGCGGGCGGCGCGGATCTCGTTCTCCAGGCGATCGGCGGCGGCGCCGCCGCGCTCGATCAGGAACTGCAGATCCTCGGCGAGCGCGCGCGCCGCATCGATCCGTTCCTGCAGCGCCTGCGCCGAGATCTTCAGGCCGCTGACGCCATGGTCGGCGCGATCGGTCGCCTCCTGGAAGCTGCGGATCAGCTTCTCCATCTCGCTGCGGCCCGCGCGCAGCCCGGTGAGCCGGCGTTCGAGGATGAGGGTGGCAGCGATGCAGGCGGCGAGCAGCACCGCGACCATCGCGTCCAGGACAAGGCTCCAGGGCATTGTTCAGCGCTCCGCTTCGGTCTTGGGGATGCGGTCTTCGATTTGCACGGCGATGTGGCTGCCGCGCCGGCCCATCTTCGCCGTGTACATTGGCACGCCGCCGCAATGCATGCGGACCGAGCAGTCGGCGGTGACGGTGAACATGATCCGGCTGCCCACTTGCAGGCTGAAGACATCCACCAGCGGCAGGTCGCGCTCGGCCATGACCGCGGTCATCTCGACCTCGGTGGACCACAGCTCCTGCGCGAGATGCGCCTCCCAGATCGGATCGCGCCCGAACTTCTCGCCCATGAACATCTGCAGCAGCACCTCGCGCACCGGTTCCAGCGTCGCGTAGGGCAGCAGCAGCTGCAACTGGCCGCCGCGCTCCTCCATGTCGATGCGCAGCCGGGCGACGATGGCCGCATTGGAAGGCCGCGAGATGGTGGCGAAGCGCGAGTTGGTCTCCAGGCGTTCGAGGCGGAAGCTCACTTGGCTGACCGGCTCGAAGGCAGCGCTGAGGTCGGCCAGCACGGCCTGAACCATCCGCTGCACCAGCGAGCGTTCGATCGTCGTGTAGGGGCGGCCTTCAACGCGCATTTCCGCCGTCCCGCGCCGGCCGCCCAGCAGGACATCGACGATGGAATAGATCAGCGCCGCATCGATGGTGAGCAGGCCGTAGTTGTCCCACTCCGCCGCCTTGACGACGGCGAGCATGGCGGAGCCCGGGACGCCTTCCAGGTACTCGCCGAAGCGGACGCTGGTGACGCTCTCCAACGTCACCTCGACATTGTCCGAGGTGAAGTTGCGCATGCCGGTGGACATCAGCCGGACCAGCCGGTCGAACACCACGTCCAGCATCGGCAGCCGCTCGTAGGAGACGAGCGGGCTGTTGAGGATGGAGTGGATGCCGGGATACTCGCCGGCGGTGGGGCGACCGAGGAGGCTGTCGATCTCGTCTTGGTTCAGCGTAGCGCTCGGCCGTTCGGGGGGCGCGCCGCCAGCAGACGACACCCAGTCATCGGCGGCGGCGATTGTCGGCGGCGGGGCCGCGTTCGTCCGGGCCTCGCTTCCGTCAAACCGCTCCATCGAAGCGACCATTGCTGCGCCCTACTGAACGAACAGCTCGTCGAACAGGACGTCGCGGACGGCGATCGGCGACACCGCCGCTGCGATCCGACGCAGCAACTCCTCCCGCAGCCGGGCACTGCCGGCCGATCCGCGGACCTCCTCGACGCGCAGTTCGCGTAGGTAGACGTGGCAGTAATCGACGATCCGCGGCATCAGCGCCTGGATCCGGGACTCATCGGATGAACGCGCCAGCTCCAGGCTCAGCTTCGCCTTGAGAAACGTCGAGCGCCGCTCGGCGGTGTTGAGGCTGACGAGGATTTCGGGAAGCGCGTAGTATACGGGCGCGGCGTCCGCACGCTCCACGGCTGCATCGTCCGCCGCTCCGCCGAGAAGGCCGGAGAACCAGGCGCTGCCGAGACCTGCGGCAATCAGTGCGAGCGCCCCGGCGGCCATGATCAGCGGCCGCTTCCTGCTGCTGCCGAGCGCCGGCGGGGCGATCGCTGCCTCGTCCTGGGGTTCGTCGTCGCTTGTCAGTGCACTCGCCATCGCCGTTCCTTATGTCCGCCACCGGCGGGCCTCGGAGGATCGCTCCGGCGGCAGTCTAGGCGGCAGGGGTTAACAACCCGTTTGGGTCGTTTTGCTGCCGTGATCGGCAAGAATTACCGGATGGCGCGCCGTTACTTGCCGGGCGGAGGCGCCCGGCGCGGCGTGCGTTCTTTTGCTACGATATTGAAATATACTGTGTTTCTCCAATAGGCACGGAGTTTGCGCCAGGCCGGCCAGGAACCACCGGCTCTGCGCTCAACGCCCATGGAAACCTCGTTGCTCGTCGCCTTGACCCGCCAGAACGCGCTGCGGCAGGAACTCGACGTCGTCGCCAACAACCTCGCCAACATGAACAGCACCGCCTTCAAGGCCGGTCGGCTGCTGTTTGCCGAGCACCTTGTTCCGACCCCTTCGGGTGGCGAGCGGATGGGCGACGCCGTTGCCCTGGTTCGCGATGTGGCGAGCGTCCGCGACCTTTCTGTCGGTGGCCTGCGCGAGACCGGCGGCGACCTCGACGTCGCCATCGAAAGCGAAGGCTATCTCGTCGTCTCGACGCCGATGGGCCCGCGCTACACCCGCGACGGTCATCTGCGACTGAACGAGACCGGAGAACTGGTTTCCGAGCAGGGGTTTCCGGTGGTGGCAGACGGCGCGCCGGTGCAGATCGGCTTCGACGATGCCAACGTCGCCATCGCTCAGGACGGCACGATCTCCAGCGAGTCGCGCATCCTCGGAAAGCTCGATGTGGTCGGGTTCGCGCGGCCGCAGCGGCTGCAGGCGGGTGAGGGCGGGCTGCTGGCGGCTGGTGACGAGGCGCCGCGGCCGGTGGTCCTGCCGGGCATACGCCAGGGCATGCTGGAAGGCTCGAACGTCGAGCCGATCGCCGAGATCGATCGGCTGATCGAAGTGCAGCGCGCCTACGACCAAGCGCGCAAGCTCGCGGACCGGGAGGACGACCGCCTCCACAAGATGCTGCAGACCTACGCCGGATGAGCGGCGGCAATCAGGAAAGCTGAAGACCCATGAGAGCCCTCAACATCGCGGCAACCGGAATGCTTGCGCAGCAGCGCAATGTCGAAGTGGTGTCCAACAACCTCGCCAACATGAACACCACCGGCTTTCTGCGCCGGCGCACGGAGTTCCAGGATCTGCTCTACCAGAATCTGCGGCGGGGCGGCTCGACGTCGTCGGAGAACGGCGAGGTGGTTCCGACCGGCGTGCAGATCGGCCTCGGCGTCAAGCTCGCCGGGGTCTATCGCATCCACGCCCAGGGCAACCTGACGACGACCGACAATCCGTTCGACCTCGCCATCCAGGGCAAAGGCTTCTTCCAGGTGGGCATGCCCGATGGCACCACCGCTTATACCCGTGACGGCACCTTCCAGCTCAACGCTGATGGTCAGATCGTCACGCACGACGGCCGGTTGGTGCAACCGGCGATCGCCGTGCCAGTGGATGCCGTCGACGTCACCATCAACCAGAGCGGCGAAGTGCTGGCGAAGATCGACGGCCAAGTGGAACTGCAGAACGTCGGACAGATCCAGCTCGCCGTCTTCCCCAACGAGGCGGGGCTGGAGGCGATCGGCGGCAACCTGCTGCGCGAGACCGTGGGCTCGGGCGCCCCGGTGATCGGTCAGCCGCAGGCGCTGGGGTTCGGCAGCCTGCAGCAGGGCTTCCTCGAGACTTCCAACGTCAACGCCGTCGAGGAGATCACCAACCTGATCTCGGCGCAGCGCGCCTACGAGATGAATTCGAAGGTCATTCAGGCCGCCGACGAGATGTTGGCGACCGTCGGCAACGTTCGGTGAGGGAGCTGTTGATGCGTATGCCCCTGCTGCTGGCGACGTGCTTCGTCGTCTTCGGCGCGACACCCGCGGGTCAGGCCGCGCAGCCTCTTGATCCGCACGATGCGGTGCTGCGGATGACGACGCAGAAGCTGGCCACGGCGATGCTGGAGGAAGCGGTGCTGGCGGCGCTGGCGGGACGGCAGGTCGACGTCCGTGGCGCCAGCATCGACTTCACCGGGCTATCGGCGACGGCGCCGCTGGCGGCGGACGCCGCGCTGGTCGTCGAGCGGATCAGCTACCAGCCAGCGACGCAGCGGTTCGTCGCCGCGGTGCTGGCGACGGCGCCGGGCGGATCGGCGCCGCAGCGCATCTCGGCGATCGGTCGGCTGGTGCGCGAGACCCAGGTTCCGGTCCCGATCCGGCCGCTGCCCGCCGGCCGGACGATCGCCGAGGACGACCTGGAATGGGTGTCGATGGGCGATCGGCCGCCGGCCGCGAATATCGCCCGCGATCCGGCGGAGATGATCGGGCGGATGCCGCGACGGTCATTGCCGCAGGGGGTGCCGGTGGTCACCGTCGATCTGAAGCGGCCGGTGGCGGTCGCGCGTGGCGCGCTGGTAACGATCATTCTTGGCACGCCGAACATGCGGCTGACCGCGCGAGGCCAGGCGCTCGACGAAGGTGCCGTCGGCGATACCATTCGGGTCGCCAACGCACAGAGCCGGACGGTGGTGGGCGGCGTCGTCCGGGCCGACGGACAGGTGGAAGTGCTGGCCGGCGGCCGGCCGGCGGCACAGTGACGGAGCGCAGAGGGAGATGAGCGCGCACCGCTATCCGCTGCTGCCGCTGGCCTTGGCGCTGCTGGCGTCGACCACGGGCTGCAACACCGTCAGCCGGCTGTCTGAAGTTGGCCGTGAGCCGGCGATCTCGCCAATCGTCAATCCGCAGGCGCAGCCCGGCTACCGGCCGGTCAACCTGCCGATGCCGGGGCCGCAGCCGATCCTCGACAACCCCAACTCGCTGTGGCGCACGGGCGCCCGCGCTTTCTTCAAGGACATCCGCGCCAAGGACGTGGGCGATACCCTGACGGTGCGCCTGCGGCTCGACGATAGCGCAAAGATGCAGAACCTGACCAAGCGCAAACGCGAGGACAAGCAGGCGCTCGGCATCGATTCCATCTTCGGCTACGAGACAAAGTTAGGGAAGATATTCGGGCAGGATGTCGATAATGCCGATCTGTTCGCCTTTGGCTCCAAGGCCAACACCGCCGGCGACGGCAATATCGGCCGCGCCGAGAAGCTGGAGCTGACCTTCGCCGCCCTGGTCACCCAGGTGCTTCCCAACGGCTCGCTGGCCATCATGGGCCGCCAGGAGGTGCGGGTGAACTACGAGCTGCGCGAACTGATGTTGGTGGGCGTCGTACGGCCGCAGGACATCGAGGCCGACAACTCCATCTCGCACGAGCGGATCGCTGAAATGCGCGTCGGCTACGGCGGCCGTGGCACGCTGAGTGACCTGCAGCAGCCGCGCTGGGGGACTCAGATCATGGACATCATTCTGCCGTTTTGACCGAAGGGCGCGGGGTAGCAGCCCGCGCCCTTCGGCCAGCCGCCTGGACTCGGCTAGGGAGTGGGCTTCTCGCCCATCCGCTTCTCGGGTACGCCGGCGTTGTCCTCGGTGGTCTTGCCGCGCTGGGGCATCGTCGGCGGCGGCTCTGTCGTCTGCGGCGGCGGGGTATCGCGGCCGAGCCCGGTGCCGGTATGCGGCGCCGTTCCCTGCACCCCGTCGCCACCCGGAAGATTGGAGGGCGGCTTCGGGGGGGCCGGCTGCTCCATCTTCTCCGCCGGGGGCGGCGTATTTTCGAGGCCGGTCCCGGTATGGGGGGCGCTGCCCTGTGCCAGAATGAGCCCAGCTTCCGGCGCGGCAGCACTCGCAGCCGGCGGTCCCGATAGCGCACTGGCGGCCAGCAGCGCGAAGGCCGCCGACAGCGCTGGTGTTGCTTTCATCATCGTCTCCTCAGTCCTCCCGGTGGAACCGGCTAATGCGCGAATCCCCCGGTAGTTCCGCGGCGATGTCCAAGGACTGGATCCGAAGAGGAGCCGGCTGCCGGCTGCAGACTGGGCCGGTCGGGGCGGGGAGGGCGGCATCAACGATTTCGGTAGCCATGCTGCATCTGCGAGCATTAACAAGAGGGCGCGGTGCCGCTAGCCGGCAACGCGACGGGAGGCAAGGACGTCCGGACCGCTGGCCGATGATCGTAAAGCTCGATGTGTTCAACACAACGACGATCGCCATGTGCGTGTTCTTCCTCGGGCACGTCATCCTGCGGCGCTCGCCGGTCCTGCGCAAATACAGCATCCCGGAGCCGCTGCTCGGCGGCGTCGCCTGCGCCGTGGTCATCGCCCTCGTCCATTCCCTGCTGGACGTCACCATCACCTTCGATCTGGAGCGGCGGGA
>JAEULG010000051.1 GCA_016793875.1 Rhodospirillales bacterium | reverse complement strand
GGTGACTCACCCCGCCATGATGTTGTAGCCGCCGTCCATGTAGAGGGTCTCGCCGGTGACAATGCCGGCGAAGTCGCAGGCAAGCGCCGCCGTCGCCATGCCCACCTCTTCCGCCGTGACCAGCCGGCGAGCCGGCGATCTTTCCTTGGTCTGCGCCAGCAGCTCGTCGAAGCGGTCGATGCCGGAGGCAGCCCGCGTCATCACCGGTCCCGGCGAAACGACATTGACGCGGATACCCTTTTCGCCCAGCTCGTAGGCCATGTAGCGGGCGGAGGCCTCCAGCGCCGCCTTGGCCGGCCCCATGATACCGTAGTGCGGTACCACCTTCTCGCCACCGAAATAGCTCATGGTGAGGATCGTCCCGCCGTCCTTCATTAGCGGCTCGGCCTTGCGCACCATGCGGATCAGCGAGTGCACCGAGATGTCCATCGTCTGCAGGAAGCCGTCGAGCGAGCAGTCGGTGACACGGCCGTGCAGATCGTCGCGCGGCGCGAAGGCAATGGAGTGGAGCAGGATATCGAGCTTGCCCCACGTCTCCTCGATCGCCTTGAACACCGCCGTGATCTGGCCGGGTTCGCGCACGTCGCACGGCAGGAAGAGCGCGTCCTCGACATCGAGAGCCGCGGCCAGCGGTGCGGTGAACTGCTTGGTCTTGTCGTTGAGGTAGGTGATTGAAAGGTCGGCACCGAAGGCGCGGAAGGCCCGGGCGCAACCAAAGGCGATCGAGTCCTTGTTGGCGATGCCGACAACCAGCGCCTTCTTGCCCTGCAGCGGCTGCTGGCTGATGGGCGTCGGGCGCAGCGCGGCATCGTCGGAGGCTGTCGTCATCGTCGTTCTCCCTCAATGTTCAGGATTGGCGACCCGGAATCACGCCGCCGCCAGCAGGTCCCGGGTGTGGATGGCGATCATCTTCTCTTCGTTCGTGGGTATTACCCAGGCGGACACCGGGCTGTCGGCGGTGGTCAGCCGCGGCCCGCCGGCGCGATTGGCGGCAGCATCCAGGCGGATACCCAGCCACGCCGCGCGCCGCAGCACGTCCTCGCGGATGGGAGCGGCATTCTCGCCGATGCCGGCGGTAAAGACCAAGGCGTCTATGCCGCCCAGCACAGCGGCGAGCGCTCCCAGATGCCGCGCGATGGCGTAGCAGAAGAGCTCGACGGCGCGCCTTGCACCCTCCTCTCTGCTGGCAAGCAGGACCCGCATGTCGTTGGAGACCTGCGAAACCCCCAGCAGGCCGGAATCCTTGTACAGCAGCTTCTCGACGCGGCCAGCATCCCAGCCCTGGCTCTGGATGAGATAGAGCAGCAGACCGGGATCAAGGGCGCCGGTGCGCGTTCCCATCGGCAATCCGTCGACGGCGGTGAAACCCATTGACGACTCGACGCTGTGGCCGTCGTGGATCGCACACATGGAGACGCCATTGCCGAGGTGCGCCACCACCACCCGCGATGCATCGGGCGCGAACTCCGGCAGACGGCGGGCGATATATTCGTAGGACAGGCCGTGGAAGCCGTAGCGACGGATGCCCTGCCCGGTCATCGCGTAGGGAATGGCGAAGAGCTGCGCCACCTCCGGCATGGTCCGGTGGAAGGCGGTATCGAAGCAACCGACCTGCGGCAAATCGGGAAACTGCTCGGCCAACGCCCGGATCGCGGCAAGGTTGTGCGGCTGGTGCAGCGGTGCCAGCGGCTCGAACTGCCGCAGCTCCGCCATCACCGCGTCGGTGAGCTGCACCGGGCGGGAGTAGAGCAGGCCACCATGGACGACGCGGTGGCCGGCGGCGACGACGTGGATGTCCGCCTCGTTGTGCTCCAGCCAGTCGATCAGGAACGCCATCGCCTCGGCGTGGCCGAAGCCCTCGGCCGGCCATTCATTCTGACCCAGCACCTCGCCGTGCTCGTTCTTGCCGACGAACCGCGGCCGTGTGCCGAGGCCCTCGATCTGTCCCTTGCCGAGGATGACGGGATCGGGGCTGTCGTCGTGGCGGAAGGCGGCGTACTTGATGCTGGAGGAGCCGGCATTGACGACCAGGATCGCGGGATCGGCCATCGTCGGGTCACTCCGCCGCTTTAAGCAAGGCCGCGCCCCGACGTAGGACCGCCGCAAACAGCACGGCAAGCGCGCAGGATGCGAGGCGGGCACGCGCGCTGTCAGCGCGGCTGGTGAGGATGATGGGCACGCGGGCGCCGATGACAATGCCGGCCGCCTCGGCATTAGCCATGAACGTCAGCTGCTTGGCAAGCATGTTGGCCGATTCCAGGTTGGGTGCGACGAGGATATCGGCCCGGCCGGCAACGGGAGAGACGATGCCCTTGGTCTTTGCCGCGTCGATGTCGATCGCGTTATCGATCGCCAGCGGCCCGTCCACCAGCGCGCCCTTGATCTGGCCGCGATCTGCCATCTTGCACAGAGCCGCAGCATCGATGGTCGAAGGAATTTTCGTTGTCACCGTTTCGACCGCCGACAGGAGCGCCAACTTCGGCTGCTCGATGCCGAGCGCGTGGGCAAGTTCGATCGCATTCTGGCAAATGTCGCGCTTTTCCTCGAGTGTCGGCAGGATGTTGATCGCGGCATCGGTAACGATGATCGGCCGGGAATAGGTCGGCACCGCCATTAAGAAGCAGTGGCTGAGACGGCGTTCGGTGCGCAACCCGCCGTCCTTCTTCATCACTTCGTGCAGCAGCTCGTCGGTGTGCAGGCTGCCCTTCATCAGCATTTCGGCTTCGCCGGCGTGCACCATCTGCACCGCGACCTCGGCGGCGTGATGGCTGTGCTCGGTGCAAACCAGACGATAGGGAGTAAGGTCGATCCCTTCCTTCTCCGCAATCGATCGGATCTTCTTTTCAGGGCCGACGAGGATCGGCTTGATCAGGTTGGCCTCTGCCGCCTCGATCGCGCCCTTCAATGAATCGTCGCTGCAGGGATGGACCACGGCGGTGGTCATCGGCGGCAGCTCCCTGCACATCTCGACCAAGTCGCGATAGCGGTCGTCGCGCACCAGTTGCACCGTCGGCAGATCCCGCACCGGCTGGCGGATCTTTTCGCGCGGAGCAGTCACCTCCAGGGTGCCAACCAGCAACTCCTCGTCGTTTTCGTCGGCGCAGCCGCAGTCGAGAACGACGATGCTGCCCTCCTCGCGCTTTTCCTTGACGGTCACCGTCACCAGCAGCTGCTGACCCACCGGCACCGGCCTGAGAAACTTGATCCTGGCGCTGTCGGTGACCGAGCCCAGGCCCGGCAGCTTGGTGCCGGCAAGGGTGGAGAACAGTGCTGCCGCCCACATCGCCTGGCCGGCGCCATGGGGGAACATCGAGGAATCGAGGGGCGACGGGTCGAGATCGACGAGATTGAGGTTTCCCGTCACCGCCGCCCAGGTCTCCACGTCCTCGGCGCGGAAAGCGCGCACCAGGGAAGCGGTTTCGCCGATCCGGATTTCGTCAAATGTCCTGTTCTCGATCATCTCGGTCATGTGGCGCCTTCGGAAGGTCAGCGGGAGCGTCAACCTCACGGGAGGCGGCGCGGTCTGCCCCGCCCGCAGCGGGCACGGACGACGGTCACTGGCACCCGATACCCGACGACGCGGTAGTTGCGGCTGACACTACAGCAAGCTCCCATCAGCAAGAAACAGCATCCGGGCTGCAACCGCATGTCGTTTCCGTGACGCAGCCTTGCGCAGGGTATTATCCTGGCGCCCTTGCCAACTCGACCTTCGGCCAACGAGGCTATCTTGAGCGTCGCCAATCTCGAATACCTCTTCCACCCGCGGTCTATCGCCCTGTTCGCCGCCGAGCGCGTGGCGCGCACGATCGGCGGTATGATGGCGAAGAATCTGTTCCTCGGCGGGTTCGACGGGCCGGTCATGCCGGTCCATCCGACCGAAACGTCGGTGCACGGGGTGCTCGCCTATCCCTCTGTCGATAAGCTGCCGATGCCGGCCGATCTCGCGGTCATCGCGCTGCCGCCGCCGGAGATTCCGCCTCTGATCGCGCAACTGGGCGCGCGCGGCACCCGCGCCGCGATCGTTGTCTCCCCCGACTTCGATGCTGTCGGCGCCGACGAGGGCGCGGCGTTGCGGGCACAGATGCTGTTGGCGGCCAAGCCCTTCACCTTGCGCGTCGTCGGGCCGGCCTGCCTCGGCGTCATCGTGCCGAACCGCGGCGTCAACGCCTCGTGGTCGCACATCGCCGCCGCGGACGGTGATCTCGCCTTCGTCAGCCAGTCCGGCTCGCTGATGACCGCGATGCTCGACTGGGCAGCGGTGCGCGGCGTCGGCTTCTCCATGCTGACGTCGCTCGGTGACATGGCCGATGTCGACTTCGGCGACATCCTCGACCATCTGGCGCTCGATGCCGACACCCGCGCGGTGCTGCTATGCATCGACAATATCGCCGATCCGCGCAAGTTCCTGTCGGCAGCGCGCGCCGCCGCCCGGCTGAAGCCGGTGATCATCTTCGACGCCGGCCGGCACGAACCGGCGGAAGCGGCAGCATCCGTCTCCTCACTGCGCCCCACCCGCGCCGAGGCGTACGATGCCGCCTTCAAGCGCGCCGGACTCCTTCCGGTTCCCAGTCTCGCCGACCTCGTCGCCGCCGCCGGCACCGTCGCCACCGGCATCCGCATCACCGGCGACCGGCTGGCCGTACTCGCCAACGGCCGCGGCGTTGCCGACATTGCCGCCAATCTGATCCTGGAAGAAGGCGGCCAGCTCGCGCCGCTCTCGACGGAGACAATGACTGCACTGGACAGTGTCCTGCCGCGCACCTGGGGTCGTCGCAATCCCGTCAACCTCTTCACCGACGCATCGGCCACCCGCTGGAAGAACGCCATCGGCCCGCTGCTCGCCGACAAGAACGTCGATGCGATCGTCGCCATCAATGCCCCCACCGCCATAGGTGATACCGTCGAGGCGGCTCGCGCCATCGCCGACCGGCTTGTGCGCGAACGCAAACCGGTAGCCGCCGTCTGGCTGGAGGAAAGCACTCTCGATGCTACGCGCCGGATCTTCGCCGAGCGGCACGTACCGGTGCACGAGGGCCCGGGTGCGGCAATCGAAGCGCTGATGCAGCTTGTTCGCTGGCGCCGCAGCCAGGACATGCTGATGCAGACCCCGGCGTCATCGCCGGATCTGTTCGCCAGCGACTCTAACCAAGCGCGCACGGTGGTACAGCGGGCCGTGGCCGACGGACGCGAATGGCTTAGCGAGACCGAAGCCAAACACCTGCTGGCATCCTACGGGATCAGTGTCGTGCCAGCGCGTGACGCCGGGTCGCCCGAAGACGCGGTGCAGGCGGCAACGGAGATTGGCTACCCCGTCTCCCTGCGCGTCCGCGACTCGGGCAAGCCCGGCACCGCCCGGGCCAGCGTCACCCTTGATATCGACACCCCGGCAGGCGTCGATGCTGTCGCCCGGCGGCTGGCGCGGACTTTCCAGGAACGCAACCCCGGCGTTCCCCTTCCCGGCTTCATCGTCCGCGGCACCATCGATGCCACCCACCGGCACGAGCTGCGCGTCGGTATCGCCGCAGACCGATGGTTCGGGCCGATGGTGGTGTTCGGACAGGGTGGCGAGCTGTCGCGTATCCTGCGCGACCGGGCGGTGGGACTTCCGCCGCTCAACCTCAACCTCGCCCGGAGGATGATCGAGGAGACGCACGTCTGCCGGCTGCTGCAGGGCTATGGCGAGCGGCCGGCGGCTCAGCTCGACGAGATTGCCGAAGTCCTGGTCAAGCTATCGCAGATCCCGGCGGAGATTGCCGAGGTAGCGGGCATCGATGTCGACCCGCTGCTGGCCGACGGCGAGGGCGTGACTGTCGTGTCGGTATTCGTACGGGTAGCGCCCAATACGCAGCCGGCTGAAGCCCGCCTTGCCATCCGTCCCTATCCGTCCAGCCTCGAAAAACGGGTAACATCGCGCGCCGGAAAGGAACTGCTGCTGCGGCCGATCCGCCCGGAGGACGAGCCGGCGCTGCACGCGTTCGTGCTGAAACAGTCGTCCGAGGATCGCCGGCTGCGCTTCTTCTCGCACATCAAGCAACTGGATCACCGGACGGCAGCCCGCCTCACTCAGATCGACTACGACCGCGAGATGGCGTTCGTGCTCTTCGATCCCGCAGCGGCGGAACCCGAGATGCTCGGGGTCATGCGCATCTCGGCCGATCCCGACGGCATGCGGGCGGAATATGCCGGTGCGACGCGTTCCGATCTCAAGGGGTTGGGTTATGGCCGGTTGCTGCTGGCGGAGATCATCGCCTATGCGGCCAACCGCGGCGTCCGCGAAGTCTGGGGCGAGGTTCTTGCCGAGAATGCGCCGATGCTCGGTCTTGTTCGCTCACTGGGCTTTTCGGTGGCGAAAAGCGAGGACGACCCCAGCGTGATGATCGTAACCAAACCGCTTGTCTGAGCGAGGCTATGTGGCTTGGCCAGCGTTCCGGAGCCGGGCGTCGGCGGCAGCCAACGCCCGGTGTGTCAACGCAGATCAGCCAGCGCGCAGGTTGACCGCAGAACTCTTACCCTGCTGGCCGCGCTCCAGGTCGAACTGCACCTTCTGGCCTTCCACCAGAGTGCCGAGGTCCGAACGCTGTACAGCCGAGATATGAACGAAGACGTCCTTCGAACCATCTTCCGGCTGGATGAACCCATATCCCTTGGTCGGGTTGAACCACTTGACGGTGCCCTTGGGCATGACTTTCTCCCCGTGCTGCTACCGGGCGGCGGAATTGCCGACCGGATCAAGTTTCGAATAGGGGGAGCGACGAACTGCCGTGTGGACCGGCGGTGGAAGCGTAACCACCCGATTTGAAGCTCGTGGCCATGGGTATAGCGCCGCAGCGCCGCCACTGCAATCGCCGATGGCGGCGCTGCGGCGGACTGACCCAATTGGATCCACTGCGGGAACACTCAACCTTTCGTCGTCACGAGGCAGGAAACTCTTGCCAGTGCCTCAACTCCGCTTGGATTCCTTCCGCAAGTTGCAGACATGCCATATAATGCACGTCACGCTCCGTTGACGTTCTCCTGTCGCCGGGGCAGCGGCGGTCGTTGGAATTAGGGGATCCAAATCGATGCTTTGCAGAAGAGGTTTCCTGTCGGCGTCCCGGCAGGTGCTCTCGGCGACCATGCTCTCCTCCGGGGCGGCCGGCTCCCTTTGTGCTGGCACCGGTGCGGCACTGGCAGCTTCGCCGGCCCGCGGTCGGGTCCAGATACGCCAGAACGGCGTTCGTACCGACCGCAATACCGTACTCCGCGGCGCCTGCCTGATGATCGGCGGCGCGTACTGGCGGAGCACGATCAACAGCCAGAATATGGCCTATTGGAAAGCCGCTCATGACCTCGGCCTGAACGCCCTGCGCCTGGACGTCAAGCTCAGCGACGCGGGCCGCAATATCTCGCAGCAGCTTCCCCTGATCGACAAGGCGGTGGATCTGGCCCAGCAGAACAACATGTACATCATGATTCTGAACTCGGTGCAGCCAGGCCGCTATAATCTCGGCGAACTTAAGACGTTCTGGGGGGTGGTCGCCGAGCGCTATCGGAACAGAACCCACGTCATCTATGAAATGACCAACGAGCCGGTGGCTTGGTGGCCTCATGACTACTCTGCAAAGGCAATGAACGACCTTAAGAGCGTTTACAATATTATGCGGACACGGGCGCCGGTGACCCACATCGTTTTATTTACATTTCCTAATTTCATTCCCGATAGCGGCACTTCGATCGTCGCGAAGATCGCGATGATGAGCGGCATCGACTACACAAAAACCTCGGTTGGATTCCACCATTACTGTGGCGGAAAGAGCTATAATGCTGCCGTTTATGAAGCCACGGTCCGGTATGTCAGGAATTACTATCCAGTGCTGATGACCGAAACCAGTTACTGGTTGGAGGCAGAAAATCTCGTTGTCAAAGATGGGCTTCAGAGTGACGAGCGGCTCGGCATCGGCTGGTTTTCCCTGGATGGCAAGGACAGCCTCACCCGCCTGACGAATGAGATTTTGCCCCGCCTCCACCGCGCCGGCTTCAACTGGCCAGTAGAGTACTGACCGGAGAGCAGACCACCTGAAAATGGCCGCCCGGTCACCACTGACCGGGCGGAAATCAGGCTGGCCCTTGAGCAGCCCACCGCAGCTGAGGGCAACGCCCCCTGTCGGCGGCGGCCCGGCCACCGGCCAGGCCGACCCTACGCAAAGCGCTACTCCACGAGCCAGTCGATGGCTGCACGGCGGTCCGATGGCGGGAAGCGGCGCACAGTGGCGGCACGATAGACATCGGTGATACGCAAGACCTCGTCCGACCACTTATCGTCGGCGAGAATGGCGATTCGGCCGACAAGCGCCCAATGGTGCATTCCAAACCACGTCCCCGCCGAACGGGCGCCCGGCCCCCATCCGTCCAGCTCCGACCAGTCCAGGAGCACGCGCTCGACCCGCTCGGAATCGGGCCGCTGCTGGACCTTGCTAAACTGCTGTTCCTGATCAGTCTCGGTAACCGTGCCCGACATGCGCACGGTAATCAGACCGCCATCGGCTTCCGATACGACCTCGATCATCGAATTCAGCCTCACGCTTCTGACCCGAAAGGCTCATCATCACCTGCCGGGGGCCGTATGCAAGCACCGCGTACAAGCCGAGGGAGGCCCATTGCGCACCCAGCTCAACAGGAGATCGGATCGGAAGCTTCCTTGAGCACTTCGGCGCTGTGCCGCAGCGCTGCGTGCTCCTCGTCACTGAGCGGCGGGGCGATGTCGAGCAGCACGCCGGCCCTGCCAACGACGCGTGGCAGCGACAGCGCCACGTTCTCGATTCCCTCGACCTCCTCGGTGAGGGTGGCAACCGTCAGCACCCGCCGCTGATCGCTGATGATCGTTCCCACCAAGTGGGAGATGCCGGCGCCGATGCCGTAGTACGTAGATCCCTTGCCGTCGATGATCTTGTACGCGGCATTGCGAACGCCGTCATCCACCTGCGCCTTCACCTCACCGGTGAGCGGCCGGCCGACACTGCGGGCGAAAGCCTCGAAGGGGACGGTCGCAACCTCGACGCTCGACCAGCACAGCACCTCGCTGTCGCCGTGCTCGCCCAGCACGTGGCCGTGGATCGACTGCGGCGCCACTCTCAGATGGGTTGCCAGCAGCGTGCGGAAGCGGGCGGTATCGAGAATGGTGCCCGAACCGATGACCCGCGCCGGCGGCAAGCCTGAGACGCGGGTGGCGACATAGGTCATGATGTCGACCGGGTTAGTGGCGATCACAAAGATCACATCCGGGGCGACGTCGAGCACCCGCGGGACGATCGCCTTGAAGACCGCGGCATTGCGGTCGAGCAACTGCAGGCGCGTTTCTCCGGGCTTCTGCGCCACACCGGCGGCGACCACCACCACCGCCGCACCGGCGAGATCCTCGTAGCCGCCGGAATGAACCCACATCGGATGGCCGTAGGGGACGCCGTGGATGATGTCGTGTGCCTGGGCTTCGGCCATCTTTCGATTGAGGTCCACCAGGACGATTTCGCTGCCAACGCCGTTCAGCATCATCGTGTAGGCCGCCGTGGCGCCCACCATCCCGGCACCCACTACGCCGATCTTCATAGTCTCCCTCCCTCGAGCGGTTCTCGCGGCGGCCCGGTGGGCTGTGCGCCTCTGGTCAGACCGACCTTGGCTGCCATGGTGCCAGAATAGCCCCGCATGATGACGGTTAAATGATTCCGGCTTCAAGACCGGCAGCGACCGCCGCACCGAGATCGCGACACTGCTCGATGAACGCCTGCTGGAACTCGCCGCGGCAGATGAGCGGCGGCTGAACCGCCCGCCAGCGCAGCCCGGTCGCAATCGCCTCAACGGCGCGGCGTGTGCCGGTGCCGTCGCTGCCGGCGCGGATCCACAATGCGTAGGGACGGCCTTGGGTTTGCTCAAGGCAGGGGTAGTAGATTCGGTCGAAGAAGTCCTTCAGCGCGCCGCTCATGTAGCCGAGATTCTCGGGCGTTCCGAGGATCAGCGCGTCGGCGGCGAGAACATCGTCCGGCCCGGTGCAGAAAGGGCTGAGGGCGGCGGCATCGACACCTGAGATCTCGGGCAACCGCGCGCCCTGCAGCACCGCGTCGAACAGGGCTCGAGTGTTTGGCGACGGCGCATGCGCGACGATCAGCAATCGCTTGTTGAAGGAGCCTGCCATCGTCGAGAACGCCCGGCCGACGCTACTGCCTGATCATCCGGGTTGGCGGTAAGATAGTCTACCCTCCCCGGATCGCGGGCGGCCCGGCTGCCTGCCGGTACCGCCCGTTCCACTGCTGACGTGTCAGGCGCGCAGGGCCCACGTCCGGGCGTGCGCGTCGCCGGCCTCGTAGACGGAAAGGTAGTCGTCGGCCATACGCTGGGCGGTGAACCGCTCCTCGAAGCGCTGGCGGATGCCCAGCCGGTTGAGCATGCTGGCGCGGCGGACTGCCCGCACCGCATCGTCCTCGTCGTCGACGATCAGCCCGGTGACGCCGTGGTCGATGACTTCCGGCACCGAACCGCGGCGCATGGCGATCACCGGCACACCGCACGCCATAGATTCGATCATCACCAAACCGAAGGGCTCGGGCCAATCGATCGGGAACAGCGTGGCATAGGCGTTGCCGAGAAAATCGCGCTTCTGCACGTCGTTGACCTCGCCGATGAACTCGATCATCGGGTCGTCCAGCAGCGGCTCGATCTTCTCCTTGAAGTACTCGCGGTCGACCTTGTCCACCTTCGCCGCGATCTTCAGCTTCATTCCGACCCGCTTGGCGATGCGGATGGCGCGGTCGACGCCCTTCTCCTCACAGATGCGGCCGAGGAAGGCGAGGTAGTCCCAACTCGGCGCCTCGCAGTAGGGCAGCAGGTCGGGCGGCAGCCCGTGATAGATCGTCCGCACCCAGTTCGCGTCGGGGAAAGGCGTACGCTGGTTGTTGGAGATCGAGACCAGCGGCATATCGAACTCGGCGAAAACCGGCTTCAGGAAGCCGAGGTCGAGCCGGCCGTGCAGCGTTGTCACCGTCTTCGCGGCAATATTCCGAAACGCTGGGAAGTGCTGGTAGTCGATGTGGAAGTGGATCGCATCGAACTCACCCGCCCTCTGCCGTACCCGGTCGATCAAAACCGTGTGATATGTCTCGGCGGTCACGGCTTCAGGATCAAAGCGCAATCCCTGGTCACTACAGGCAACGAGCTCCGCCGCTGTGCGTGAGTCACCGCTGGCAAACAACGTCACCTCATGTCCCTGACGGACCAATTCCTCGGTCAACCAGGAAACAACCCGCTCTGTGCCGCCATAAGACTTCGGCGGCACAGACTCGATCAGTGGTGCAACCTGTGCGATTCGCAACGTCCGTCATCCTTTTCCAGTTGGTTCCGCAAACGCTTCTGGCTTTCCGCGGTTCCACCCCCCTTTAGATAATTAATATTATGGCAAAACATTGTTAGACGCCGCCACCGGCCGTGTTTCCGGCATTCCCAACCAGACCAGCAGCAGGGCGGCGAACCCGGTTCCCGCGAGCATCAGAAACGCCGCCGGCTCGCCGAAGGCGTCGGCGATCATCCCGGCGATGGTGGTGCTGAGGGTCGCGCCCATGCCGACGGTAAAGCCGACGAAGCCGAGGGCGAGGTTCAGGCGACCGGTATGGTTGGCGATGTCGGTGATGATCAGCGGCAGCATCACGCCGAAGCACGCAGCGGCAATGCCATCGAGCACCTGGATCGCCACCACCGGCAGCGGATCGCCCAGCGCCGCCAGCAGCACGCCCCTGACCGGCAGCACCGAAAAGCCGAGGAGCAGGACGAAGCGCCGCCCCCGCTCCTGCGCCCAGAGGCCGACGCGCGGCGAGATCAGGGCGACGATTGCCTGCGGCAGCACGATGCAGGCGGCGATGAGCAGGCTGGCCGTATCTGCCGCCTGTCTCGTGATCGCCGCCGCGGCAATCGGCAACATCGCGGCATTGGCGAAGGTGAACATGGCGGCGCAGGCGGCGAAGACCAGCAGCCGCCGGTCGCCGAGCACCCGGACGATCGGCAGCCGGACCTCTGCAACGTCCACCGCCGGCCCGCCTGCCGTGACCGGTCCGTCGGCCGCCCTGCGCCGCGTATGACGGGCAATCGGAACGATCGCGACGAGGGCCGGCAGGGTCATGATCGCGGTGAGATAAAAGACTGCCCGCTCCGATATCCAGTAGCCGCACGCCCCCATCAGCACGGCACCGGCGCCGTTGCCGATCGACGACCAGCGGGCGTTGCGGCCGAGGCGCAGCGACAGCGCCCCACTGCCGGCGACGGCTAGGCTCAGGCCGACGATGGCCGGCCCCAGCGTGCAGCTGGAGAACGAATGCAGGATTTGGCCAGCGTAGACGAACAGGGGAACGGGCGCGATAGTGAACATCAGCGCGCTGGCCGTGAACGCCAGGATGCTGAAGACCGCCACCTTGCTCTTGTCGCGGACGGCATCAACGATGGCGCCCGCCGGAAGCTGGCTTGCCATGGCAGCAATCGTCCCGATGCTGAGAGCAAGGCCGATCGACGTCTGTGTCCAGCCTTGGGTCGTGAGGTAGACGGCGAGGAACGGCCCGAAGCCGGTTTGCACATTGGCCACAAACAGATTGAGCGCATCAAGGCCGCGCTCGGCGCGACGCCTTGCCGGCTCGCCACCCGCGGCACTCACCGCCCCATCAGACGTCGTCATCGTCCCGCATCAGGCGAAGCTGGCGCCTCCGGCGGGGCCGGGGAAGGAGGAGCGGAGGACGGCCCGTCCGGTGATCCGGCGGGAGCGGCTGGGGAGGCTGGTGACGGCTGCCGCTCCGGCACTTCCGGCGCCGGATGGTGCGCGACGCCCGTCGGTTGTGCCGCAGGAGAGGTCGGTTCCGTCGTCGGCGAGGCCGGCGACTCCGGCACCGCCGGCGCAGGCGGATGCGGCGGCTCCGCCTGCTGCTCAGGCACCGCAGGGACCGGCTGCTGTGGCACCGGCGGCATTGGGTCCTCCAGCGGCCGGACTGGTTGCTCGAGCGGCGGGG
>JAEULG010000041.1 GCA_016793875.1 Rhodospirillales bacterium | reverse complement strand
CGGACTGATTCCCACCACTGTCCCGCCCATCGATCCGCTGTTGCGCGTGTGCCTGTGGAACCGGGAGTTTCCCAACCCGATCGGCCTTGCCGCCGGCTTCGACAAGAACGCCGAGGTGCCCGACAGGCTGCTGGAGCAGGGTTTCGGCTTCGTCGAGGTGGGTACGGTGACGCCACGGCCTCAGCGCGGCAATCCGCGGCCGCGGCTGTTCCGCCTGCCTGAGGACGGCGCCGTCATCAATCGCATGGGCTTCAACAACCATGGCCTCAAGGTTGTTGCCCGGCGGCTGGCGGAACGCCGCGAGCGTGGGGCGGGCGGCATCGTCGGCGGCAATGTTGGTCCGAACCGGGATGCGGCAGATGCGGCTGCCGCCTGCGCCGAGGCCGCGGCCCTCCTCGCCCCGCTGGTCGACTACGTCGTCCTCAATGTCTCGTCACCGAATACCCCGGGGCTGCGGGCGCTGCAGCGGCGGACGGCGCTGGCCGACCTGCTGGGGCGGGTGCGCGAGGCGCGCGACGGAACCGAGCCGACGACGCCGCTGCTGGTCAAGGTGGCGCCCGATCTCGAAGAAGGGGAATGCGAGGATATCGCCCAGGTGGTGCTGGATGCCGGCATCGACGGGCTGATCGCGACGAACACCACGGTGCAGCGGCCGCCGGGCCTGCGCGGCCAGCATCGCGGAGAGACGGGCGGGCTGAGCGGCGCACCGCTTTTCGAGCGCTCTACCCGCGTGCTGGCGGCCTTTCGGCGCCTGACGGGCGGCCGGCTGCCGCTCATCGGCGTCGGCGGCATTGCCTCGGGCGCTGATGCCTATGCCAAGATCCGCGCCGGTGCGTCGCTGGTCCAGCTCTACACGGCGCTGGTCTGGCACGGGCCGGCGCTGCTGGGACGGATTGCGGCCGATCTTGCGGCGCTGCTGCACCGAGACGGCTTCGCCTGCGTTGCCGACGCGGTAGGAGCGGATGTGGACCGCGGCGACAGCAAGGCGGTTGGCACTTAGCTGAGCAGCGAGCCAGCCAGCGCGTAGTTCTGCCGTACGCTATCCCCAGGCGGCAGGTGCCAGGGGACAGGGGAATCGCAGTTATCGCCGTACCGCCCGCACCGTCACCGACCTCAGCTCCGATCCAGGCACGAGGTCGAGATCAACCCGTCAGATCCAGCCATGTTTTTCTGCTGCAATCTTAATCTTGGCGGCTATCTCCCGGGCCGTGCGTTCGGCGGCTCCTTCAATCGTCTCCGAGCCCGACACCTCCCCGTAGGCTTTCGCGCCGCTGGAAACGAGCAGGCCGAGTGGGTTGCCGGTGGCCACGGCGACGACCATCGGTGCAGCGCCGCCCGGCATTTTACCGCTGCCTGCCTCGACCGTGCCAGAACCGAGCGGGCGCAGCCCTTGAGCGGTCATCACCAAGGCATTGACGATCGTCTCCAGTTCAGCGGCGCCGGCACCGAAACCGAGCGCGACGCGCTTGGCGACGCTGCCTTCATCGAGCGTCGTGAAGTAGCCAACGATCGCGATGTCGTTCATCTGAAACGCCGGCTGGCCTGCCGCTCGAACCGCCGGAAGCCCCGTATTCTGCAGGTCGGTCACAAGGTCGCTGGCGATTTCGGCGCCCAGTCTGCGGCCTACCGCGAGCTGCGCGGCCGTTGGCTGCGCCGAGCCGAAACCTGGGCCCGAGATCGGAACGCCGACCGGAAGGTCGGAGGGGGTCGTGGCAATATCGTAGACGATAATGCGGTCAGGCTTGGCGAGCTCTCCCTGATAGGGCTGATGTTTGGTGACACCGCTCGATGCGCACCCGGCGAGAACGGCAGTGGCGAACAACCAGACCGCAGCGCGGCAAACAGTTCCCATTCCATTCTCCGGTTGCCGGTTACGCCGAGGACGGCTCAAGCTTGGCAGGATCTTCAACGTATACCATGCCCAAGGGCCACGCGTGGAGCTAGAGCAGGAACTGCTCCTTGACGATCCGTTCCTCGAGATTGTGCTCCGGGTCGAATAGCAGGGTGAGCGCCAGCGTGCGGTCCTCGTGGACCACGACCCGGCGGACATCGCGCACCTCGGTATAGTCGGCGACCGCGCTCACCGGCCGCAGCTCCGAAAATAACACCTCGATCACCACCGTCGTCCGGTGCGGCAGGATGGCGCCGCGCCACTGCCGCGGGCGAAAGGCGCTGATCGGTGTCAGCGCGAGCACCTGGGCGGTCAGCGGCAGGATCGGACCGTTCACCGAGAGGTTGTAGGCGGTGCTGCCGGCGGGGGTTGCGAGCAGGACGCCGTCGCAGATCATCTCCGGAATGCGCACGACACCGTCGATCTCGATGCGCAGCTTGGCGGCGAACCGCGTCTCGCGCAGCAGCGAGACCTCGTTGATGGCGAGTGCCTCGTAGATCCGGCCGCCGACGTCCGCCGCCTGCATGCGCAGCGGGTTGAGCTTCACCGCCTCCGCCCGGCGCAGCCGGTCGTACAGTTCCTCCTCGCTGAAGGTGTTCATCAAGAAGCCGACCGAGCCGCGGTTCATGCCGAAGATCGGCACCGACCGGTCCATGAACCGGTGCAGCGTCTCCAGCATGAAGCCGTCGCCGCCCAGGGCAACGATGATATCCGCCTGGTAGGGCGAGACGTTGGGCCAGCGTTGCCGCAACCGGGCAAGGGCCTCCTTCGCTTCCTTGTGCTCGGAAGCGACAAAGGCGATGGTCTCGAATTGCATGGTGGGCGCTCGCGTCGGTCGTCGGGCGGGGCGGGACCGCGGCAGTATAGACGAGCCGGCGCGCCCCGCCAGCCGCGATCGGCACCCGTCTTGATTCGGCGGCGCATCGGCCGAGCTGAATTTGGCATGCCCCTGCCGTGGCATCACCGCGTGGCGAGCGGCACCCTTTCTGCTGGCCGGCTGGCCCGGCGCGCGGTATTCAGCCGGGCGTCGCCAGCAGAGGAGCAGCGGGCATGGGCGTGGGTTTGCCGGAACGGATGGCATGCGTCGAGATCAGCGAGCCGGGAGGTCCCGAGGTGCTGAAGCCGGCGATGCGGGCGACGCCATCACCGGCCGCCGGCGAGGTGTTGATCCGGGTTGCGGCGGCCGGGATTAACGGCCCCGACGTCTATCAGCGGCGCGGCTTCTATCCGGCACCGCCGGGGGTGACCGACATCCCCGGCCTTGAGGTTTCCGGGACCATCGTCGCCGTCGGCGGCGGGGTTGCCGACTGGCAGGTGGGCGATCGGTGCTGCGCGCTGGCGCCGGGCGGCGGCTACGCGGAGTACTGCACCGCGCCTGCCGTCCAATGCCTGCCGGTCCCGGAGGGGATCGAGGTGACCGAGGCGGCGGCGCTGCCCGAGACGTTCATGACGGTGTGGAGCAACATCTTTCAGCGGGCACGGCTGGCTCCGGGCGAAAGCCTGCTGGTGCACGGTGGCGGCGGCGGCATCGGCACCACCGCCATCCAGGTCGCCGGCGCGCTCGGCCACCGGGTCTTCACGACGTGTTCGGCCGCGCAGACGGCCGAGCTGGAACGGCTGGGAGCGGCGCGAGCGATCGATTTCGCGCACGAGGACTTCGCCGTCGTCATCCGCGAGGCCACCGGCGGCAAGGGGGTCGACGTCATCCTCGATATCGTCGGCGGAGACTATATCGCCCGCAACATAGCCTCGCTCGCCCGTGACGGACGCATGGTCAGCATCGCCTTTCTCAAGGGCAGCAAGGTCGAGATCGACCTGATGCCGGTGATGCTGAAGCGGCTGACGCTGACCGGATCGACACTGCGGGTGCAGTCGCTGGAGAGGAAGGCAGCCATCGCCGCCGAGTTGCGCGAGCGCATCTGGCCCCTGATCGCCACCGGCAAGATCAGGCCGGTGATCCACGCCAAGCTGCCGCTGAGCGAGGCCGCCGAGGGGCATCGGATCCTGCAGCGGGCGACCCATCTCGGCAAGATCCTGCTGCTTCCATGACCCTCCGGCCGATGCCCTCCGCCCGCGCTGCTGAGCGGCACAGGTGTGGGTTCCCGTAGCCTTCTCCTTCGCCAAGCCCGCTTCGCCGACCGTGCGCTGCCCCGTTTTCCTTTCCCTGCCCCGGGAGGAGCGTGATGCTCTTATTGCCCCGGTCTGACGAGGCTGACGGCCCTGGCGGCTACCGGCGGAGCATTGCGGCGCTGTGCGTGCTGCTGACCGCCGCTGTCGCTCCGGTGGCTCCGGCTCTGGCTGCCGAGGGCGATACCTTCTCCAGTGCCCGGGAACTGGAAGACCCCTCCCTTCCGCAAGGCGCTGCGCAGGGCGCCGGCGAGACCGCGGCAGGGGAGGACTCCGTCGCTGCAGCGGAGGCACCGGCGGCGTACACGGTGAAGATCGAAGGCGTCGATGATTCGACCGTGCGGTCGCTGCTAGAAAGCAGCTCGCAGCTGGTGACGCTGGCCAGCAAGCCGCCGGCTACCCAGGCGGCGCTGGTGCGCCGCATTCAGGGCGATTTCGATCGGTTTCGCGCCGTGCTGCGTTCCGAAGGATACTACGATTCGCTGATCGATTACCGGATCGACGGGCAGGCGACGCCGATGGCCGTGACCGTCATGGTCGACACCGGCCCGACCTACCGCTTGCAGTCGTATGACGTAATCTTCCAGGGGGAGAGCGAGGAAGAGCCGCGGGTTCCACCGCCCCTGTCGGCGTTGGGCCTGCGTCTCGACCAGCGTGCCCGCGCCGCCGACGTCGTCGGCGCCGAGCAGCGCCTGCTGACCACGCTGGCGGATGAGGCGCATCCGCTGGCCGATATGACCAAACGGGAAGCGATCGTCGATCATAACGATCGGACAATGCGGGTGACCGTGCACATCGACCCGGGCCCGTTCACCCGCTTCGGTCCGCTCGCCATTCTCGGACTGGAGACGGTGCGCGAGGACTACGTGCGCACGCTGGTCCCCTGGCAGCAGGGCGACCCTTACGACCAGCGCAAGGTCGATGCGTTTCGCGCCAAGCTGATCAAGGCGGGGCTTTTTACTTCCGTCGTCATCGACCGGCCCGATCACCTCGATGAGAACGGCGAACTGCCGATGACGCTGCAACTCATTGAAGGCAAGCAGCGTTCGGTGGGCGTCGGCGCCAAGTACTATACCAGCGAGGGGCCGGCCGGCGAGGTGTTCTGGGAGCATCGCAATCTGTTCGGTCGCGACGAGGATCTTCGCATCACCCTGGAACTGGGACAGATCCGTCAACAGGGCACGATCGACTTCACCAAGCCGAACTGGCGACGGCCGGATCAGGACCTGCTCGGCGAGGTCAAGGCGACCCGGCAGACCAGCGAGGCGTTCGACGAAATCGGCGTTTCCAGCGTCGCCAAGCTGCGCCGCCCGCTCAGCGAGACCTGGACCGGCAGCATCGGCACGTCGCTGGAATGGTCGCAGCTGAAGGACCAGAACGGCCAGAACACCTCGACGCTCGTCGGCTTTCCGCTCGAAGTCTACCGCGATGCCACCGACAGCCTGCTCGATCCGCGCGTCGGCATGCGGCTGCGTTTGGAGGCAACGCCGTACCTCGGCTGGTTCGACGGTGCCGCCCACTTCCTCAGCGGCGCCGCGATCGTTTCCGGCTATCAGCCGCTCGATCGCGACAAGCTGTACGTGCTGGCCGGCCGCGCCAAGATCGGCAGCATCGTCGGTCAGTCGCGCCAGGATATCCCCGCCAACAAGCGATTCTACGCCGGCGGCGGCGATTCCGTCCGCGGCTACGAGTTCCAGAAGATCGGCCCCCTCGACGACGATAATGACCCAATCGGCGGCCGTTCGGTGGTGGAACTGAACGCCGAGCTGCGCGCCCATGTCTGGGGCAAGTTCAGCCTCGTGCCGTTCGTCGACGGCGGCAACGTCTACGATCCGATCTACCCTGACTTCTCCGAGGAACTGCGCTGGGCAGCAGGCATCGGTGCGCGCTACGATACGGTGATCGGTCCGGTGCGCTTCGATATCGCATTCCCGATCAACCCGCCGCCCGAGAATCACGACAAGTTCCAGTTCTACATCAGCCTCGGGCAGGCGTTCTGAGATGCCGCTCCCCGCTCGCGCCTGCCGTATCCTTGCCGCTTCTGCCGCCGGTCTGCTGGCGGTCGGCGCCACCGGCGTCGGAATACTGGTGCTGGTGCTGACAGCCGTGCTGCTGCTGGTGCAGACGCCGGATGGGCGGCAGGCCCTGGCCAAAGGGCTCGACAGCCTGCTCGCTGGTACGGACGGCGCTGGCGTGCACATCCGCGGTATCGGCCCCGGATTGCCGGCGCGGCTGCAGGTCGAGCGGATCGAGGTAGCCGATGCGGCGGGTACATGGCTAGCCATCGATGACCTGATGCTGTCGTGGCGGCCGTGGGCGCTGCTCGGCGGCCGGCTGCGCGTCGACGAACTGTCGGCGGCGGCGATCGATGTGGCGCGCCTTCCCGCGGCCGCCCAGGAGGCGGCTCCGCCGGAGCCGCACGAAGGGCCCCCCGAGCTTCCCCGCCTGCCGATTGCGGTGAGGGTCGATCGGCTGGCTGTGGGCGGGCTCACGATGGGCGAGGCGGTCGCCGGCAGGCCGCTACGGCTCGGGATCGACGGGCGGCTGGCGGCGGCGGATCCAGGGAACGGCGCCGGCGGCCAGGTCCGCACGGCGCTGTCGGTGGTGCCGCTGGACGGCAGCAGCGGCGCCATCCTGCTCGATGCCAGCCTCGATCCGCAGACCCGCAACCTCGACCTGCAGGCCGCCATCGAAGAGCCGGAGGGTGGGCTAGTGAGTGGGCTGGCCGGTCTGGCGCCGCTGGCGCCGCTGGCGGTGCATCTCGCCGGCGCGGGCCCGCTGGACCGCTGGCAGGGCAATCTCGATGCATCTGCCGGCGGCCTCGGCCGGCTGGCGCTGGCGCTGACACTGCATTGGAGCCGCGATATCCGCCTGGTCACCGCCGGCACGGCCGACTTCGAGCGTCCGCCGCTGCCGCAGCTTGCCCCGGCGCTGGCGGCTGGCGTGCGGCTTGAGGCGGCGGTGCGCCAGGGCGCTGACGGAACGCTCGCCGTCGATGCCCTGCAGGTGACGGGCGACGGTGCGCGGGTATCGGGCGAGGGCAGTCTCGCGCCCGATGGTGCACTGGCGTTCATCGGCAACGGGACGGTGGAGGAGCGGGCGCTGGCCGCCGGGACAGCGGGCCCGGTGCGCTTTTCCACCCTCACCGTGAATGCCCGTGCCGGCGGCAGCATGCAGGCGCCAACGGTGGATGCGAGTGCGGTGCTCGCCGATCTCATCGCGCCAGGCGCCCGCAGCCAGCGGCTCGACGTCGAGGTGAGGGGGGCGCTGGCGCCGCCCGGCGCTGAAGCGGCGTCAGCCGGCGCCCGGGTCGAGGCGGCGGGCGTTCTCGCCGGCCTCGTGCTCGACGACGCCGCGTTGCGGGCGGCGGTGGGCGATGCGCCCCGCTTCGCCCTCGTTGCTGGCCTCGATGCGGCGAAGACGACGGCGACGCTGCAGTCGCTGACGCTGGACGGCCGGGCGGTGCGCCTTGCCGGCAGCGGGACCCTGGGGCTGGAGGATCACCGGCTCGCTGCCCGTGTCGATCTCGGTCTCGACGACCTGCGGACAGTCGCCGCCACTGCCGGATCCCCGGCGAGCGGCGGGGCCGGCCTCGCCGCCACGATCGACGGAACCCTGCAACCGCTGGCGCTCAAGGGCACGGTAAGCGGCGGCGGCCGCGGCCTTGCCACCGGTATCCCGGCGGTGGACGCCCTGCTCGGCAGCGAGCCGCGCCTCGATGCGCCCTTCGCCTGGGACGAGCGCGCCGGCCTGGACGTTCCAGCGTTGACGCTGACCGCGCGCAACATCACCGGCGCCGGACACCTCCGCCTGCCGCCGGGAGGCGGGCCGCTGGATGCACGCCTGCGCTTCGATGTGCCGACGTTGGCGCCGCTTTCCGCCGCGCTCGGCAGTCCGCTGCAGGGCCGGCTGGCGCTGGAAGCGGAGGCCCGCGGAGCCACGGCGGATCCGCAGGCATCGGCCGTGCTGCGGCTGCAGGACGCGGCAGTTGGGACCACCCGGATTGCCGCGCTGACCGCCGACCTGCGCGCCGCTGACCTCGTCACGCGGCCGAACGGCCGGCTGACTATCGACGGGCGCTCCGATCTCGGGCCGTTGTCCGCGTCGAGCCAGTTCGCGCTGCAGGATGGCCGCTACCTGCATCTTGCCGGGATCACGGCGCGCGCCCTCGGCATCGCCATCGATGGCGATGCGCGCACCGATCTGACGGCTGGGCCGCTGACGACCGGCCGGATCCGGATTGCCAGCCAGGACCCTGCATCGGGGATCCGCTGGGGCGAGACGGCGCTGTCTGGTCCCCTCAACCTCGATGTGCTGCTGACGCCGGAGCGGGCGCAGCAGACGGTCGGGGTGCGGCTGCAGGGCGGCCCGCTGTCGCTGCGGCAGGGGGCCGCCGAGCAGCTTGCCATCGCCGGTCTCAGCGGATCGGCCACCGTCGAGGACGCCATTGCCCATCCCCGCTTCGAGGCGCGCGTGCAGGCGGACGGGATCAGCGGCCCCGCCACCATCGCTGGTGCGCGCGTAACAGCGGACGGCACGCCGGAGCGGATGCGGGTGACGGCCTCCGGTGAAGGGCAGGGTGCCGCCCCTGACCGACTCGCCGCCGCCGCCTCGATCAGCCGGGTGGCCGATGCGCTGCGGGTGGATCTCGATCGCCTGGACGGCCGGCTCGCCGGGGAGGACATCCGCCTGTCGCAGCCGGCGCGCATCACCAGTTCTGCCGGGCTGCTGAAGCTGGAAGGTTTGGGGCTGGCCATCGGCACGGGCAGCCTTGCCGCCGACGCGCGGCTCGGCCCAGGGCAGACCAGCGCCGATCTCCGTCTTGAGGCTCTGCCGCTGGCGATGGCGCGCGTCCTCGCTCCGGCGGCGCCCAGCCAGGGGACGCTGGCGAGCCGCTTGACGCTGCGTAGCGAGCGCGGCGACACAGTCGGCGACGGCCGCATCGAGCTGCGCGGCGCTGGCTTCGATGATTCCTCCGCGGTGGGTGCCGATGCCCGCGCCGACGGCGATGTTACGTTGCGGCTGGGGGGCGGGACGCTCAACGCTGATGCTGCCCTGGTCGGGCCGGAAGGATCACGCGTGACGCTGGTGGCCCGGCTGCCGGTGCGGCTGCCCGCCGGCGCGATGGCGCCGGTGATAAACCGCAATGGCCCTATCGACGGACGGCTCGGCGTCGATGCCGACATCGCCAAGGTCTCGCGGCTGCTGGCGCTGGCCGACCAGCGTATGGAAGGCAAAGTGCAGGGTGATCTGGCGGTGGACGGGACCCTCGCCGATCCGCAATTGCGCGGCGCCATCGATCTCAGCAACGGCCTTTACGAAAATTTCGTCTCCGGCACGCTACTGAACGGGCTCACCGCGCACATCGAGCCGCGCCAGCGGCGCGCCCTGGCGTTCCGGCTCAGTGGCGGCGACGGCGGCGCTGGGCACGTCTCGGCCGATGGCGAGGCGGCGATGGCGGAGGGCGGCGGTGCCCCCGCCGTCCGCCTCAACCTGCGGGCCGACAACGCAACGCTGGTCCGTCGCGACGACGTCACCGCCACCCTCGACGCCGACATCGCCTATACCGGCGAGGGGGGCCCGCCGAGACTCGCCGGGCGCATCGAGTCCCGCGAGATCATCGTCAACCTGGTCAACCGGCTGCCGCCGGCGGTGGTCGAACTGCCGGTCATCGAGATCGGCCGGCCGCGCTACTGGCGCGCAGAGGCGGAGGCGGCGGAGCCGCCGGTGGCCATCAACCTCGACCTTGCTGTATCGCTGCCGCGGCGGGTTTTCGTGCGCGGACGCGGCCTGGAATCGGAATGGTCCGGCAACCTCACCATTACCGGGTCGTCCAGCGCACCCAGCGTCGTTGGGCAGGTGGACTTGGTGCGCGGCACCTTTTCCTTTGCCAGCAAGCGCTTCACCCTCGACCGCGGGATCGTCACGTTCACCGGCGGCAAGAAGATCGACCCGTTCATCAACGCCCAGGCCGAATACAAGTCGTCCGATATCACCGCCTACATCGGGCTGACCGGTCTCGCCTCCAATCCGGAGATCACCATCACCTCGCAGCCGCCGATGCCGCAGAGCGAGGTGCTGTCGCTGGTGATGTTCGGCAAGAACTCGACCAAGCTGGGACCGGTGGAAGCGGTGCAGCTCGCCGCGGCGCTCGATACGCTCGCCCGTGGCGAGAGCACCGGCGACAATGCGCTGGACTTCGTCCGCACCCTGCTCGGACTCGATACCCTGACCGTTCAGCCCAGCCGGTCGGGTGAGGGCTCAAGCGTCGCCGTCGGCAGCTACGTCGGCGACAGCGTGTACATCGGCGCCGAGCGCGGGCTGACCGACCAGTCGCAGACCGGGACCGTCGAGATCGAGATTGCCCCCGGCATCAGCATCGAGAGCGAGATCGGCCAGAGGACGACTACCGGCACCCAGGGAGCCCTGGGGCTGAAGTGGAAGCTGGATTACTGAGCCGTCTCCGCCAGTTCGCCAGCCGGCAGTGCTGACGTGTTGCGGGCGGGCCGCGCCCTGCCTTATTTTCGACGTAAACGGGCACACAATTGCCATATTCCCCCTTTACGCGCAGGCTGCGTTAGGATAGGTTGTCTTCACGAAAAGATGTACATGCAATGATAGTGAACACAGGCCGAAACCATGTTGATGCAGTCGCCGCACACCGGTTTTCCGATCCTTCCTGCACCACTGTCAGCCGCTGAGCCGGTCCTTGTTGCCTCTGCCCGCGCTGCCGACAGCGCCATCGACCTCCACATCAGCCAGCTGTTGTGCGCCCGCCTGTGTCACGACCTGATCGGCCCCGCCGCCGCCATCAGCGCCGGTGGCGAGTTGATGCTGGATGGGGGGGATGGCGCTGAGGCCGGCGACGTGCGGGATCTGATCGTCGAGAGCGGCCGGCAACTCGCCGGCCGGCTCACCTTCTTCCGCCTGGCCTTCGGGACGGTCGGTGCGCGCACGCAGGCATTGTCCCGCCGCGAGGTGCAGGACATGGCGGGCGGCTTCCTGCTCGGGAGCCGCGTCCATCTCGACTGGCAGGCCGGCGATGGCGTGGACGGGGAACAGGGCCTGTCCGCGGATGCCGCGCGGGTCCTGCTGTGCCTGATCATGCTCGGTGCAGAGGCACTGGTCCGCGGCGGCGACATCGGCGTGGCGATCAGCGGGCAGGCGGGGCAGACGACCCTGTTACTCACCGTCAGCGGCCCGGCGCCGCGGCTGAGCGATGACGTGGTGGCGGCCCTGCGGGCAACGGAAACGCAGGCGGTTACGTCGCGGACTGTGCATGCCTTCTACTTCTCGCGGCTGGTGGAGCGGCTGCGCGCGTGCGTCACCATCGAGCACACCGGCGCCGACAGCCTCGCGCTGACCGCCCGCATCCCGCCTTCTGCCTGATACCGGCGCCGCGCCGGCTCAGGGTTCCTCCATGCCGTCGGGCAGTACGCACGGGGCGGCAGGACCGCGATCGTCGTTCCAGTCGTCGGCGGGGGCCTCGGCCGGGGCGGCGGCGCGGCGCAGGCGATCGTTGATGGCACGGCCGAGACCTGCTTCGGGAATGGGGCTGACGGCGATGCGCTGGTAGCCCGCGGCGCCGTCGAGGGCACGGAGCATGGCGAAGAGGTTGCCGGCAGCCTCGACCGGATCCCCGGCGACGCTGAGGTTGAGGGTTGCCGCAGCGTCCGCCTGCGGTCCGAACGCCAGCAGCGCCTCGCCGGCGGCGGCTGCTGCGGCGTTCAACCGCAATGGCCGGCGCGGGGCGTAGTGGCGGCGCAGCATCCCCGGCGCCCGCGGCGCCTGCCCGGCGCTGCCGGGAAGCATGGCGAGTGGACCCAGCACGGCCTCCAGCTGTTCCACCGCCACCCCGCCCGGCCGCAGCAGCAGCGGCGCGGCGCCACTGAGATCAACGATGGTGGATTCGACGCCGACGCGGCATGGCCCGCCGTCCAGCACCACCGCCGGCCGGTCGCCGAGTTCGGCCTGCACGTGCGCCGCGGTGGTCGGGCTGATGGCGCCCGAGCGGTTGGCGGAAGGAGCGGCGATCGGCCGTCCCGCGGCACGCAGCAGGGCCTGCGCCACCGGATGGTCGGGCGCCCGTACCGCTACCGTATCGAGGCCGGCGGAAACGAGCAGCGACAGCCCGGCATCGTCCCGTCGCGGCAGCACCAGGGTCAGTGGCCCCGGCCAGAAGCGGGCCGCCAGCGCTTCGGCGCGGACATCGAGGCGCACGATCGCATCGGCTGCCTCGGTGCTGGCGATATGGACGATCAGCGGGTTGAAGCGCGGCCGCCCCTTGGCCTCGAAGATGCGGGCGACGGCAGCGTCATCGCCGGCATCGGCACCCAGCCCGTAGACGGTCTCGGTCGGGAAGGCAACCAGCGCTCCCGCCCGCAGCCGTGCCGCCGCGGCCTCAATGGCAGCCGCGTCGGCGGCGACGATGGGCAAGGCGGCGACGCTCAGGAGGGCGCGCCGCGGACGATGAAGTGCGGGTTCTCGAAACCGGGCTTGCCGTAGGTCAGCGGCGCGCCGTCCATCCGCGTCACCGAGCCGCCGGCGGCCATGACAACGCCCTGTCCGGCAGCGGTGTCCCACTCCATCGTCCGGCCAGTGCGCGGATAAAGATCGGCGCGGCCGCAGGCGACAAGGCAGAACTTGATCGAGCTGCCCGAGCTGATCGACTCGGCGAGGTCGTAGCGGGCGAGGAACTCTTCCAGCTCGGGATTCCGGTGCGACTTGCTGGCGACGGCGATCAGGCCCCTGGCCGGCATCGGCCGGCAGGCGATCGGACGCGGCCCCTTGCCGTCGAGGTCGGCGAAGGCGCCGAGCGGACTGCCCCAGTAGGTCGCATCCTTGGCCGGCGCGTGAACGACGCCCAGCTTCGGCAGGCCATCCTCGATCAGCGCGATGTTCACGGTGAACTCGCCCTGCCGCTTGATGAACTCCTTGGTGCCATCGAGCGGATCGACCAGCCAGAAAGGGCCGCCATCGACCGACGGGATATTGCCGGCGGCGACTGCCTCCTCGGCGACGATCGGCCATGCATCACTGACCTCGCGGCGCAGGGCTTCAAGGATCAGTTCTTCGGCGCGCTGGTCTGCGACGGTGACGGGCGAGGCGTCGCCCTTGTGCTCGACCTCGAAGTCGCTGCGATAGACATCGAGGATCGCCTTTCCAGCCCGCAGGGTGATGTCGCGGACGCGCTCGACCATCTCGGCCGTGATCTCCAGGCTCACCGGTCTTCTCCTAGCAGTGGCGGGGGCTGGCGCCGGTGGCGGCACAGCCGCTGATCCGGCGCATCTGGCAAAAAGGCTCGGGCAGCAACTGTTCTCTGCCGGCCGCGGCATGTCAACTCCCGTTGTAGGGATAAGCGCCGGCGCGGGTCCCGGTCATGGCGCGTTGCGCTTACGCGGAGGAGACGTGTTCGACGGTGAAGCGCCACGCTTCAAGGTCTGCCGGGCCATGGGCGTCGAGGCCGGCTTTCGCCTTCAGGTGGTGCAGAAACGCCTCCGGCTCGGCGACCGACTCCCACACCTGCGGCAGGAACACCGCCCGCCTGCGGCCGGAGCGGATGATCAGTCCGTCGCGGCCGACGCGAAGCTGGGCGAGCAGTTCCGGTTCATCGTCGAAACGCAACTCTTCCGGCTCGTCGAGCACCGAGACCGAAAGCTGCAGCCGCGACTGTTCCGCCGCTGTCAGCGGATCGAAGCGGCCGTCGCTGAAGGCGGCGGCGTAGGCGTTGCCGGCAACGTCCTCGACCAGCGGGCGGAAGGCTTCAAGCGAGCCGATGCAGCCGCGCAGCCGGCCCTCGATGGTGAGGGTGACGAACGAGGCGCGCGGCCGCCACAGATCGGAGGCATAGGCGGCAGCGGCGAGCGGCATCTCGTGGCCCGAATGCAGGCCATTGTCGATTGCCGCGGCCGCCACCTCCAGCAGCGTCGCCCCGTGCCGCTCGACCAGGCTGCCGCCGGCGCTGGTCATGATCGCTGCCGGCCGGTCCCGGCCTCGCCCGGTTCCGTCCCTTCCGCTGGCGAGCGCTCGAAGAGCGCCCAGGCGCCGTAGCCGACGACCCGCCGCCGGTCGCCGGCGGTATCGCCGGAATTGCGCAGGTCGAGGGTTTCGACGGCGAGACCGCGACGCCGGGCGAGGGTGAGCAAGCCCGTTAGCGGCACCCGGCCGCACGCCTGCTCCCAGCGCAGCGCCGCCGGATCGAGCGCCTCGATCGACGCGCAGGTTGCGGCATCGAGCTGCCGCGCGGTGGCATAGTCGAGGTAGTGGCTGAGATCGGAGCTGACGACGATCAGCGTTTCCGGCCCGCCCCATACCCGCTCCAGGGCGGCCGCAACTACCTCGGCGGAGGCGTCTCCGGCAAGCAGCGGGACGAGGCGGAAGTGCCGCAAGGTCGTCTGTAGGAAAGGCAGGTGCACTTCAAGCGCGTGTTCCTCGGCGTGCGGGGCGTCCCCCAGGTGCACGTGCGGCAGTTCCAACAGTGCGGCGATGGCCTCGCGGTCGAGCGGCACCGCTCCCAGCGGCGTCTCGAATGCCGCCACCGACGGCACGCTCAGGCCGTGCAGCGGCACCCGGTGGGCGGGGCCGATGAGCACGACCCGACTGACGGTCTCAGCCAGCGGCGCCAGCAGCGCGTAGGCACGGGCGGCGATGGCGCCGGAATAGACGTAGCCGGCGTGCGGGGCGATGATCGCCTTCGGCGGCGGGTGCGGGGCGCTTTCGGCGGCGGCTTCCGCCAGCAGATCGCTCACCGTCGCGGCCAAGTCGCGGTGGCGGGCAGGGTAGAACAGGCCGGCAACGGCCGGTGGTCGAACGGCTGTCATGAGGGGGCTCCGATCCGCAACAAACGCCTCCATATGCTATGAGTATAGGTGGTGCGGCGCCGGCGGCATCCCTAGGTCCTGGGCCGGCCCGCGCTGATGATGGGGCGATATTGGTGCGGAAGAACGGTGATGAACGGGAGCCTCGATGCGGTCGACCCTGCGGCCCTCTTCCCCGGCCGCCATTGGCATGCTCTGGACGACGGGCGGGTGCAGTGCGACCTCTGCCCGCGGCTGTGCCGGCTGCACGAAGGGCAGCGCGGCCTGTGCTTCGTGCGCGCCCGGCATGGGGACGCGATGGTGCTGACCACCTACGGCCGCTCGTCGGGCTTCTGCATCGATCCGGTGGAGAAGAAGCCGCTCAATCACTTCTTCCCCGGAACGCCAATTCTGTCATTTGGAACAGCCGGTTGTAACCTGACCTGCAAGTTCTGCCAGAACTGGGACATCTCCAAGTCGCGGGAGTTCGACCGGCTGACCGACCGGGCCGACCCGGAGTCGATCGCGGCGGCGGCGGTGGCCAGCGGCTGCCGCAGCGTCGCCTTCACCTACAACGATCCGGTGATCTTCCTGGAGTACGCGGTCGACGTGGCCCGCGCCTGCAAGGCACGAGGGTTGAAGACGGTGGCGGTGACCGCCGGCTATATCTGCGAGGAGCCCCGCGCCGAGTTCTTCAGCCACATGGACGCCGCCAACGTCGATCTGAAGGGATTCACCGAGGGCTTCTACCAGAAGCTGTGCTCGGCGCATCTGCAGCCGGTGCTGGACACCCTTGTCTACCTGAAGCGCGAGACCGCCGTCTGGTTCGAGATCACGACGCTGCTGATCCCGGGCGAGAACGACTCCGATGCCGAGATTGCGGCGATGACCCAATGGATCGCCGAGGAGCTCGGACCCGACGTGCCGCTGCATTTCACCGCCTTCCACCCCGACTGGAAGATGCGGGATATCCCGCCGACCCCGGCATCGACACTGAGCCGGGCGCGGGCGATTGGCCGCAGCAATGGCTTGCGCTTCGTCTATACCGGCAACGTGCACGACGAGGCCGGCGGCTCGACCTTGTGTCCGGGATGCGGCGCGACGCTGATCGGCCGCGACTGGTATGACATCACCACCTGGAAGCTCCGCGACGGCGCCTGCCCGGCGTGCGGCACCCGCATCGCCGGCGTCTTCGAGCCGGTGCCCGGCGATTGGGGCCGCCGCCGTCGGCGCGTCGGCATCGCCGCGCTGACCTGATCGCGCCGCGCGAGCCCCGCTTGCGCACTTTGACGGCGGCTTCCTGAGCTTCCTCGGAATCGTATAGGATGCGCCGCGGGGCAACGATGGTGCCTCTGAAGATCAGGAAATCCCCGCATGAAGCTTTACGATTTCGCCCCTGCCCCCAGTCCCCGCCGCGTGCGCATCTTTCTCGCGGAAAAGGGATTGACCATTCCGACGGTGCAGGTGGACCTGCGCGCCGGCGAGCAGATGCGCCCGGAGTTTGCGAAGATCAACCCGTGGCGCACCGTGCCGGCGCTGGAACTCGACGACGGCACCGTCATCAGCGAAGCGTCGGCCTGCTGTCGCTACATCGAGGAGATACATCCCGAGCCGGCGTTGCTGGGGCGCACGCCGAAGGAGAAGGCGGTGATCGCCATGTGGGATCACCACTGCGAGGTCGAGGGCTTCCTTGCCGGGGCCGAGGCGCTGCGCAACGAGGTGAAGGGAATGAGCGGCCGGGCGTTGCCGGGCCCGGTGGGGTACGAGCAGATCCCGGCGCTGGCCGAGCGCGGCCGGGCCCGCGTCCGCCACTTCCTCACCGAGCTGGACGAACGGCTGGCGGCCGTCCCTTACGTCGCCGGGGAGGCGTTCAGCATCGCCGACATCACCGCATTTGTCGTCGTCGAGTTCGCTGGCTGGGTGAAGCTGGCGCCGGCGGAAGAAGCCGTGGCGCTGCGCCGCTGGCTCGACGGCATGCGGGCTCGTCCCAGCGCCAAGGCCTGAACGGGCAGGGCGTTTGAACCGGTCAACCTTCGAGCAGCTTTGCTGCGCGCCGAAACAGGGCTTCGCCGTCCGGCGAGAACTGCATGGCGGCAAAGAAGTCGGCGACGGTATAGGACGGCAACGCCCGGCGGATTGCGGCGATGTAGGCGCGCCCTTCGTCCGGCCGGCCGGCAAGGGCGAGGGTATAGGCGGCGATCGCCTGGATGTGGGCGTGGGCGTTGGGACGCGCCGCCGCGCGTGTCCCCCAGTCCGCCGCCTCGTCGAAGCGGCCGAGGCGCACCAGCGCCATCGCCCGGGCGCCGAGCATGCCGAACAGCATCGGATCGAAAGGGCTGAGCCGGCGCGACAGGTCGGCGGAGGCGACGGCGGCGATGGCGTCGCCCGCCTGCGCTTGGACGAACGCCAGCGTGTAGTGGCCCTGCGCGAAGTTGGGGCTGAGATCGACCGCGGTCCGCAGTTCGTCCAGCGCCTGGTCATGGTCGCGGCGCAGCCAGTAGGCCCGCCCCACCGCCCAGTGCGCCGCCGGGTCGCGGTCGTCGGCCATCAGGCTCTGGCCGGCGGCGGCGAACGCGCGATCGGTGGCAAGCGCTCGTTCGGCCCAGCCCTGGAAGGCATCCTGGAAGAAGGTGAACGAAAGCCCGGCCCAGGCGCGTGAGAACGTTGGATCGAGCTGCACCGCCGCCTCGAAGAAGTGCCGGGCCTGGTCGTTGTCAGCACGGCTGAACCGGTACATATGCCACAGACCGCGATGATGCGCCGCCCAGGCGTCGAGCGAACCGGGCGGCCGCAGCAGGGCGCGATTGCGCTCGCTCGCCTCGATCTCGCGGTCGATGCAGGCGGTGATCCGATCGCCGATGCGGTCCAGGACCAGGAAGACTTCGTCCACCGGATGATCGAAGACGTCAGCCCAGACGATGCGGGCAGTGCTCACGTCGGCCAGCTCCACCGCCACGGTGATCTGCCGGGACGATCGCCGCAGCCAGCCGCTGACGACGTAATCCACGTTGAGCATGCGTCCCGCGGCTTCCGCGGAGATGCCGTCGTCCCGTAGGGCGAAAGCGGTTCCCCGAGCGATCACGAACAGGCTGCGCAGCTTGGCGAGCCGGGTGATGACGTCGTGGGCGAGGCCGTCGCCGGGGCCGCCGGGATCGGCTGTAAGACCCGGCCCGCTTCCGAACGGCATGACCGCGACCGAGGCGCGACGCGCGGCCAGCGCTGACTGCGGTGCGCCGCCTG
>JAEULG010000040.1 GCA_016793875.1 Rhodospirillales bacterium | reverse complement strand
GGAGAACTTGACCACGCCGACCTTGCTCAGGCGGCGGGCAAGGTCGGTGTCCTCGCCATAGAAGCTGAAGTCGGAATTGTAGCCGCCCGCTGCGTCGATCCCCCGGCGCGAGACGATGAAATTTCCCCCCTGCAGCATCGATCCCGCCCGGATGACAAAACGAACCAGGACGTAGAACAGGAATGCCACCCGGTAGAACAGGGCGACGATCAGCCGCGAGGGGCGCGGGATATCGTAATAGATGTAAGGACCGCTGAGCGCGACGAGGTCGGGAACGCGGGCGAACTCGATGAGGGCGGTTTCCAGCCAGCCTTCGGTCACCATCGTATCCGCGTCGATGTTGGCGATGAGCCGGCCGCGCGATGCGAGGTATCCGGCCCGGCGCGCCTGTACCAGCCCTTTGACCGGCTCATCGACGACGATAACGCCGGCAACGGATGCGGCGATGTTCCGCGTCCCGTCGGTGCTGGCGTTGTCGACGACGATGATCTCGCACGGGTAGCCGGAGCGGGCCATCTCGGCCTTGAGCGAGGCAAGGCAGCGCCCGAGCAGCGCCTCCTCGTTGTGTGCAGGCACGACAAAGCTGACCAGCGGAACACTTGCCATTTCTCACCGTCTCGCGGGGTTTGCGCCGCACGCGCCATTGGCCGCGCAGGCGCCACAACGGCGACCCGCACCCGTGCGGTCTCAGCAGCAAAACAAGTCAAACGCCAATAAGCGCAAAATGTGCGCTTCATATTCAACGGCCATAAGTCAGTTGGTAACGTCAGAGTGCTGGCTGGTCAAGTCTACGATGAAATTTTGTGATAATGACTGCCGATGATATTTGATGAATATTTCGTGTCAGTTCGATGATGATTGCATTTTAGTCTTTTCGCCGAGCGCAACCCGCTGTTGCTCCGGGAGTGACCTGGCTCTCGGCGGCGGGGCGGACCAGCCCGAATGAGCCGTCGCCGCCGGCTTGGCGAGACCGGTCGCGGAAGCCGGCTACATGATGCTGTTGCCGCGGCCGCGCTGGTCATCGCGCGGCGGCAGCATGGCGAAGGTGGTGCGGGCGATCAGCCGGCGGAACAGCGGATCGTCGGGCGAATCGACCGAACCGCTGCTGGAGAAGGCCCAGGAGCGCGCATCGGCATTGCCGCAGAAGGCGATCAGGACGCTCGCCCCGCGCCACGATCCCGGCGTCGGAAAGTCGGCGCGACGGCCGCACAGCAGGTTGGCCGAAGTGCCCGGCGAGGCGTCGAGCAGAACGACGACGGCATAGCCGGACGGGACCTCCTGCGCCGAGGCAAGAGCGAACCGGACGCCGGTGCCGGGGACGTTGCCCTGCATGGCATCGACGACGGCCTGCGCAACGTCCGCGGCCGGCAGCGGCGGGAAGGGGTTGCCGACGACAATCACCGGCATGACGCCGCCGCTGGCCCCAAAGGCGAACTCGCTGCGAACGCCAGCGCGGAAAAGGGTATCGTACGAGGTCTGGGTCACGACCGTGGAGCAACCGGCCAGCAGCACAAACGCCAGCGCCA
>JAEULG010000277.1 GCA_016793875.1 Rhodospirillales bacterium | reverse complement strand
GGCTTCGTCGCTGCGGCACTGGCGCTGGTGCCGCGTCTTCTGGCAAAACCGTTGCGCCGGCCGGTACACTTGGCACTGAGCTGGGACGAGGAGGTCGGTTGCCGCGGAGCGCCCCGGCTGATTGAAACGTTGCTGGAGCGGGTGCCGCGCCCGGCAATCGTGATCGTCGGCGAGCCCACCGGCATGCGGCCGGCCGATCGCCATCGCGGCATCGCCACGTTCACCACCACCATCGAGGGACGCGGCGGTCACGCCTCGGCACCGCAGCGCGGGGTCAGCGCGATCACCCTGGCGGCGAGATTCATCCGTGAACTCGAGCGGGTGTCCAGCAAACAAACCGCGGCGCCGGCGGGGAACGTCGCCGCGCAGACCACGGTTAATGTTGGCCGGATCAGCGGCGGCGCAGCAACCAACATGATCGCCGATGCGTGCCGGCTGGAGTGGGAGTGCCGCACGCCCGACGAATCGAACGTGGAGACGCTCCTTGCCCACCTCGATTCGTTCGCCGCGCAGCAGCTGGTAGGGCCGGTAGCCGCCCGCGCACCGGAGGTCGCGGTCACCAGCCGATGTGACGTTCTCGTGCCGCCGTTTGCGGCTGGCCAGGGCTCGCCGGCGGTCGCGCTGGCCTTGCAACTGACCGGCGCCAACGCGTGTGATGCGGCGCCATTTGCCACAGAAGCCGGGCTGTTCGAGCGGGCGGGTATACCGGCGGTGGTTCTCGGGCCGGGCTGGCCCAGCGAGGCGCATCGCCCCGATGAATTTGTCAGCCGCGAGCAACTGTCGCTATGCCTGCACATGCTTCGACAGATTGCCGAATGGGCGGCCTAGCAGATGCCAATGCAACTCTCTATCGCCGCAACAATGCCTTCTTTGCAGCGCACTGTTCACAGGAAGTATAATTCGTAGGCGGCGCGCTACCAGGACGACACGGTGTGACCGAGAAGTAGCATTGCGTAAAGAAAATCTGATCGACTCGACAAACCGTTAACATTGTCGCAAGAAGCGTGCTAAGCGACTCCCAACGTCACCCCGGCAGAGGCCCGGAATAGCGCTATCCAAACCTGCAATCAGATAGTGGTGTATCAGGCGCGTGGAGTTACCGTGCGTTCCCCCCGGATCTCGTAAGTAAGCGGAAAGAAACAAATGTTCGTAAAGTATGTTGCGAAGATCTTTGCGCTTGAGCCGAAGGCTAATGCTGTTGAGGCGGGGATTATTACTGCCCTGCTGCTGACGGCATTAGTGGTGACGGTCTTTGCCGTCAGGGAACCGCTGGCCGCGATGTACACCTCGCTGATGGGGGAATTGCTGGTCGGCTCCCGGTAAACTCCACTCCATTCCCGGATCTGGAGCTGTCCGGCCGCGAAGCGGACGGGGCAACAGTCACCCGGCGACTGACTTACTCTTTCGGATCGCAAGAGAACATCGCTTGTCGGGCGCGGTCAGGCGGCCACCTGAGCCTCTTCGAGGTGCGCCACGTAGGGCCGGATTTTCATGTCCTCACCGAGAACGTGATCCGTGAGCCAGTTGGCCAACAGTTCGTAGAAGTCATGGACGCGGAAGCCGTGGGGATTTGCCCGGAAGCGCGCCATGACCTCGGCTACCTTCTCAGTAAAGAATCGATGGTACCGGCGGTGCTGCGCGAGCCCGGGATAGCCGCCCAACTCCATCAGCTTCTCTTCCCGGCGAAAATGCGTCTGCGTGTAGAGCAGCAGCTCGCTGAGGGCGTCGGCGATGGCTTGCGGCTCGTCGCCGGCGAGATCGAGAAAACGAACACGATTGAGAAGTTCGAACAGCCGCTTATGATCGGCGTCGATGATAGGCACGTTTAGCGACAAGCTATCGCGCCAACGCAGCAGGGTCATCGTCTACATCCTCCGGGCGTTCCCGCGGCCATTTTCTTCTTTTACGCAGGTGCAGCGATCATGAAAGCATATGCACAAACGAGAGTACAATTATTTTTGCGCCGCACGGCATGCGCCATCCGCAGCTCAGCCTGCAGAATCGCGCATGGCCGGGGATGCCCCTCTTGGTGCTGACCGCCGGTGTCCTTGGCCATCCGTCCCTCCGCCATGCCTTCTTCACCCGGGAAGGTGGTGTCAGCGAAGGGCGCTATGCCTCGATGAACTGCGGCCTCGGCTCGGCGGACGCGCCGGAGCTGGTCAGAGAGAACCGGGCGCGGGCAATGGCGTGCCTTGGCTTGTCCGCAGCGGCACTAAGGACAGTCCGCCAGGTCCATTCCTCGCGGGCTGTCGTCGTCGAGGACTGGGAGGAGCGGCCGCAGGCGGATGGGCTGGTGACGCGGACGCGCGGGCTGGCGCTCGGTATTCTCACGGCCGACTGCGCGCCGGTTCTTTTGGCGGATGCCGAGGCTGGTGTGATTGGCGCCGCCCATGCCGGCTGGCGGGGAGCCAAAGACGGTATCCTGGAAGCCACCCTCGCTGCCATGGAATCGCTCGGCGCCCGGCGCGAGGCGGTCGCGGCGGCTGTGGGCCCCTGCATCCGTCAGCCGTCGTATGAGGTCACAGCCGACTTTCGCGCGGACTTTGCCAGTGATGAGCCGGAGAGTGCCGGATTCTTCATCTCCGCCCGGAAGGACGGCCGCTTCCAGTTCGACCTTGCTGGCTATGTCGCCAAGCGCCTGCGCAGCATCGGCATCGAAGCGCCGGAGGTGCTTGCGCACGACACCTGCGCCGATGCCCGCCGGTTCTTCAGCTATCGCCGGATTACCCTCGACGGCGGCGGCGACTATGGCCGGCAGCTCTCGGCGATCGCCCTGCTGCCATAGTCGCACCGTCGCGAATCGACGGCACCGTTATCAGTTGTCCTTGGCGCCCTGCTTGATCCACAAGCGGATGATGTCGATCTGCTGCTTCAGCAACGGCCGCTGGCCGTGCGGCATGCGCACCTTGGGATCGGCCCGGCCCTCGACTAAAACCAGCAGATTGCTGCTGAGGGTATCGCCGGGAATGACGATCGGCCCGTGCTTGGTCCCGGTCATCAGGCCCTTGTAGCTGGTCAGGTCGAGACCGCTCGCCTCATGGCCAGCGCCACCGGGCTTGTGGCATTCGACGCAGCGGGCCTGAAGGATCGGCTCCACATCCATTTTCCAGCTGACCACCTCCTCGGCGGCAGCCGTTCCCGCCCAGCCGGCGGCGATGGTGGCGGTGGCGAAGAAGACGGCACGGACACGGCGCGAGCAATTCTTGATCATTGGCGTTCCCCTGGCGGGCTTCGTGCGGTTTGGTACCGCATCGGCGGTGGAGTCTAGCACCGCTGCACCGTCAACCCAATGGCGGGAACCCGAGTGGTGCCGGTTGCCGCGCCTCAACCGCCACATTGTGCACGGTGGCGCAGCAGGTGATCGGCGAGGGTGAGCGCCACCATCGCCTCGGCCACCGGGGCGCCGCGGATGGCAACGCACGGATCGTGGCGGCCCTTGGTCGCGATCTCGGCATCGGCACCGCCCGCGGTTACCGTCGGCTGCGGGCTGAGCACCGAACTGGTCGGCTTGATGGCGAGGCGGGCGATGATCGGCTGGCCGGTGGCGATGCCGCCGAGCACGCCGCCGGCGTTGTTGGAGAGGAACGAGATGCGGCCGTTGCGCATGCGCATGCCGTCGTTATGCTCCGGTCCCGCCATCGACGCGGCGGCGAAGCCGGAGCCGATCTCGACACCCTTGACCGCAGGGATGCTCATCAGCGCTTTGGCAAGATCGGCATCAAGGCGGTCGAACACCGGAGCGCCGAGCCCCGCCGGCACGCCCTCGGCAACAACTTCAATGATCCCGCCCGCCGAAGAGCCCTGCTTGCGCACCGCATCGAGGAACGTTGCCCAGCCATCCGCCGCGGCCGCATCCGGGCTCCAGAACGGGTTGCGCTCGATCTCGTCCCAGTCCCAGCGGGCGCGGTCGATGGCATGCGGGCCGATCTGCACGAGTGCCGCGCGGATCCGCACGTCCGCGCCGAGGACCCGGCGGGCGACGGCGCCGGCGGCGACCCGCATCGCCGTTTCCCGCGCACTCGACCGGCCACCGCCGCGGTAATCGCGGATGCCGTACTTGGCCTGGTAGGTCAGGTCGGCGTGGCCGGGACGGAACAGATCCTTGATCGCCGAATAATCCTTCGAGCGGGCGTCCTCGTTGACGATCAGCAGGCCGATCGGCGTACCGGTCGTCTGGCCGTCGAAGACGCCGGAGAGGATCTGAACGCGATCCGGCTCCTGCCGTTGGGTGGTGAATCGGGACTGGCCGGGACGCCTGCGGTCGAGCCAATGCTGGATGTCCGGCTCGGCCAGCGGCAGCCGTGGCGGGCAGCCGTCGATGACGCAGCCGATCGCGGGGCCGTGGCTCTCGCCGAAGCTGGTAACGCGGAACAGCGTACCAAAGCCGCTACCCGACATCGGGCCGTTGCGGGGTGAAGCCCCCCAGCATCTCGCGGATCGGCTGGGCGGCATCCGGGGCCAACATGCCGACGATGTTGAAGCCGCAGTCGACGTAGTGCGTCTCGCCGGTAACCCCCGTGGAAAGATCGCTCACCAGGTAAAGTCCAGCACCACCGACCTCGTCCATCGTGACGTTGCGGCGGAGCGGCGCATTGAACTGGTTCCACTTGAGGATGTAGCGGAAGTCGCCGATGCCGGACGCGGCCAGCGTCTTCATCGGACCGGCGGAAAGGGCGTTGACGCGGATCGCCTGCCGGCCGAGGTCCTCGGCCAGATAGCGCACGCTCGCCTCCAACGCCGCCTTGGCCACGCCCATGACGTTGTAATGCGGCATGACCCGCTCCGCGCCCATGTAGGTCAGGGTCAGCAGGCTGCCGCCAGTCTTCATCAGCCGCACCGCACGCTGGCAGACGGCGGTGAAGGAATAGCAGGAGATCAGCATGGTGGTGCTGAAATTCTCGGCGGTGGTCTCGAGGTAGCGGCCCTTGAGCTGCTCCTTGTCGGAGTAGGCGATGGCGTGGACGACGAAGTCGAGCCGCCCCCAACGCTCGTCCAGGGTCTCGAACACCGCGTCGAGGCTGGCGTCATCAGTGACGTCGCAGGGCAGCACGGCGGTGCAGCCGATCTGCTCGGCAAGTGGCGTCACCCGCTTTCTCAGCGCCTCGCCCTGGTAGGTGAGCGCCACCTCGCCTCCGTGGGCGTGTACCGACCGGGCAATGGCCCAGGCGATCGACCGGTCGTTGGCGACACCCATCACCAAGCCGCGCTTGCCGCCCATCAGGGATGCGCTCATCTTTTCCGTCACCTTCTTTGCAAAACCCTATGCGAGGCAGCGCCCGGATCGGCACTGACCGCCACCCCATATCTCCCGTGCAGGCCATATCGGATGGCAAACAAGCCGTCAACGCGCGCTGCGCGCGCGGCAGGACTTCCTCCCTCATAGAGCACGGCCTTAGCCGGCGCCCTCGCTGCCGCGCAGGCGGCTACGCACTTCCTCGCGCAGACCGGGCGGCAGCGACCGCAGTGCGGCGTCCATCCGCCTGAGAACATGGCGAGTGGCGTAGAGCTGGTCCAGCAGCGGCAAAACCACCTCCAGCGCGTCCTCGCTGACCAGGAACTCCTCGCGAAGCTCGCGGATGAGCGCGATGCGGGCTTCGTCCTCCGCGTCGAACTCAAATCCGCTCGCGCCGCGGCGCGGCCTGACCCAGCGGTGTTCGATCCACGCCTGCAGTTCGACCCGCTGCAACCGATAGACGGCCAGAATGTCATCGAAGCTCGGCATCGTCCTTGTCTCACCGCACCTTATAGGGGTGGCTGGGGCTCCATTGCTCGACGAACGTCACCAAGTCGGCATCCGGCGGATCGGGCAGCTTGACCTGCAGCGTCACGTAGTGGTCGCCGCGGCTGCCGCCGGCAATCGGCACCCCCTTGCCCCGCACGCGCAGCCGGGTGCCGCTATTGGCCCCCTTGGGAACAGTCATGCTCACTGCTCCATCGATCGTCGGCACCTCGATCTTGCCGCCCAGTACCGCCTCGCCGAGGGTGATGGGCAAATCGGCCCAGATGTCGTGATCCTTGCGGGTAAACAGCGGATGCGGGCGGATTCGGACTTCGATGTGCAGGTCGCCGGCCGGGCCGTCGCCGGGGCTGGCGCCGCCCTGGCCCTTCAGTCGCAGCGTCTGGCCGTCGTGGGTGGCGGCGGGAATCGTTACCTTCAACCGGCGCCCGTCAGGGAGCAGGAACTCCCGCGTGGCGCCGTTGACCGCATCGAGGAAGTCGACGTCGACCCGCTGCTGGATATCGGCGCCGCGCACATTGCGTGCTTGACGCTGGGCATTGCGGAACAGGTCGGCGAAGATATCCATCCCCTCCAGGTCCTGCATGTACTCGTTGGGATCGGCGTAGCGGGTGCCCTGACCGGCTTCGGCGAAGTCGCGATAGAAGCGCCGTTCTGCCTTCGGCGCGCCGGAGGCATCAATCTCGCCGCGGTCGTACGCCTGCTTCTTCTTCTCGTCGGAAAGGAAGTCGTAGGCGGCGGCCACCTCCTTGAAACGGTCCTCGGAGGCCTTGTCGCCGGGATGCAGGTCGGGATGCAGCGACCGCGCCAGCTTGCGGTACGTCTTCTTGACGTCCTTGATGTCCGCGCCCTTGGCGACGCCCAGCACCTCGTAGGGGTCTCTCATGGTGGGTTCCGGCTGCCTGACCTTGCCGCAAGATAGCGCACGGGGCGCTACAGGCAAGCCATCGCCTTGATAATGGCGGAAAGGCGCGACTGAAGCGTGGCAGATGCGTGGTCAAGTTGTCGTGTCGGCCGCGTCAGGTGGAACCGCGATGCACCGCCGGGCGTCTAGCACCATGCCAACGGCTGCCCCGTCTTGCGCGGGCCGGCCTCATGGCCGGAGCGGGAGCTGCAAATGAAATCGATCATCCTCTGGGCGCTGGGCGTGCCGATCACCGTCATCATTCTGCTCAACGTCTTCCACGTGCTCTAGGCCCACAAGGGAGGCGAGGCGGGACTGCTCGCCGTCGGACCCGATGGGACAGACCGAAAGGGCGATCGCGTTTCCGTCTCTGCGGTCAAGCGCTCAACTATCGTCGTCGGCCGGCTTTGGCTCCTTGCGCTGGCGCCGGGAGGCGGCGGGCGGAGTGGCTCGGGCGCCGGGCTCGGGCGGCGTGACGATGCCGCCGGAGACGATCATCTTCAGCGCGTTCTCGACCGACATGGCGAGCGGAGTTAGGTCGCTGCGGGCAACGAACAGCAGGAAGCCGGAAGTGGGGTTGGGTGTCGTTGGTACGAAGATGTTGACCATCTCGCCGGGGAGGTGCTGACGGGCCTCGCCTGCGGTCACGCCGGTCACGAAGGCGATGGTCCAGGCGCCGCGGCGGGGATATTCCACCAGCACCGCCTCGCGGAAAGCTCCGGACTTCTGGGCGAGGACGGTTTCGACGAGCTGCTTCAGCGCGCTGTAGATGCCGCGCAGCACCGGCATCCGTGCCAGCGCCGCGTCGAAGAAGCCGGTGAGCAGCCGGCCGAAATAGCCGGCGGTAAATGCGCCGATCAGCGTTAGCGCGACGACGACGATGACGAGGCCGAGGCCGGGGATGGCGAAGGGCAGGTAGGTGGCGGGATTGATCGGTGCCGGGATCAGCGGTGTCACCCGTGCATCGACGAAGCTGACCAGCAGCCAGGCGAGGTAGACGGTGATGCCGATCGGCGCGGTGACGAGGACGCCGGCGAAGAAGTAGGCGCGCAGGCGCGCCATCAGCGCCATCTGCATCTGCTCGCGCCAGAAGCCGAGCGAACGCGGCGGTCGCGGTGCCGGCGCGCCGTCGTCGGGGGCGGTTCCGGGCGGAACGTCCGTCATCTGCCGAAGAATGACACCAGTTCCGCCAGCGTCGCCTGCGGCTGCTCCTCCGGCAGGAAGTGGCCGCAAGGCAGCGCCCGGCCACGGACGTCCGCCGCCCGCTTGCGCCAAGTCGCTAGCACGTCGTAATGTCGGTGCATCAGACCCTTTTCTCCCCACAGTGCCAGCAGCGGGCAGCCGATCTTGGTCGCCATGTCCGCCTCGTCATGGACAAGGTCGATGGAGGCAGCGGCGCGGTAGTCCTCGCACGAGGCATGTATGCAGGCGGGATCGCGAAAGCAGCGGGCGTATTCGGCGTAGGCCTCCGGAGTGAAGGCGTCGGCATCGCCGCTCCACTGCCTGAGCTTCGAGCGCAGGTAAAAGTCGGGATCGTGGCCGATCAGTGTCTCCGGCAGGTCGCCCCCCTGGATCAGGAAGAACCAGTGATAGTAGCCGGTGGCCACGCCCTGATCGACGGTCGCGAAGATCTCGTGTGTCGGCACGATGTCGAGTACCGCCAGACGCTCCACCGCGTCCGGATGGTCGAGCGCCATGCGATGGGCCACGCGCCCGCCGCGATCGTGGCCGGCGACGGCAAATCGCGGGAATCCCAGCCTGCGCATCACCTCGACTTGGTCGGCGGCCATCGCCCGTTTCGAATATGGAGCATGCGTCGCATCGGAGCGCGGCTTGCCGCTGTCGCCGTAGCCGCGCAGGTCGGTCGCGACGACGGTGAAGCGTTCGGCCAGCGACGGCGCGATCTTGTGCCAGATGACGTGGGTCTGAGGATAGCCGTGGAGCAGCAGCAGCGGTGGCCCTGATCCCCCGATCACCGCGTTGATGGGCGTCTCTTGTGTCGCAACATCCCTGCTCTCGAAACCCTCGAACATGAAGAACCTCTCAGCTCCCCGTGCAATCGCGATGCACTCGGCGTACCAGTGCTTATAGCATGCCCGACGACGCCAGCGCTTTCGGGCTCGCGACGGGGGCGACGGGGGCGAGGGAATGGAGGAGAAGTCGAGGGGTGACGATAGCCCGCGAGTTTCCGCAAGCCCCGCTGGTGGGCATCGGTGTCGTCGTCCTGCGGGGGGACCATGTGCTGCTGATCCGCCGCGCGAGGCCGCCGCGGCAGGGGGAGTGGAGCCTGCCCGGCGGATTGCAGAATCTCGGCGAGACCGTGTTCGAGGCAGCCGTGCGCGAGGTGCGCGAAGAAACCACCATCTCCGTACGGCCGCTCGGCATCGTCGACGTGGTCGATCTGATCGAGCGCGACGAGGACTCGCCGGGACGGGTCCGCTGGCATTACACGCTGATCGACGTTGCGGCGGCCTGGTCCGCCGGCGAGCCGCGCGCCTCCGACGACGCGGCTGATGCCGCATGGGTGCCGGTTGCCGCCGTCGCCGCGAGGGTTGGCTGGGGGGAGACGATTCGGATCATCGGGCAGGCGTATCGCGCTTACCACGCTGCTGCCGCGACTTGAGACGCAAAGCCGGTCCGCTTTGCTTTGCAAGAGGGGTACCGGTATGGTGCGCGGGAGCCGGGGGGCTTGCCGTTCCGATCCGCCGCCGTCAGCCGGGTGCCGCACCGCCGATGGACATCTATCTCCCCATCGCCGAGATGTCGGTCAACGTCCTGGTCATCCTCGGCCTCGGCGGTCTGGTCGGCTTCCTCTCCGGTCTGTTCGGGATCGGTGGCGGCTTCCTGACCACGCCGCTGCTGATCTTGATCGGCATCCCGCCGGCCGTTGCTGCCGCAACCTCCGCCAGCCAGATCGTTGCCCCGTCGCTGTCGGCGATGCTGGCTCACTGGCAGCGGGGCAACGTCGATCTGCGGATGGGCCTGGCGCTGCTGGCCGGCGGTCTGGCCGGATCGGCTGCCGGCGTCGCGGCCTTCGCCGAGCTGCATCAGCTGGCGCAACTCGATGTTGTCATCAAGCTTTCCTACGTCGTCTTTCTCGGCGTCATCGGCCTGTTGATGCTGAAGGAGAGCGTCGCCGCCATGCGCCGGGCAGGCGCCCGCGCGGTGAGGCCCAAGGGACGGCGTACCTTCATCGACGCGCTGCCGCTGAAGATGCGCTTCCGCCGCTCCCGGCTCTACATCAGCGTGTTGCTGCCCATCGGCATCGGCTTCTTGATCGGCGTTCTCGCCGCCATCATGGGGGTCGGCGGCGGCTTCATCATGGTACCGGCGATGATCTACCTGCTGGGCATGCCGGCGTCCGTGGTGGTCGGCACGTCGCTGTTCCAGATCATCTTCGTCTCCGCCAGCGTCACCATCCTGCAGGCGGCGACGACGCAGACAGTTGACGTGGTGCTCTCGCTGCTGCTGGTGGCGGGAGGTGTGATCGGCGCCCAGTTCGGCCTGCGTGCCGGAGCCCGGCTGCGCGGCGACCAGCTCCGCGTGCTGCTGGCATTGCTGGTTCTGCTCACGGCCGGGAATCTCGCCTGGGATCTGATCGCGGAGCCCACCGCTCTCTATTCGGTGACCGAAACGGCGGCCCCATGATCAGGGTGTACCGCTGGGCCGCCTTTGCGCTCTGCCTGCTCGCCGCGCCGCCATGCCTGGCGCCGCGGCCGGTGGTGGCGGCAGAGCTGGTCGCCGCCCTTTCCAACCATCTGGTGGCGGTCACCACCGGCTTCAGCGGCTCCAGCGTCCTGCTGTTCGGCGCGGTCGATACGCCTGCCGACGTGATCGTCGTCGTCCGCGGGCCGGAAGGGGTGGCGAGCGTCCACCGTAAGGGCCGCAGCATGGGGATCTGGGTGAACGAGGCCGGCATGGCCTTCGCCGGTGCGCCCGGCTTCTGGAGCATCGCCGCGACCCGCCCGCTGGACGAGATCCTCGCCCCGTCGGTCGGCGCCTTTAACCAGATTGGCCTGGAGAATCTGCGCCTGACGCCGATGGAGCCGTCCAGCGCCCGGCGCATCGGCGAGTTCCGTGCGGCGCTGATCCGCACCCGCCAGCATGAGGGCCTCTACGCCGTGCAAACCGGCGAGATCATCTTCCTTGGCAACCGGCTGTTCCGCACCGATCTGTGGATTCCGGCCAACGCGCCGATCGGGACCTATTCCGTCACCGTCTTCTTGGTGCGCGACGGCGACGTGATCAGTGCCGAGACGACGCCGCTGGTGGTCGGCAAGGTCGGGTTCGAAGCGCGCGTATACCAGTTCGCTCATCAGTTCGGACTGTTCTATGGTGCGCTTGCCGTCCTCCTTGCCGCAGCAGCGGGCTGGCTGGCCAATATGGTCTTTCGCAGGGACTAACAGATGGCGGACACAGAGGATGCGGCGGCGCTGGTCGAAGGGCGGCAGCCGGCAGCGGAGGCGCCACCCCCGGGGCGGACCTTCCTGTGCGTCGTCGACGAAACCAAGGAGCTTCATCAAGCGCTTCGCTATGCCTGTCGGCGCGCGCGCAGTACGCACGGCCGCGTTGCCCTGCTCTACGTGATCGAGCCAGTGGAGTATCAGCACTGGATGGCGGTCGGCCAGCTGATGGCGGAGGAGCGTCGCGAGCAGGCGGAGGAGATGCTGCAGGTCGTTTCCTCGGTGGTGCAGAAGCTGTCGGGGAGGGTGCCCGTCGTCTATATTCGCGAGGGCAAGGTGACAGATCAGCTGATGACCCTGATGGGAACCGAGAAGGACCTCTCGATCCTGGTCCTCGCCGCCGGCTCGGAACAGCCCGGCCGGATCGTCGACCATGTCATCAAGCGGCTGGGAAAGCTGCCGATCCCGGTCACCATCGTTCCCGGCGGCCTCTCCGACGCGCAGATAGACGCGATCAGCTGACCCCGAGTTGAAGGCGGCAGCGGGGAGTGAAGCGGCAGCGGAGTGGGGCTATCCCAGTGCAGGGGGCGCGGTGACCGGAACTGGGTCGACGCACAGGGACAGCGATCGGGGTTTGAACAAACGCCGTCCAGCCGCCGCTCATGCGGCGGCTTTGTCCCGGCAGGGGTAGGCCCAGCGGATGTATTCGGCGGTCATCGCGAGGCCGCGCTCGGCGGGGAAGCGCGGGGTGTAACCGAGCACCTGCCGTGCCTTGTCGATGCGGGCGCGTGCGAGGTTGGTGTAGAGGTTGAACAGCTGGGCGTTCGGCAGGAACACCGGTACCGGGCCGCCGCTGGGGCGGGAGGTGTAGAGGCGGCGGATGCCCGCCTGCTTTCCCTGCGGCAGCCGGCGGTAGAGCGCCATCAGCGGCGCCCGCAAGGTGGACTTCGCCAGCGTGCGGATCAGCTCGCCAGGATTGTGAATCGAGTGACGCAGCGCGGTGAGGCCGGCGGTGCGGTTGCGTCGGCGGATCTCCGCCGCCGGCAGGAGCACCGGGCCGTCGACGCCGAGCACCTGCGCGTAACTCTCGAACATCGCCTGCCAGGTCGGCCAGTCCGGACCGGAGATCAGGAAGCGCTCGCCGATCGCGTCGGTCGCCAGCCCGGCGAGCAGGCTGGCATCGACGACGTCGTCGACATAGACGGCATTGCACAGTCCCTGGGGGTCTTCCGGCAGCACCAGCTTGCCGGCCAGCAGCCGGCGCACCGGCTGGTCGGTCCACGGCAGGCTGAACGGGCCGTAGACGATGGTCGGCTGCAGGACGACCGCCGGCAGCCCGCGCTCGCCGACGAAGGTACCGAGGTGCTGTTCCAGCGTTACCTTGCTCTTGGCGTAGGCGGTGAACGGCGTATCGAGGCTGGCTTCGTCGAAGTCGCCCGGCGGCAGCGTCCCATAGACCGCCATGGTGCTCATGTGCACCATGCGGCGGACGCCATGGGCGAGGCACGCCTCGGCGAGATTGGTGATGCCGGCAAGGTTGTTGGCGTCCGCCCGCCAGTCGAAGGCGGCATGAATGACGACATCGCAGCCCTTGACCGCCGCTGACAGCGAAGCTGGATCGCCGAGTTCACCGTAGGTCAGCTCGACCGGCAGCCGTGCCAGCCGCGCCGCCCGACCGAAGCTGCGGACCAGCGCCCTGACATGGGCGCCGTGGTCGAGGGCGAGGCGTTCGGCGATGCGGCCGCCGATGAAGCCGGTGGCGCCGGTGATGAGGACGGTACGGTCAGCGTAGGCGGAAAAGCGGCTGTCGCCGGTCATGCCGCCGCTCCGTGCGGCGCGCCGGGCACTTTCATCCACGGCAGCTCCCACTCCCGCCGCTGGCGGTAGCAGGTCTCGATAAGCCGGACGACGCGGGCGGCCTCGTGGCCGGGCACGAAGGGCTGCCGTCTCGCCGCGATCGCCGCCAGCCAGTCCTCGATCTCGCTGGCGAACAGCTGGATATGGGAGGTGGCGGCGGTTCGCGACAGGCGCGGGCCGGCGTCGAACGAGGTGGCGGCGCCGCTCAGCTCGTCGATGGTCCCTCCCGCCAGCGAGATGCCAACGGCACCGCGCGCTCCCTCGATTCGCAGCCGGCGCGGCATCTCCCGGGTGCGGCTGAACTCGGCGATCACCTCGCCGCCGCTCACGGTGGATGCCGTCAGCAGGCAGTCGGCTTCGACGCCACCATAGTTGTCGTCGCGGTAGTCCTCGACGCAGAGGTCGCCCAGCCACCACAGCAGCAGGTCGAGGATGTGGACGCCGGCATCAATGAGAACGCCGCCGCCGGCAACATCGCGTCGCCACAGGCCGCCGCTCTTCAGCGGCCAGCCGTACGGTGCTCCGGTGCGGACCTCGACGTGGCGGATCTCACCGAGCGTGCCGGCGTCGATGAGCGCCTTCACCCAGCGGTAGGCGGGGCTGAAACGGTACATCTGGCCGACGGCGAGGCAGGCACCGGATGCATCGGCGGCGGCGATCATGGCGTCGCACTCCGCCCCGCTGACCGCCATCGGCTTCTCGACCAGAACGTGGACGCCGGCATCGAGGAGGTCGAGGGCGACGGTCGCATGCGCGCCGTTCGGTGTCGCGATGATGGCGGCGTTGACGCCGTGTTCCGTCAGCGCCGCGGTCGTTGTCGCGATGGCGGCGCCGAAGCGGCTGGCGAGGGCCTCGGCCTGTTGCTCGCTGCGGTCGACGAACAGGCGCGGCTTCAGCTTCAGCTGCTCCAGCGCGGCGACGATGCTGAGTTCGGCCACCGCGCCGCAGCCAACGACCGCGAGGTTTTGCTGCCGGTGAGCGGGAATGCTGCGAGAGCGAACACTATTTGTCGGCTGTGCCCGCGATTGCAAAAGAGAAAAGAGGCTGAAGCTCCACGTGGGGATATGAGCGGAAAACAACGGCATCGACGCCCCCAGTTCACACGATATATTTTTGACCGGACAAGGCTAAGGTAGTCTTGATGCACCCATACCGGGTCCGGCCTGCGCGTAGGAGTTGCGTTACTGTGGCAGTGCGGCATTTACCGCAGCCAGCATGCTCGGCGCAATCAAGAAGGGTATGGAGAGCGGAGAAAGTCGCTGGTTGTGGGCAAATATCAACAGAAGGTGGCGGACCTCAGCCGATGCCTCGCCGATGCCCGCCGAATAAGAGAACCTACGGGACGTTTTTCAACCGAGTAGAAACCTGCGCCAGCTTGGCAACGGGGTCGTCTTCGCTGGCGAAACACGTCGCAAAATCTGCGCAGACGTCGCAAACGGGTGCTTTACAGATAACAATATTATCGCGCAGGCAAAGTTCGCGGTAGAAAAACTTCTTCCACTTCATGTCGCGGACGTTGCGTTGGGCCAGCGGTTCGAAATGGCGATGCAGGAGCCGGCCGAGATCGCTGCGGTTGAACAGGCCGAGATCCTGCCACAGGTGGTCGGGCAGCAGGGAACGTCGGGCGATGATGGCTGCGAGCCACTTTTCCTCGATGATGCCGCGGCTCCTGTTTTCCAGAAGCAGTTCCCGCAGGTCCGGTTCTTCCAGGGCGTCGGCGCCGCGGCCGGCTGTCGGCGGCAGCCCGGCCAGCAGTGATGATCCGGCGATTGGAAAGTACGCCTCCATCAACGCGGCAAGGCCGCCGGCGCTCAGTCCGAGCGCCTCGTTCAGCGGCCGCTCCGCCTCGGCAGCGCCTGCGGCGATGGCGCAGGCGAAGACGTGGCGATCGAATGCATCGCCTTTGCCTTGGGCGACGAGCTCGACATAAAGCCCGCGCCGCAGCGACGCTTCGCCCAGCGGGGACATCAGACCTGGGCGGCGGTGTGGGTCTGGGCGCCCTTAGCGCCGCACACCAGCGCGCAGGCATTGCAGCCGACGCACTTGCCCTTGTCGACAATGGTGGTGACGATGCGCTCCATGTCCTCGTCGTCGATGGGGCATTCGTCACCGTCCTCGGTGAGGCCCTTCATGCCGAGAACGCCGTGGCTGCAGACCTTGTTGCAGCGGCCGCAGCCGATACATTTGGTCTCGCTGATTTCTTCCAGAAACATCGGAACCCAGGGGGTTCCGTCACGGGTCAAATACTGGCTCACTTGAGTTCCTCCTCTGTTGGGGATGCAGTTGCGCCCGGTCATTCACGGGCGGGTTCGGGAAATTTTTCGATCATCTGCAGGGCGCCGGCGACGAGCTTCCCGCCATCGGCGGCGAGCTTGCTCAGGCTGGTGAAGCCGAATCGGTGGACGTCACGCATGATTCGGCTTGCCACCACCAGTCTTCCGGCAATCAGGATGGCGCGGCCAAAGCCCTCGTGGGTGATCTTGATCATCGGCGTGGCGATGATGCCGCTGGCCTGCTCGACGGCAAGGCCGGCGGCAGCCCAGTACTGATCCAGGCGCCAGAGCTGTTTCGCGTTGGGGTCGGCGATCACCGGCATCGCCCGCCGCTGCTCGGCGGTGATGACGTAGGGCTCCAGCAGTTCCGTATCGGACTTGCTTTCCCACACGCCGGTGGTGTCGTGGGAGCGTATCTGGCGAACGAGGGCACGGACGAACGGAGTGGCCAGCGCCGCGGCATCTTCCTCGGAAAGGCCCGCAGCGGCGGGAGTGGCGGGGGAAACATCCATCAGTCGTCGTCCTCGTCAAGAAAGTCCTGGCCGGCGGGGGAGGCGCCCTTTAGCGCCTTGCGCAGCCAGGGAGGCGGGGTGCCGTTCAGCATCGTGCGCAGTCGCTCCAGGATGTCGCCGATCGGCTCCGGGCGCGGCAGCTTTACCGGGTGAACGCGGTGCCCGACGACGCGGGCGGCGGCAGGACCGCCGATGGCAAGCACGAACAGCAGGGCGCAGCCGTCGAGGGCACTGACGCGGGCGTCGAGCCGGTCGTGGCCTTCGTCATGCTGCCCATCCTGGTTGCTGGCTTCGTCGAAGCGCACCGCTTCCAGAAAGCGGTATCCGTCCGGCGAGATGTCCCAGATGGCCAGATTGCGGGCGCCGCCGAAGTGCGCATCCATCGTGTGCATGTCCTGCGTCGCGAACGCGACCTTCATATGTCCTCCTTCCTGTGACGGCGGCGGGACGTTGCCCGCGTCGCCCTCAACCAACCTGAGCTTGAGCATGCCGGTGCTTCTCTGCTGCTTCTGCGGGCGGAGCTTCATGCGCCCCCTGTGTGTCCCCTGCCTGTTCCAGGAACAGGTTGGCGAGATCGAAGATCAGTCGACGAGTCCCCCGATAGCCGACCGATACGCGCTGCGGTCCACCCAGACGGTCGAAGACCGGGAAGCCGACGCGGAACAGCGGCAGCCCGAGACGGCTGGCGGCCTCCCGCGCGTGGCTGTTGGACAGCACCAGGTGGCAGCCGGTCGCCCCCTGCTCGAGGTCGTCGATGTCGCCGATGACGACCGACGCCGTCGGCACCCGGGAAAGATGGGGCGCTGCGACGGGCGTGATTGCCGCACCCACGCTCGCGCCCATGGCGGCAATGAATTCGCTCAAGGCCAGCAGCAGGTCGGGCTCGGCGGCGATCGCACACCGCTTGCCGGAGAAGGCAAAATGCCCGTCGAGCATGGCATCGAGCAGGCGCGAGCGCTCGCGCTTCAGCCGCGGCGACGGCTCGCCGCCAGCCTCGATCAGCGCGGAAGCGAAAGCGTCGGTGGCAGCAAGGCCGGTGACGTGGTCGAACATCCGGTAGGGGACGCCGGTGCGCCGCTGCAAGGCTTCGGCCGCTCCCTCCATCTGTGCGCCGACTGCCAGGGTCAGCACCGCGCTGCCCATGCCTGCAATCGCGTCGAGGCGGGTGCCGCCGAGGGAGGTGGTGATGTGCCTGTCCGGCACATGGCCGTCGAGCGAGCCGGAGAGATCGGGCAGGACGACGGCATCAAGGCCCATGCCATGGACGAAATCCGCCAGTTCCTCGACGTCGCCGGGGGTCAGGTGGCTGCCGACCAGCAGGTTGACGCGCCGCAGCGCGCGCGGCACCTCCCCCTGCGGGACCAGCGCCTCGATGACCGCGGTGACCACTTTGCCCCAGCCTTCCTCCAGGCTGCCGCCGTAATCGGGGGTGGAGGCGAAGACGACGTCGAGCACGTCCCGCCACTCCGGGTGCCGCTCGCGGATGGTGCGCAGATCGGCGGCCATATCCTCGCCGCGCGTTTCGGTCAGCGCCGTGGAACAGATGCCAATCAGCCGCGGCTGCGCCCGGTCGTAGATATTCCCGATCGCTGCCTCGACATTGTCGGCACCGCCGAGGATCGTCGAGATCTCGCTCATCGCCGTCGTCTGCAACGGGATCGCCTCGCGGAAGTGGCGCACCATCAGCACCAGCGCGAAGGCGGTGCAGCCCTGGCTGCCATGCAGCAACGGCAGCGAGCGCTCGATGCCGAGGAACGCCATGGCGCCACCGAGGGCAGGGCTCTGCTTCAGCGGGTTGGTGGTGGCGGCCTTGCCCGAGGAGACGACGGGAGTCATGCCGTCAGCCCTGCGTCGCCGCACGCGCCGGCTGGGCGCCGGCGGTACTCGCTCTCGCCGGCAGCGGCATGTCCCAAGGCGACGGCGTCCGCACTTGGGCCCAGATCGGATTGGAAAGCTCCGTATCGATCTGGCGGACCAGCGCGATCATGCCGTCGTAGCCGGCGTAGCCGTGGTGGCGCTCCTGATTGATGTCGAGCCACGGCGTCTTGGTCTTCAGGGCGACGAACTGGGTGCGGCCGCCGGACATCAGGATGTCGGCGTCGCCACGGGCCAGCATCGCATACATCTGCTTGGCGGGTATCTGGTCGACCATCGGGGCGTCATCGCCCATCAGGTCCTTGATTCGCTGCTTGTCTTCGCTGGTCGACTTGCGCACCGAGGTGCCGACGACCGTCATGCCGATCTCCTGCAGAGCGGCGAGCACGGACCATGACTTGACACCGCCGGTGTAGAGCAGCACCCGTTTGCCGGCGAGGCGGGTCCGGTAGGGCGCCAGCGCCGCCCAGGCGCGCGCCTCCTCTGCGGCGATCAGCGCCTCGGTGCGCTCGATCAGGGAAGGTTCGGCGCCGCGCTCCACAAGCATGCGGGCGAGGGTGCGCAAGGCGGCCGAGGTATCGCCAATGCCGTAGAAGGAGCCTTCGAAGAAGGGGATGCCCCAGCGTTCCTGCATCGCCCGGGCGAGCGAAACCATCGCCTGGCTGCACACCACCATGTTGACGCGGGCGCGGTGCGCCGCCGCCACCTGGTGATAGCGGGAATCGCCGGTGATCGGCGCCAGCACGCGGATGCCGAGGCGGGCAAACAGCGGCGTTACCTGCCACATCTCGCCGGCGACGTTATACTCGCCGATGACGTTGATATCGCAGGCCGTCGTCTGCTCCGGCTCGACGGTGCCGATGACGTGATCGAGCAGGGCGTGACCGGCGAGTTTGTTGCCGAAGTTCTTCGAGCCGGCAAAGCCAGGTGCGGAGATGGGGATGACCGGGGTCGCCAACCGCTCGCTTGCAGCCTTGCACACGGCGTCGATGTCGTCGCCGGTCAGCGCGGTCACGCAGGTCAGGTAGACGAACACCGCCGGCGGACGGTGGCGCTGGACGATCTCCTTGATGGCGCGATAGAGCTTCTTCTCGCCGCCGTGGATGATGTCCAGTTCGTTGAGATCGGTGGTGAAGCCGGTGCGGTACAGCGAGGGGCCGGACGAGGCGGTGTTGCGCGAATCCCAGCTGTTTCCCTCGCAGGCGATCGGACCGTGTACAAGATGGGCGGCGTCGGTGATCGGCTGCAGCGCGATCTTGGCGCCGTCGAAGGCACAACCGCCGGCTGCGGCACCCGGGGTCAGCGTTTTCGCCGAGCACCCCTGCTTGCGTTCCTTTTCGCCCTTCGCCCGGTTGGTGGCGCAACCCGGCTCGTTGAACACATCGGCCATCTTGTTGCGGAGCATCAGTGCTGAACCTCGCTGGCTGGGGTATCGCGGGGTTTCGTCGCCGGGCAGGCCCGCCCTCTCCCTCGAGGGGAGAGGGCGGAAGTGAAGGGGAGCTGTACGCTACCGGGTCAGCTCGAAGCTGATGTCGGTCTTGCCCGCAACGTTGCTCTGGCCGTCCAGCTCGTCGAAGATCTTGTCGAGGATCTGCACGAGGATGCGGATCGCGCCCTGATAGCCGAACACCGGGAAGCGGTGATGGTGGTGCCGGTCGAAGATCGGGAACGACAGCCGGATCAGCGGGATCTTGCAGTCGCGCTCGAGGTATTTGCCGTAGCTGCTGCCGATCAGGAAATCGGACGGCTCGGTCATCAGCAGCGAGCGCATGTGCCAGAGGTCCTTGCCCGGCCAGACCTGCGCACGGGTGCCGAAGGGCGACGCCTCCAGCAGCTTCTTCATCTTCTTCGCCCACACCTTGCTGCCATTGGTGGCGAGCACATGCAGCGGCTCGGCCCCCAGCTCCATCAGGAAGGTGACGATGCCCATGCAGAAGTCCGGGTCACCGAAGACGCTGAAGGTCTTGCCGTGGATGTACGACGATGAGTCGGTCATCGCGTCGATCAGCCGGCCGCGCTCAAGCTCCAGCGCTGCCGGGATCGGCTTGCCCGAGAGCTCGGACATCTTCATCAGAAACTCGTCGGTGGCGCTGACGCCCAGCGGATAGTGCAGCGCGACGGTTTCCTGGCCCTTATCCCGGCACAGCGACAGCGAGCGCTTGCTGCAATACTCCTGCAGGCTGACCGTCGCCTTGGCGTTGATGGCGGCCTTGGCCTCTTCCGCCGTGGTTCCCCCTGCGTACATCGCGAAGGTGCCGTTCGCCGGGGTGTCGTAGACGTCTGACGCGTCGGAGATCAGGCGGTATGGCACCTCCATGAGGTCCAGCATCCGCTTCATCTCGCGAATGTTGCCGACGCAGAAGCCATCGAAGCCGGGGATGATGTTGATCGTGTCATCCGGGGTCGGGGTGGCGTCGATCCAGTAGTGCTTGAGGATGCCCTCGAGCATGTTGTCATAGCCGTCGACGTGGCTGCCCTGGAAAGCCGGCGTGTGGGCGTAGGGCACGTCGAAGTCCTGCGGGACCGAGCCCTTCTGCTTCGCCGTGGTGATGAACGCCTGCAGGTCGTCACCGATGACTTCGGCCATGCAGGTGGTCGAGACGGCAATCGACTTCGGATTGTAGAGGGTGTGGCTGTTCTGCAGGCCGTCGATCATGTTCTGCAGGCCACCGAAGACGGCGGCGTCCTCGGTCATGTTCGACGAGACGGCGGTCGACGGCTCCTTGAAGTGTCGCGACAGGTGCGAGCGGTAATAGGCGGCGCAGCCCTGCGATCCGTGGACGAACGACAACATGCCATCGAAGCCGGCGGCGCAGAACACCGCGCCCAGCGGCTGGCAGGCCTTCGCCGGGTTGATGGTCAGGGCTTCGCGCGCCAGGTTCTTCTCGCGGTATTCCCAACCCTTCATCCACTCGGCGACGTCCTGAACCTTCTCCTCGGAAGGGCGGCACTCGAACTCGGCGCGCTTGCGCGCAAACATTTCCTGATATTCAGGCTCCTTGAAGAGCTGTGTATGGTCGATGATCTTTTCTGCGGACTGCGGCATCTGAACTCTCCTGCCGGCTGGCGCCCTGCCTCTCCGGCTCCCCCCTCTTCTCTGGCGGAGAGGAGGGGGGAGGGGGTGTCGGAGCGGACGGAGGGAAAGCCGGTTCGGTCTTCCCGGTTACTCGGCGGCCATGGTTTCGGGGGCGGCATCTTTGGCCCATGGCGCCTTGAACAGTCCCCAGGACGGGCTGTTGATGGCCATGTCCATGTCGCGGGCGAAGATCGCGAAGCCGTCGTAGCCGTGGTAGGGGCCGGAGTAATCCCACGAGTGGAGCTGGCGGAACGGCACCCCCATCTTCTGCGTCGCGTATTTCTCCTTGATGCCGGAGCCGACGAGATCAGGGCGGATGCGCTCGATAAACGTCTCCATCTCGTACTGGGTGACGTCGTCGAAGATCAGCGTACCTTCTTTGACGTAGTCTGTTGTCCGGACATAGTCATCTTTGTGGGCGAACTCGTAACCGGCTCCGACGATCTGCATGCCAAGGTCTTCGTAGGCATTGACCATATGGCGCGGGCGCAGGCCGCCGACGTACAGCATCACCTTCTTACCTTCGAGGCGGGGCTTGTAGCGGGCGATGATGGCATCGGCCATCGGCTTGTACTTGGCGATGACCTTTTCCGCGTTCTCCTTGATCTGATCGTCGAAGAACTCGGCTATAGCCCGCAGCGACATCTCAATGCGGGAGGGGCCGAACAGGTTGAACTCGTACCAAGGTGTTCCGTACTTCTCTTCCATATGCCGGGAGATGTAGTTCATCGACCGGTAGCAATGGATGAGATTGAGTTTCGCCTTCGGTGCCCGTTCCAATTCTGCCAGCGTCGAGTCACCGGTCCACTGGGCGATCACCCGCAGACCCATTTCCTCGAGCAGCCGCCGCGACGACCAGGCGTCACCGCCGATGTTGTAGTCGCCGATCAGCACCACATCATAGGGGGTGGACTGGAACTCCGGCTCTTCCTTGCCCTTGTCGAAGATGAAGTCGCGCACCGCATCGTTGGCGATGTGGTGGCCCAGCGACTGCGAGACGCCGCGGAAGCCCTCACACCGCACCGGGACCACCGGCTTGTTGATCTGAGCCGACTTTTCCCGAGCGACGGACTCGATGTCGTCGCCGATCAGGCCGACAGGGCATTCGGACATGACCGAGATACCTTTGTTCAGCGGGAACAGGTCCTCGATCTCGTCGATCATCTTCTTCAGCTTCTTGTCGCCGCCGAAGACGATGTCCTTCTCCTGGAAGTCCGAGGTGAACTGCATCGTGACGAAGGAGTCCACCCCGGTCTCGCCCACATAGAAGTTGCGGCGCTGCGACCATGAGTACTGCCCACAGCCGACCGGGCCGTGGCTGATGTGGACCATGTCCTTGACAGGGCCCCACACCACGCCCTTCGAGCCGGCATAGGCACAGCCGCGGATCGACATCACGCCGGGGATCGACTTGATGTTCGATTTGACGCCGCAGTCGGAAGCCCCGTCCTGCGTTACGGCGAGGTGCTTGGCGCGCTTTTTCGCCGTTTTTTCGGGATAAGCAGAAAGCACCTCTTTGATGAGCTGTTCGTGGAACTCCCCATCGTTCTTGTAATCGATTGTTTTGACAACGGTCATCCGTTTGTCCTCCGGCTCGGCGGGCGGTCGTCAGGCGGCGGCGGCGGCGCGCTTGGCCGCATCGGTCGCGACCCGCTTGGCGATCGCTTCCTTCGCCTCCAGCTCGGCGATCATCTGCTCGTCCGACTTGATGATGCCGAAGTCCATCAGCATGTCCTCGAGCTCGTCCATGCCGACCGGCGTGGGAATGACGCCGTTGCCGGAGTTGGCGTGGATCTTGCGCGCCAGGGTCCGGTATTCCTCGGCCTGCGGATGGTCCGGCTGGTACTGGATCACCGTCTGCCGGCGCAGCTCGGCGTGCTGCACGACGTTATCGCGCGGCACAAAGTGGATCAGCGTGGTCCCCAGCTTCTTTGCCATCGCGTCCGACAGGTCGATCTCGCGGTCGGTCATGCGCGAGTTGCAGATCAGGCCGCCCAGGCGGACCGAGCCGGTCGTCGCGTACTTCAGAATGCCCTTCGAGATGTTGTTGCAGGCATAGAGCGCCATCATCTCGCCGGACATGACGATGTAGATCTCTTGTGCCTTGTTCTCGCGGATCGGCATCGCGAAGCCGCCGCACACCACGTCGCCCAGGACGTCATAGGAGATGTAATCCATGTCGTCGTAGGCGCCGTTCTCCTCCAGGAAATTGATGGCGGTGATGACGCCGCGGCCGGCGCAGCCGACGCCTGGCTCCGGGCCGCCCGACTCGACGCAGTGGATGCCCTTAAAGCCGACGCGGATCACTTCTTCCGGCTCGAGGTCTTCGACCGAGCCCTTCTCGGCGGCCATCTGCAGCACCGAGAGCTGCGCCTTCGAATTGAGGATCAGTCGGGTCGAGTCGGCCTTCGGATCGCAGCCGACGATCAGTACCTTCTGGCCCATCTCTGCCAGCGCGACCAGCGTGTTCTGGGAGGTGGTCGACTTGCCGATACCACCTTTGCCATAGAACGCGATCTGCCGAAGCTTGGTCATCAAACAACTCCTCATACGGTATTTCGGTGGGCCAGCAGCCCTCGGACAGCAGCACTGCATCAACCATGCCAAAGTCGCTGCAGACCCGGCGACAGAGAAAAAAACATATATGATGCAATGTGTTACGGGAGTTGGGAGAGAGCCGGCTACGCGCTAAGGGTGGCTGTTGGGAACCCGACAAAGGATCGACAGTCGTGTTGTGTCCTGGACAGACGACGGCGCGCGGCGGGGAGAATCGGAGCCTGTGGACGGCAACGTATTGTTAACCGTTCCCGCCATAGCATGACGCTGAGGGCAAGTGAGCGCAGCTGCTTCGGCAGCGCTGCGGCGTGGCCGCGATATGAAGTTGCGTCCCATCCGCATAAATTGGCAAGATTTTTGCTTAGGTATTCGCTGGCGAGCGGAACAAGCAATTCAAGCGGGAGGTTATAAAGGGATGGCGGCGGTTATGGTCCCCACGTTGTTCACAATGGTAGGAATTTCGTCGGTTCTGGCGCTTTCGCTCAAGGCTAGGCAGGCGGCATGGCAGTGGGGCGGTGCTTCTTCTCGCCTCCCGCGGACAGCGCTGCCCTTCGGTGCTGGAGCACTGGCTCGCGAACGTCTCATGGACGGTGAGGCAGCTCCCACCGGTCTTGCCGCAGGGGTGGGCTTGCGGGGGAAATCGATCGTCGCGCCGCTTTTTACGCGCACAGGTGCCCTATCAAGGAACGGATCGACACTGGCGGTTGCGCTCCTTGGCCTCATCGCCGCTGCAAGCTATGTGGCGGAGGGCGTAGGCGCGGCGCACTGGCTGCTGCCGTGCGTGGGCATTCCCGTCATCGTCGGCCTGATCAACCTGCTGCGCTCATCCGACCATTAAGTCGGGGAGAAGAGGATCCGGCGGACTGGCCTCGCCGACCTGCAGCGGTTCTCCCGAGCAGGATGCGCGGATGATCTGCCGGCGGGTGGCTCCTTCCTCGTCTGCGTCCGACGGCCTCTTGTCGCACATACCTGACGCTGGCGCGCGGTGATCATGCCGTCGCCGCCCCTGTGCTCCCTTCGTTTGCATCCTCGCTGCCGACCAAGCGTGCAACACAGGCACGCTTGCCGTCTGGTCGTAGGTGGACTCTTTCTTGCTTCGCGTCCCGGCTAAAGAGATCAGGGGAGAAACGTGGAAGGCTCGTTCACCAACCAGCAGGGCACGCCTGCCCCGGCCGAGGAGCAACAACGGCGAAACGACCTCCCGGAGGGCCTGTGGCGTCGCGGCGATGGCACCAACCTTGTCGGGGTGCCATCCGGCTTCATCGCCGGAGCCGACTTCAATGCGGCCAATCGGCCCCTGCACATAGCCGGCGTCCGCGAGATGAACCGCCCGCTGTTCCGCATGCTGGAGCAGACAGCGAACGAGACCGAGGCGGGCGAGGCGTTCGCCGCCTACATGGCAACGATGTTCGGTCTTTCGCCGCGGCCGTCGGCGCCGGCGGAGGGTGAACGCCGCCGTTACCGCACCAGCTATCTGCGCCTGCTGCGTGGCTGGGCCTACGACAGCAATTCGCCGGAGGGCGCGGTGCTGAAAGGATGGGTCGAAAGCCGCTTCGGGCTGTTCCCCACCTACCATCGCGAGCCGCTGCGGCGCTTCGATGGCCAAGCCTGGGGACGGTACGTAGACGACAAGATGGGTAGCCGTTTCCACAACAACGCCATCTTCAGCCAGCTCGACCTGCTCTACGAGTACGCGCAGTGGGCCTTGCGGCGCGGTGCGCCGGACCGCGGTCCGCTGAAGCTGTTTCGCGGCGTCAACGACTTCGACGAGCATCCGATCGTCGAGCGGATCGACAAGCGCTGGGTGATCCTGCGCCTCAACAATCTCGTCTCCTTTACCTCCGAGAGGGCCATCGCTAGTTGCTTCGGCGACTGCATCCTGCAGACCGAGGTGCCGCTGGCGAAGGTGCTGTTCCTGCAGACGCTGCTGCCGCGCCACCCGCTTAAGGGTGAGGACGAGATTCTCGCCATCGGCGGCGACTACCTGGTTCGGGCAACCTACTGGTGAGCGCCGCCGACGGAGAGCGCGGATCGCGGTTCGCCGCGGACGCCGGCATTCTCGATCGGGCCCTGGGCGCCTACCTCGGCTTTGCCATCGGCGATGCCCTGGGTGCCACGGTCGAGTTCATGACCGCGGGCGAGATTTCCCATGAGTACGGCGTCCATGCCCGGATGATCGGCGGCGGCTGGCTGAAGCTGCGGCCGGGCCAGGTGACCGACGATACCGAGATGGCGCTGTGCGTCGGCCGCGCCATCATCGGCGCGCGCGGCTGGAGTTTGAAGGCGGTGTGCGACGAGTTCGCCACTTGGCTGAAGAAGGTGCCGATCGACGTCGGCAACACCACCCGCCGCGGCCTGCGCCGCTATATCGTCGACGGCAGCATGGAATCGCCCGCCAACGAGGGCGACGGTGGCAACGGTGCCGCCATTCGCAATCTGCCGATCGCGCTCGCGACGCTTGGATCGGATGACGACTTCGCCGCCTGGACGCTGCAACAGTGCCACATCACCCACAACCACCGGCTGTCCGACGCGGCGGCGCTGGCGCTCGGCCGGATGGTGCACCGGCTGGTGCTGGGCGGCGGCGTCGCGGCGGCGCGGGAGGAGGCGAAGGCGCTGGTCGATGCGCACCGGCAGTTCCGCTTCGAGCGGTTTAAGGGTCCTTACACCGGCTACATCGTCGATACCGTCCGCAGCGTCCTCCACGACTACTTTCTCACCGACTCGGTGCGCGCGTGCATCGTGCAGACGGTGAACATGGGCGGCGATGCCGACTCGGCCGGAGCGCTCGCCGGCATGCTGGCGGGCGCGACCTACGGCGCCGCCTCGATCCCCAAGCCGTGGCTGAAGCGTCTCGATCCCACCGTCTCGACCGAGATCCGCAGGCAGACGGCGGCGCTGCTGGAGATCGCCGGCGGGTAGGGGAGGGGCGCGCAGCCTGCGGAAACAACGCTACGGCCGGACGATCCGGCCGTGCGCATCATTCGAGATAATGCAGGAAGCAGGGGAAAGCCGACGGCGGCTTCAGCCGACGCGGTATCCGGCCTTGAGCACGACTTGGTACTGGGTGACCTTGCCGTCCTCGACGTGACCGCGCACCTCGACCACCTCGAACCAAGTGATCTTCTCCTCGCCCGAACCATGGGCGATGGCGTTGTTGATGGCATCGGAGATGCTGTTCGGCGAAATGCCGACGAGTTCGACTTTCTTGTAGACGCTGTTCGACATTCCCGCCTCCCGGATATGGCCGTTGCGCCGGAGCGCGCCGAGGGAAGATGGCGCCGGTTCGGGGCGCGATCAACAATCGTTTGCGGCAACGATCGACGGGCAGGCTACTCGGCGGTGGCGAGCTTGCGCGCTTCGACGGTCAGCGGCAGCCGGCTGTCGGCGGCCATGTCGGGCAGCTCCAGCCGCCAGCCGTTGGCAAGTTCGATCCAGCCGCCCCACAGCGTCTCGCGCTCCTGCTGCACCACCGGAACTTCCAGATCCTTCTTGGCGACGTAGACGGTGTAGATGTCCCCGCGCTTTGCCAGCGTGATTTTCATGCTTTCCTCGATGTCTTCGATCTCGTGTTCGCGCATGCCGACGATCCGCCCCCGCGCGAAGAAATCGACGCCGTAGATGTAGTAGCGCTGCAGGAATTCACCGATCGAGGCGACATAGCCGATCTCCCCCGCCTCGATCAGGAACTCGCCGATGCGGCTGCCGGGGTAGGTGCCGTCGTTGCGGACGGACTCGCGCGCGCGCACCTTATCGCCAATATCGAAGCGGGACGCGCGCGCAATCTCGACTTCCGGTACTTCGGGCTTCGGCACGAACGGTCCTGCGCAGTTCAGGCGTGCACGACGGCGTCGTTCGGGCAGGCGGCGACGCACTGCGGCGAGTCGAACTTGCCCTGGCACTCGGTGCACTTGTCCGGATTGATGACGTAGATGTCGCCCTTCATCCGGATCGCCCGGTTCGGGCATTCGAATTCACAGCTGCCGCAGCCGGTGCAGTCCGCGGCTATGATCTTGTAGGCCATTGTCGGTCTCTCCTCGTGAGTAGGTGGGGCGGGCGTCAGGTGGTCCGGGTGCCGGCCAAGCTGCCGGCAGCGGGTCAGGCAATGCGGGCGGTGTCTTCCTCCTCGATACCGCGGGCGCTGAGCCAGCGGGCGATGGCGGTCTCGACGTAGTCGAAGGCATAGTCGTCGACGACGGTGATGCCGGCTTCGCTCAGCCGCTGCCGCGGGCAGCGGCCGATCTTGGCGGTCAGGACGGCGCTGATGCCGTCGAGGGCCAGCAGGGTCGCCTCAAGAACGTCGTCCTCGCCGTCGCCGCCGGAGCAGTAGCGATCGACGCGGCGGTGGCCGGAGAAGCGGGCACCGGCGGTGCTGACCTCGAAGATCTGGAACTCGCGGGCGTGGCCGAAGTGCTGATTGACGCGGCCGCCGCCCTTCGACGACACCGCGACCAGAATCGGCTCGGGTGGTGCCCAGCGGCGGATGGCGGCGCGCGCTTCCGCGGCTTCCTGCCGGCGGTCGTTGCGCTCCTTCTCGACGATGGCGCGATAGGCGGCGCGCTTCTCCGGATCGATCTCCGGGTTCTCCGGCAGCTGCTCCAGCCCGAACTTCGCGCCCTGATCTTCGCCCAGCAGGCCCACGGCGTCGGCGCGGCACTGGCGGCAGTGCTTCATCAGCCGGGCGCCGTCGCCGAGGCGGTCCTGCAGGGCCTTCAGTTCGACGGCGGTGGGGCCGCGCTGGCCGGTGAGGCCATAGTGGGTGCCGTGCGCCGGATCGGAGATCAGCGGCATCACGTTATGCAGGAAGGCGCCGCGCTCCTTGACCGCGGCGTTGACCGCATCCAGATGACCGTCGTTGACGCCGGGAATCATCACCGAGTTGATCTTGACCAGGATGCCGGCTGCGGTGAGCATCTCGATGCCCTGCAGCTGCCGCTCGATCAGGATGCGCGCCGCCTCAAGGCCGGTGCGCCGGGCGTGATCCCAGAAAATCCAGGCGTAGATGCCCTCGGCGACGTGCGGGTCGACGGCGTTCATCGTCACCGTCACATGATCGATGCCGGCCCCGCGGATATCATCGATGTGATCGGGCAGGGCGAGGCCGTTGGTCGACAGGCACAGCGTCAGGTCCGGCAGGGTCTCGCGCAGCAGCCGGAAGGTCGCAAAGGTGTGGCGGTAGTCGGCAAGCGCGTCACCGGGACCGGCGATCCCCACCACCGACAGGTTCGGCATCGCCGCCGCCACCGCCTTGACCTTGCGCACCGCCTGCTCCGGTGTCAGCCGCTCGCTGACGACGCCAGGACGGCTCTCGTTGGCGCAGTCGTACTTCCGGTTGCAGTAATTGCACTGGATGTTGCAAGCTGGTGCCACCGCCACATGGATGCGGGCAAAGAAGTGGTGTGCTTCCTCGCTGTAGCAGGGGTGGGACTCGATCTTCTGGCGGATGTGTGCCGGAACATCGGTTGTCCCTCCGGAGGGTGGCGTGCCGCAGCCGCCGGTCGAGCAGGCGGACGGTGCTCGCCGGCCGGGGGCGGGACTGATGCTATCCAGCGACACGACCTTCTGCTCCATTCCGCGATCTCCCTGTCGGCTCCTGCTGCACTCCCGCGGCTTTCAGCAAGCCGCGTGCCAGTGGGCTAAGCTGCGGATACTTAACGGTTACGCTGGGTGGGCAGGGAAGCGACCTCTGTCGTCCCCGCGACAACCGCTGTCGCACTTCCGACAGGATGCGACGACCCTCCGGGACCAGAAGTTCTCCCGTGCGGCCTGCGTCGCCCCGCCGGGGGGCTTTGACCGGCGCCAAATGACGCGATAAAGTCGCAGCATCCAGGGGCGCCTTGCGGGCAGGTGTCGGTAGCAGCATGCGGCGATGGCCGGCGTGCGCTGCCCGGACCACCCTGACGGTTTCAGTGCGAAGCGATCGAGGCGGTCAGGAGAGGCGATGACGACGGGCGTGTTCGGAGCGGGCCTCGGCCCGGCGGTCGGCCGGCGGGAGCTGGATCTGGTCACGCCGGCGGCGGCTGTCGCGATACCCCTGCAGTACGCCTATATCTTCGCCTTCAACCATGCGCCGGAAGGCATCCGGACGGCCATCGCCGTAGCGCTGCTGCTTGTCCACGTGACGCTGGCGGGGTTTGCTCTCAGCCGGCGTATCGATGCGTGGCAGACCGCGATCCTGTCGGCCATCTTCCTCATGGTCGGGTGCTGGCTGATCGCGCACGGCGCCAATCCCAAAAGCACCGAATTCAACATCGTCTATGCCGTCCGCGATCTTTCGATCCTGGTGATGCCGCTATGGCTGCTGACCTTCCCGGAGCGGCTGCCGCATCGGATGATCCTGCTGCTGGCGATCGGCAGTACTGTCGCCGGCGGCCTCATCGCCCTGCTCGGTCCGCCCGTCTTCGTCAGCGGGACGCCACGGCTCGCTTCGATCACCGGAGGACCGGTGCAGATGCACGCCAGCGCCATGTTCCTCGCCCTGCAGCTCATCCTGCTGACCGAGTACTATCGCGGCCGCCAGCTCTTCGGCGCGATCTACTGGCCGCTTTGCCTGTTCGCCGTCGCGGTGCTGATCGGGTACGGCGGTCGCAACGAGTTCGTCATCCTCGCCAGCTATTTCGGCGCGCTGGCGTATTTCCGATATTCGTATATGCCGGTCGTACGCTGGTCACCGCCGATCGTTCTCGTCTTCGTGGTGATGATGGCCGCTCTCGCGCTGACCTTCGGACATAACGTCGGCGAATGGGGCAGCGGGCGCATCGGCGTCTGGCAGAACCGCCTGGAACTGATCTGGGGCCGCAACGTCCTCACCTTTCTGTTCGGCGGTGGTCTCTCCGCCGATCTGATCTGGAACCCGCAGTGGTGGTGGATGGACGAGGTCAACGCCCACAACGACTTCCTCCACTTCACGATGAAGACCGGGCTGGTCGGGCTGCTCGCCATCCTGTTGTTCCTCGGCGGGCTGCTGATGCGGATGCCGGGATCAAGCAAGGCGATCATCATCGCCCTCATTCTCTCTTCGTTCTTCAGCAACGGCTTCCTGCAGACGCCGCTGCTGGCGTTCAATCTTTTCCTGGTCGTCGCCGTTGGGCTGCATCAATGGCGGCTGCGGGCGGAGCGGATCCACAATTTGCGCGTCGAGCACCGGCGGCTCGTAAACCGGGGGATGCAGGCGGTCTGAGTTCCGGGCGGGCGTTGCGGCCGAACGCGGCCCGCCTTTTCCCATGGAGGTTGAAGATGACTGCCGAGACCGCAACCGCTGATGCCGCGGGCGCCGCCTTGTCGCTGAAGGCTCGTGATATCGCGGCGCTGGCACATCCCTATACCAACCTTGCGGCGCACCAGCGCACGGGTCCGCTGGTGATCACCCGCGGCGAGGGAATCTACGTCTTCGACGAGACGGGACGTTCGTACATCGAGGGGCTGGCCGGACTATGGTGCACCTCTCTCGGCTTCAGCGAGCCGCGGCTGGTCGAGGCGGCAGTGCGGGGCATGCGGCAGCTGCCATTTTACCATTCGTTCGGCGGCAAGGCGCCAGCGCCGACCATCCGGCTGGCCGAGCGG
>JAEULG010000260.1 GCA_016793875.1 Rhodospirillales bacterium | reverse complement strand
CTCCGTTCTCTTCCGCGACCTGCTGCGCATCGAAGGAGTGCTTGGCGACCTCGACCGCTTCAGTCGCGCCGGCTCCGACGTCCAACCGATCTCGTTGTCGGATTGCGTCCACGAGACGATCGCCTCGGTGCCATCGTTCCCAGATACGACGATTGCGATCAACGTCGATGCCGAAGTGGAAACTCAGTCGGCGGTGGCGGCGGAAAGCTTCATTCTGAAGCATGTCCTGCAAAACCTTATCGTCAACGCCGCAGAAGCCATCGTCGCTGCCGGCAAGGCCACCGGCAGCATCGATATTTGCGCCGCCACCGTCGAACGCGATGGCAAGACAATGGTCGATCTGACAGTCCGGGACGATGGTATCGGCATCACGGCCGAGAACCTCACCAGCATCTTCAGGCGCGGGTTCTCGACCAAGGATGGTTCCCGACGGGGAACCGGACTGCACTGGTGCGCCAACAGCGTTGCCGCCATGTCGGGCAAGATCTTCGCGGAAAGCGCCGGCCTTAACTGCGGCGCCGTCTTCCATATCCTCCTCAAGTCCGCTGCTTCCACCCCTGCCGTTCAGGATGCGCTGTCATGATAGTTCGCAAGGGAAGCTCTGCTGGTGGGATCAGAATTCTCGTCGCGGATGACGAGCAGGACATCCTGGATGAATACGCATCGATCCTCGCCGACCCGGCGGAGCATACCGACCAGCGCGCCAAGCTCGCCGATCTGGAAGCCGAGCTGTTCGGGGACGCGGCAGAGAACAAATCGTCCCTGCCCGAGTTCTCGCTGTGCCTCTGCCGCCAGGCGAACGAGGCGGTGGAAGCGGTCGAGGCCGCCATGCGCGACGGCCAACCCTTCGCCATCGCCTTCCTTGACGTGCGGATGCCTCCGGGACCGGACGGCGTCGATGCTGCCAAGCGGATCCGCGGCTTGGATCCGGACATCAACATCGTCTTCGTCACCGGCTATTCAGACCTCAGCCCGGAGCAGATAGAAGCGCGGGTCCCGCCTGCCGACAAGCTTCTTTATTGCCAGAAGCCGATCCACGCCAATGAGCTGCGGCAGATCGCCTGTACCTTGTCGGCCAAGTGGACGGCACATCGCAACCTGCAGACGACGCGGCAGCGGCTTGAGCAGGTGGTCACCGCCACCCCGGTGATCATCTACAGCTCGGAGCCGGCCCGCGACCGGTCGCTTTCCCTCGTCAGCGAGAACGTCGCTCAGCATTTCGGCTGGGAGGCCGCTTCGTTCCTCAACGACCCGAACTTCTGGATCGACAAGGTGCACCGCGAGGATCTGAACCGCGTGCTCGAGGCACTGAAGCAGGTCCACGAACTGCCGGAAGTCTCGATCGAATATCGCCTACGCCGGTCATCCGGCGACTATCGCTGGGTCAGCGACAGGATGAAGATCTTGCGCGATGCTTCCGGCAGAGCAACGGAACTGGTCGGCTGCTGGTTCGACATCACCGAACGGCGCGAGGCCGAGACCCGCATCCGCCAGCTCGCCTACTTCGATGCGGTAACCGGTCTGCCCAACCGCTTGTTGATGGAAGAGTTGCTGCAGCACGGCCTGGCGCTGGCCGAACGCTACCGGCACGGCCTCGCGGTGCTCTTTCTCGACGTGGACAACTTCAAACGGATCAACGACACCCTCGGTCACGACGCCGGCGATATCCTGCTGCGGGAGGTTTCCCGACGGCTGCTGTGCTGCATCCGCAAAAGCGACGTCCTCGTCGCCCAGGGCGAGGTGGAGAACCTTCTGGCGGAGCCCGGGCAGGAGTCGGTTTCCCGCCTGGGCGGCGACGAGTTCGTCATCCTGCTCTCGAAGCTCAACGACTCCGCCGATGCCGGCCGCGTCGCCGCCCGCATCTCCGAGATGCTGGCAACGCCGATCGCGTGTGGCGACGAGGAGGTCAGCATCACCGCGACCATCGGCATCAGTGTCTATCCAGAGGACGGCACCGATGCCGCCACCCTGCTCAAGCATGCTGACATGGCCATGTACCATGCGAAGCAGCAGGGCCGGAACTGTCACCGCTTCTTCTCCGACACTATGCGGGTTGTCGCCACGCGGCGCTTCTTCCTCGAGCAGAAGCTGAGCAAGGCGCTGGAATCCGGCGAGCTGATGGTATTCTACCAGCCGCGGATCGATATACGCTCTCTCGATGTCGTCGGCGCGGAAGCCCTCCTCCGCTGGCGCCGTCCGGATGAAGGCTTCGTCCTGCCGCAAGAGTTCATCCCGGTGGCGGAGGAGAGCGGGCTGATCCTTGCCATCGGCGACTGGGTCCTGCGCGAGGCGTGCCGGCAAGCGGCCCGCTGGCATGCCGAGGGTCTGCCGCTGGTGGTGTCGGTCAACCTGTCGGCGGTGCAGTTCCGCCATCCGCTGCTGGCGGAACGGCTGGCCCAGGCGATGGCCGATACCGGCGCACGCCCGTCGTCGATCGAGCTTGAGCTGACCGAGAGCGCCCTCATGGAAGATACGCGGCTGAGCGCCTCCCTGCTGTCGCGGATCGCACAACTCGGGGTCCGCGTCGCCATCGACGACTTCGGGACCGGCTACTCGTCCTTCAGCTACCTGAAGCGGTTCGCCCTCCATACTCTCAAGATCGACACCTCCTTCATCAATGGCCTCGCCACGGACTCGGGCGACGAAGCCATTGTCAGCGCCATGATCGCCCTGGGACACCAGCTGGGACTAAGGGTCGTGGCCGAGGGCGTGGAAGATGCCCACCACCTGGATTTCCTGCGGGCGCGGCGGTGCAACGAGGCCCAGGGCTTCCTGTTCAGTCCGCCAGCGGACGCGGCGTCCTTCGAGCGCTGGGTCCACAAGCGCAAAGGAGCGATCCGCCAGCGCGTCACCACCGGCTGACCTTGCCACCGTTCTCCCTTTTGGAGCCGGCCCACCGTTCTGACGCCCGCGGCAAGGGGAGCCGCTGGCTCAGCAGAACGTTATACCTCCCGCGCCCATTAATAGCTGGCAAATCGCTCTGGCCGACTGCCGATTCGCTGAGTATACTGTAGCGTGTAAAAGGCGCGCTGAAGCGCTCGTGCTCCGGTTCAAACAAGACCGGGCGGGAGGTATCGTGGTCTGGCTGCGGTTAAACCGGCCGTGAACATCGAACTGCTGGACACGAGCGCCCGGCGGGCGAGCGCTCTGCTCAAGGCCATGGGCAATCCGCACCGGCTGGTCATCCTGCGTCAGCTCACCAGCGCCGAGCGCTCAGTGGGCGAACTGGAACGCATCGTCGGATTGAGTCAATCGGCACTGTCTCAGCATCTGGCCCGGCTGCGGCGGGACAAACTGGTGAAAACACGACGTTGCGCCCAGACCATCTACTACTCGCTGGCTGGCGATGAGGCAGCAACGATCCTGTCGTCTCTCTACAAACTCTACAGTCCCGAATTCAACTGCTCGGTTTCCGGCAAGCAGTTCATCTCCGATCACGGCGATTAGGTTGCTTCAGCAGTCCGGCGAGGACAGCAATTCGATCTCCCGCAGCCGGACATCCAGCGAAAAATCATCGAAATGCTGGATAATCGCATCAGCGATTCCGTCGGCTCGGTACTCTGCGCCCACCTCGAACTCGGGCTCGCCACTACGATCGCGCAGCGGGAAGAAGGCCATCTGCGTCCACCACGCCGGCGCGCCGGGGAGCTTAAGGGCCGCTGCCGATCCCGCCGCCCGCGCCGTCGCAGCGGGCCCGAACAGCGCGTTGACGACGTACGGGCTATCGACACTGGCTCCGTCGAAGACGGTGCGCTGCAGTGCATGTCTGCCCCCGGCGGCGGCGGCAAGGACCTCGCGCAGGTGCGCCGTGGGAAAGACGGTGCCGGCGGGCAGGGCGATGCGCCTTGCTTCCGGCTCCTTGAAACGGGCGTAGCCGCCCTTGCCGCTGCCTTTCAGCTCAGCATCGCCCTCCAGCTTTTCGATCGTCTTGCCATCCTGGTCGTAGCGGGCATGGAAACGGAAGTGGCGGCCGTCCCGGCCTTCCCAGCTGGCGTACGACCACAGCGTATCGGAGACGGTATCGTCGTCGTAGAACATGCGTAGGAACGTCTGGTTCTCGACGGTCCAGCCGTCGCACGTGCGGCTAAAGCGGTAGATCATGATGCCGTTGGCCGACACTACGTCGGAACTGCGATCCGCCGTCGCCAGCACCATCCGGTAGACGGCCCGGTGCGGTTGCAGGGCAACCGCCGCCGACGCCTCGGGCAGCGGGTCAATCCAGGCGATCGCGATCAGCAGGAAATAAAGGAGGAGCCGCATCATCAAGCCGATGCCCGCGGGGCATCGTGCGGGCTTGCAGGTCGGCAAACTACGCTGTTCGCACCGGCGCTGTCTACGCCGGCCGCACCACCTTGCCTTCGGCACGCAAGCCGGGCGCGAGAAGCGACCTTTTGCGGTTTGCATGGGCTGGCGAAACAGTGTATCCCGCCTGGGCTAGCACTGGGTGGAGGGCACATGGACGGCGGGATCGAAGCCACATTCGTCGAGGAAGCAAACAGCCAGGCGCCGAGCCTGCCCGATTACCTCGTGCGGACGTATTGGTGGGCGTATCTGACGCCGGCAAGCCTGTTACTATTGGATAATCCGGTCGCCATGACCGCGATTTTGTGGGGTAATCTTCCGCGCTTGGTGCGCGCCGCCTGCGAAGAGTTCGAGGCTGGCGAGCGGGTACTGCAAGCCGCCTGCGCCTACGGCAACCTTTCGCCGCAACTGGCGGCTCAGGTCGGCGCAAACGGCCGGCTCGATATCATCGATATCGCCCCGCTGCAGGCAGCCCACGTGCGGCGCAAGCTGCAGGCTTTCCCCCAGGCCCACGTGCGCGTCGCCGACGCCACAATCCCCGCTGGCCGCATCTACGACGGCGTATGCTGCTTCTTTCTGCTGCATGAAATTCCCGACGCGGAGAAGCGGGCGGCGGTCAGTGCGCTGCTGGGGGCGGTCGACGTCGGCAGCAAGGTGGTCTTCGTCGACTATCACCGCAGCCACCCCTGGCATCCGTTGCGCGGGCCGATGAGCCTCGTCTTTCGCTGGCTGGAGCCGTTCGCCAACGGCCTGATCGAGACGGAGATCGCGTCTTTCGCAGCCAACCCGGACGAGTTCTCCTGGAGCAAGGAGACCTTCTTCGGCGGCCTCTACCAGAAGGTGGTTGCGGTCAGGGTTGCCCCTCCGGCGGGCCGCAGTCACCGAAGCTGAATCCCCCGGGGGGAGCACGGCGCCACCCGTCGCAAAGAGGCGGTTACTACCGCACCACCGGCGCGACATGAGGGTGCCGCCCCGCCCGGAACTATCCGACTTCGAGCAGGTCGCGCGGCCTGACAAAGGTGAGCAGGCGCCCGCGCTGCGCGGCGAGGTCGGCCCAGTGGGCAACCTCCGCCTCGATCACGGCAAGGCTGCCGGTCGAGAATTTGGCATTCAGCTTCTGGCGTTGCGGCTGACCATCATCCTCGGCCAGCATCAGCGCGAGGTGCGTCAGCCCCGGGCTATGGGCAATCAGCATCACCGAAGACAGGCTGTCGTTCAGCCGCTTGATCCGGCGTAGCAGCGCCGGTGCCTCGGCAAGGTACAGCCCCTTTTCGAAGCGGACCGGAACCGGCGTCGCGAGCTGCTCCTGCACCCGCTCCAGCGTTTCCCTCGTCCGGCTGGACGAGGAGCAGAGCACCTGCGAGGGAGCGATGCGCTGCTCCGCGAGATACACCCCCATGGCCGTCGCCGCCGATCGACCGCGCTTGTTCAGCGGGCGGTCGAAGTCGTCGACGGTAGGATCTCTCCAGTTCGATTTGGCATGCCGCAACAGATAGAGCGTCTTCATTGCGCCCGCATCGCCTCCTTCCCTCGTCGGATGTCGCGGAAAGGCCGCGACGGCGCCGTGCCGTTACTTAGCTCCGCGTCGTGCGAAGGCGCGAGGCTTCACCTTGCGCAAGCGCCGCGCCCGCTCCGCGCGGAGGCGTGAAGCTTCGATCAGGATCTCCTGGCAGGGACGGCCGCGCGATCCCCGGCGCGGTCGCCGCTGGACGTAGGTACCGTCCGGCTGCATGTCCCAGACGCTGCGCTGATCGCCGAGCTGGGTTTCAAACAGCGCGTGCAGTTCCTTACGCAATTTCTGGTTCTCGATCGGCACCAGGATCTCCACCCGGCTCTCGAGATTGCGCGACATCGCATCGGCCGATCCGATGAAGTACTCCTCGTCACCGCCGTTGCGGAAATAGTAGATACGGGCGTGCTCGAGGAACCGGCCGATAATGGCGATCACCGTCACCGACTCGGAAATTCCCGACAGTCCCGGCCGCAACCGGCAGGTATCGCGGACAATCAGCTCCACCTTCACGCCCGCTTGGCTGGCCCGGTAGAGCGCCTCGACGATATCCGGATCCTCCAGGGCGTTGGCCTTGAAGCGAATCAGCCCCGGGGTGTCGGCGCTGTGCCCGGCGATCTCGCGATCTATCTTGGCGATCAGCGTCTTCTTCATGAAGTGCGGTGCCGCAAGGATCTTGCGGTAGCTGTGCGCCGGCCGGCAGCCGGTTGTCAGGTAGTTGAACAGTTCGGTGAGGTCGAAGCCGATGTCCTTATCGCAGGTCAGCAGGCCGAGGTCGCAGTACTGGCGGGCAGTGCCGGCGTGGTAGTTGCCGGTGCCGATGTGGGCGTAGCGGCGCAGGCCGTTGTAATCGCGACGGACCACGAGGATGGCCTTGGCGTGCGTCTTCAGCCCGAGCACGCCGTAGGTGACATGGATGCCCGCTTCCTCCAGCCGGCTCGCCCAGCGCAGGTTCGCCGCCTCGTCGAAGCGTGCCTTGAGTTCGACGTTCACCGCCACCTGCTTGCCGTTCTCGGCGGCGTCGATCAGATGGTCGATGATCATCGTCGATTCCGAGGTGCGGTAGAGCGTCATCTTGATCGCCAGCACCTTGGGATCGGCGGCAGCCTCGCGGACGAAGCGCACCACCGAGGTCGCGAACGATTCGTACGGGTGGTGCAGCAGGATCGGGCCATTCTCGCGGATGATGTGAAAGATGTTGTCCGCGTCCATCAGCTTAACGTTGTCGATGGGTTGATGATTGGGATCGTGCAACTCGGGGATGTCGAGCCGCACCAAATCCCACAGGTCGCGCATCCCCATCATCACGTCGGTCTCGTAGACGTCGAATTCCTCGTCGAGGCCAAGTTCCGCCGCCAGCATGCCGCGGTGGTTGGGAGAGATCGTCTGCTCCACCTCGAGCCGGACGATGGGCGCGAAGCGGCGGTCGCGCAGTTCGGCTTCGATCATCTGGACGAGGTCGTCGGCCTGCTCCTCGCCGCGCTCGGTGTTGGAGTTGCGGGTGACGCGGAACAGCTCGACCCCCTCGACCTCCATGCCGGGGAACAGCTCGGCGAGGCAGTTCGCCATCACGTCCTCGAGCAGCACGAAGTGATTGTCGGTGCCGACGCGCAGCAAGCGCGGCACGCCGCTGCCCACCGGTACCTTGACCCGGGCCATGGTGAGTTGGCGCTCATGCGGGAAGCTCAAGGTAACCAGCAGGTTCAGTGAGAGATTGGAAATGAAGGGAAACGGGTGCGCCGGATCCATCGCCAGCGGCGTCACCAGCGGGAAGATGTTCTCATGGTAGTAGGCGCGGATCTCTGCCTGCTGCTGCTCCGACAGCTCGGCGAACGCCGAGATGGTGATATTCTGGCGGCACAGGTCGGCGATGAGCCCTTGGAAGACCTCGCGCTGCTGCCGGCGGAATTCCGCCATGACGATACGGCATTCGTCCAGCTGCTGGCCTGGCGTGCGCCCATCGACGCTGAGCTTGTGAACGCCGGCGCCGATCTGCTGCTTGAGGCCGCCGATCCGCTTCATGAAGAACTCGTCCATATTCCCGGCGGCGATGGCCAGAAACTTGACGCGCTCCAGCAGCCGGTTCCTCCGGTCCCGCGCCTCGTTCAGCACGCGGAAATTGAACTGCAGCCAAGTGAGCTCGCGATTGAGGTAAAGCTCGGGATTGCGCAGGAGCGAGGTAAGGCCGCTCTTGACCAGTGACACCGCCGCCATTGGCGGCGTGCTACCGGCCTCATCGTCAGCGCCGTCCGCCCCCTTCCCCCCTTCGGGGGTCGCCTGATCCTCATCACTGATTTCGGCCGCAACGGCAACGAAGGCGTGCAGTCCCTCATCGTCGCTCGTTGCTGTCTCCGGCCGCGCGGGCTCGTCAATCATCCAGCCTTCTCCATCTTCACCTTCTTCGGCGCCTGGCTCTTTGCCCCTTGCGCCGCGGCGACGCCGCCGTCGAGCCGCTCGTAGATCGTCTTCAGCACCTTGACCCGCGCATACCGCTTGTCGTTGGCCTCCACCAGCGTCCACGGGGCGAGCCGTGACGATGTGTGCTCGATCATGTCGTCCACCGCCTGCTCGTACTGGTCCCACTTCTCACGATTGCGCCAGTCCTCGTCGGTCAGCTTCCAGCGCTTGTAGGGCGTTCCCTCGCGTGCCTTGAAGCGGGCGAGCTGCTCGTCCTTGCTGATGTGGAACCAGAACTTGCACAGCACGATGCCGTGGCGGACGAGTTGGTCCTCGAAGTCGTTGATCTCGGCGAAGGCCCGTTTCCACTCGGCCTCCTGGGCGAAGCCTTCCACCCGCTCGACCAGCACCCTTCCGTACCAGCTCCGGTCGAAGATCGTCATCCGCCCGGCCCGCGACAGGTGCCGCCAGAAGCGCCAGAGGTAGTGCTGCGCCCGTTCTTCCTCGGTGGGAGCTGCGATCGGAATGACCTCGTAATCGCGGGCATCGAGCGCGGCGACCAGTCGCCGGATCGCGCCTCCTTTGCCCGCGGCGTCCCAGCCCTCGAAAACGAGCAGGGAGGAGACGCCGAGTTCCTTCGCCCTGCGAACCACGAGGTTGATTTTGCCCTGAAACTCCTCCTTGCGCTTCTCGTAGAGCTTGCTGTCGATCGTCCGGCTGACGTCGAGGCGGGACAGCACGGTGATCCGCGGCAGCGGGATCACCTTGGCATCGGCGGCTTCCGGCTCGCCCACCGGCACCATGTCGTCGGCGAGCGAGGTCTCGGTGATCGCCCTCATCTCGCCGATCATGCGGCGCTGCAACTCCATCTTTTCCAGATGAGCGCGCACCGCATCAAGGATGGACTTGGCCACGGCGAGGCTGCGGTAGCGCTTGTCCTCGCCTTCGACGATCTGCCAGGACGCGTGGCCAATGGAGGTGCGCCGGATAACCCGCTCGGCCGTCGCGATGAACTTGTCGTAAAGGTGCCAGTGGTCCCAGTCCATCTGCGAGACACGCCAGCGGGTGAGCGGGTTGGCTTCCAGCTTCGTCAATCGCTGCTTCTGCGCCTTCTTGCCGAGATGCATCCAGAACTTCAGGATGAGGGCACCGTCGTCGGCCAGTTCGCGTTCGAAGGCGATGATCCGGTCCAGCGCTTCGTCGAACTCCGCTTCGGTCGTCCGGTCATTGACTTGGTCGAGGATCGGCCGCGAATACCAGCAGCGCAGAAAGATGCCCATCCGCCCCTTCGGCGGCAGATCGCGCCAGTAGCGCCAGTACTCCGGCCGCTCCGCCATCTCGTCAGACGGCGGACCATAAGCGCGGGTCACCATCCAGCGCGGGTCGAGCCATTCGTTGAGGAGATTGATGGTCTCGATCTTGCCGCCCTTGTCGACGCCGCCGAAGACGATGATGACAGGGAAGCGGGCGGCGCGCAGCAGTCGCTGTGCATCAAGCAGGCCGGCGCGCAACGCTGGCACCGCCGCATGGAAATCCTCCCTGGAAACGGTGCGCCCGAGTTCGGCCGTCCTGAACATTTTTCGCCTCCTCTCGTTGGCGGGTATGGTAAACGTTCGCACCTTCGTTGTCTGCAATCCGGTGCGGCGGCCGGCGGCGGAGTTCCTCGCGGCCTGGAGGCCGCTGAGCGACATAAAACGAGGGGAGTCGGCACCGCAATGGCGGATCATCCTGCGGCGGCGAAAGGGTCGGAACCTCCCCTTTCCGACGGGGCAGCGGAGCCGGGCATGGCTACGGACGAGCGGCCGCATGGTCGCGTCGGCGTGGTCGACATCGGCTCGAACACCGTTCGGTTAGTGGTCTATGATGTCCCCACCCGGCTGCCCATCCCCATCTTCAACGAGAAGGCGCAGTGTGCGCTGGGCTCCGGCCTCGGCCGGACCGGCCGCCTCAACCCGAAAGGCGTAGACGAGGCGCTGCGCAGCCTCGTCCGCTTCGTCCGGCTGTCGGCAGCCATGGGCGTCGACCGGCTGCAGCTGGTGGCAACCGCGGCGGTGCGTGATGCCATTGACGGCCTTGCCTTCGTCGCCCGCGTGGAGAAGGCCTGCGGCCGACCGGTGCACGTGCTGTCAGGTGCCGAGGAAGCGCGGCTGGCCGCGGTGGGCCTGCTCAACGGCACGCCTGGCGCCGACGGCGTCCTGGGCGATCTCGGCGGCGGCAGCCTCGATCTCGTCAGTCTCGATCTCGGTGCCGTCGGCCGCTTCGCCACCCTCCCCCTCGGCCACCTGCGGCTGCTCGAGGAGTCCGGTGGTGATTACGCCAAGGCGAAGGCCATCCTCGACCAGCGGCTGGCCAGCGTGCCGTGGCTGGCCGAGATGGGCGGCCGGACGATCTGGTGCGTCGGCGGCTCGTGGCGGGCGCTGGCGCGTATCTTCATCGACCATACCCACCATCCCGTCCATGTCGTCGACAACTTCGCCATCGGCTTCTTCCCGGCGCTGAAGCTTGCCGAATTGCTGGCGCAGTCCAGTCCGAAGACCCTGGAGACCCTGCCGGGTATCGCCGCCGGCCGCCTGGTCTCGCTCCCGTTCGCCGCGGCGGCGCTGGCGGCGCTGCTGCACGCGACCAGGGCGAAGGGTGTCGTCTTCTCCGCCTACGGCATGCGCGAAGGACAGATGCTGGAGCTGCTGCCCGCCGACATCCGCCGGCAGGACCCGCTGATCAGCGCCTGCGAGATGGCGGCCGAGCGCACCGCCCGCTTTTCCATCGGCGGCATCGAACTGCTCAATTGGCTAACGCCGGTCTTCCCGACGGAGACCGAAGCGGAACGCCGGCTGCGCCTCGCCACCGCGCTGCTCAGCGACATCGGCTGGAGCGAGCATCCCGACTATCGCGCCGAGCACGCCTACCACCGCGTTCTGCGCATCCCTTATCCCGGCCTCACCCATCCCGACCGCGCCGAAATGGCGCTGGCGACGCTGATCCGCTACGGCGGCTCGGAGGAAAGCCGGATGGTGGCGCCGATCCGCACCCTGCTCGACGACCGCCGGATGTCGCGGGCCCGCGTCTGCGGGCTGGGCCTGCGGCTGGCGCACACGCTGTGCGGCGGGGCGCCGGGGCTGCTGGAACAGACGCGGCTGCGGCTGTCGGAGAAGGCCCTGACCCTGGAGCTGCCTCAGGACGGCGCGATCTTTCCGAGCGAGGCGGTCGAACGCCGCTTCAGTCGGCTGGCACGCGCTCTCGGGGTCAAGGCCGCGCTGCTGGCTTAAGCTGCCGCCATACGCCAGACGCGCGTGGGTGGCATCCGCATTAGCAGTCCATGCCGGAGCGGCGGCGCCCTGCCACCGAATTCCCAGACCCGATCGGATAGTTCGGACACGCGGGAATCGCGCCGGCGACCCTGGGGCCGAACGTTGCACATGTGACTTGCCCCGCCGGATCGGGATCGTCCAGACGACTCCGCCAAGCACGATCTTGCTTCAGCTTCCCATGGCGACGTAGGTACCGGGCGCATCGCACAGTGGCTCCAGCGCGCCGCCACCCGGCTCGCGCGCTGGCACCCAGTCGCCGGAGCGCTTGCGGATCCAGGCATCCCAATCCGCCCACCACGAACCTTCCATCGGCGTCGCCCCGGCGCGCCACTCGTCCGGGTTCTCCGGCGTGCGCGGGTTGGTCCAGTAGCAGTGGCGGCCCTCGCCCGGCGGCGTTACCACCCCGGAGAGGTGGCCCGAAGCAGCAAGGGTGAAGCGCTCGGCGCCGCCCAGCATGCGGATCGCCCGATAGGCCGACTTCCACGGCGTGATGTGGTCCTCACGCGCCGACATCACATAGCTCGGCGCGGTGACCTTGCGCAGGTCGAGCGGACGCCCGCCGATGGTCAGTCCGCCCGGCTCGGCCAGCTTGTTGCTGCGGTAGAGCGCGTTGAGGTAGACGCTGTGCATCCGCCGCGGCAGGTGGGGCGCATCACGGTTCCAGTGCAGGAGGTCGAACGGAAACGGATCCTTGCCGAGGAGATGGTTGTTGACGACGAACGACCAGAGCAGGTCGTTGATGCGCTGGACGGCGCACGTCTGCGACAGCTCGTCCGCCTCCGTCGCCCCGGAACCCGGCTCTTCCAGCAGGCACAGGACCGCCTCGTCCATCAGCGCTCCCAGTTCCCCCGGCTGCGAGAAGTCGAGCAGGGTGGTCAGGAAGCTGCCGGTCTCGATCCGCACCTCGCCGCCCGCCGCGAGATAGGCGAGCGCCGCCGCCAGTAGCGTGCCGCCGAGATCGTGGCCGACGGCATGGATGGGATCGCCGCCCGTCGCCCGCTGGACGACGTCGAGCGCGGTGACCGCGCCCTCGACCACGTAATCCTCCAGGCTGCGTTCCGCATCATCGGGGCGGGGATCGACCCACGAGATCATGAACACGGTGTAGCCGCGGTCGACCGCCCAGCGGACCATCGAGTTGCTGTCGCGCAGATCGAGCAGGTAGTATTTGCCGGTCCATCCGGGAACGAAGAGCAGCGGCCGGCGCAGCACCTGCTCGGTGTGCGGCGCGTACTGGATCACCTCCATCAGCGCGTTGCGGAAGATCACCTTGCCGGGCGTGCGCGCCACCGTCCGGCCGACGATGAAACCGGCCGGATCACCCGCGCCGCCCCGGTTGCCCAGGCCGACCTCCATCTCCTGCAGCAGGCTGCGCAGGCCGGTGATAAGATTCTCGCCGCCGCTCTCGATCGCCGCCCGCAGTACCTCCGGATTGGCATGGATGAACTCGGAAGAAGACAGCGCCGAGAGGAACTGCCGCGCGTAAAACTCGAATTGCTTGAACAGCGCCGCGCCGCCGTTGCTGCCGGCATCCGCCGTCACTTGCATCCAGCGGGTGGTCAGCATGAACGACTGTTTGACATAGTCGAAGATGTCGGCGTCGCTCCAGCTCAGATCACCGGCGCTGCGACCGCCCATGCCGCTCGGCGGCTCTCCACCCAGGATCCGGCTGGTCGTGCTCTGCCAGAGCGAGAAGTAGTCCTGCCACAGCGACATCTGCGCGCTGACTACCGAGGCCGGCAGCGCCATCAGGCGGGAGGTCAGACCGAGAAAAAGCGTGGTCACACCGAACGGATCGGCGGCGCCGCCCCGCGCATCGGCAAGGCCATTGCGCTGCAGCCAGTCGTTGACGATCAACTGGCTGCGCTCGGCGATCTCGGCGAACGCCTTCGACATGCCGGTCGGATCCGACAAGTACCCAGGAGTCCGCTGTTGATCCGCCATCTACGACACCTCTATGCTGCCGCCATCGCAGCGACCAGCGAGTCCGCGCTGCGGCCGATCGCTTTGATCCGCCCGGCCGCGTGGCGAACGAAGCGTGTATAACCTGAACCCGTTCATCGGGCAATTTCCCCCGTAGGGCGATGGCCGTGCCGCCGCCGACAGGATCGGATATCCTGACGGGACCAAGAGGCGGAAGTGGGGCGTGCCGATCTCCGACGGCGCAGGCAGCGCATGCGACAAAAGTATGGGTGATCAGATGGACAAGGAATTCTTCAAGATTCGGCGGCTGCCGCCATACGTTTTCGCCGAGGTGAACGCGATGAAGGCGCGCGCCCGCGCGGTCGGCGATGACATCATCGACTTCGGCATGGGCAATCCGGACTTTCCGACGCCGCCCCACATCGTCGATAAGCTGACCGAGACGGTGCACGATCCGCGCACCCACCGCTATTCCGAGTCGCGCGGCATCAAGGGGCTGCGGCGTGCCCTCTCCGGCTACTACGAGCGGCGATTCGGCGTTTCCGTCGATCCGGAGACGGAGGTGTGCGTCACCCTCGGCTCGAAGGAAGGGCTCGCCAACCTCGCCTCGGCGATCTCCAGCCCCGGCGACGTGATCCTGGTACCGAACCCGAGCTATCCGATCCACCAGTTTGGCTTCATCATCGCCGGCGCGTCCGTGCGCAACATCCCGGTCAGAGCCGATGACGACTTCCTCGCCGCGCTGGAGCGGGCGGTGAAGCACAGCGTGCCGAAGCCGGTGGCCGTCGTCCTCAACTACCCGAACAATCCGACGGCCGAACTGGCCAGCCTCGACTTCTACGGTCAGGTGGTCGACTTCTGCCGGCATGCCGGCATCTACGTGATGTCCGATGTCGCCTACGCGGAGATCTACTTCGACGGCAACCCGCCGCCGTCGATCCTGCAGATTCCCGGCGCCAAGGACCTCGCCGTCGAGTTCACCTCGATGAGCAAGACCTACTCGATGCCCGGATGGCGAATCGGCTTCGGCTGCGGCAACGCCCAGCTCATCGCTGCGCTGGCGCGGGTCAAGTCCTACCTCGACTACGGCGCCTTCACGCCGGTCCAGGTAGCCGCCACCGCAGCCTTGAACGGTCCCCAGCAGTGCGTAATCGATATGCGCGAGCGCTACCGCCAGCGTCGCGACGTGCTGATCAATGGCCTTGCCGCCGCCGGCTGGGAGGTGCCGTCACCGGCCGCCACCATGTTCGCCTGGGCGCCACTGCCGCCGGCGTTCAAGCACCTCGGCAGCCTGGAATTCTCCAAGCTGCTGCTGCGCGAGGCGAAGGTGGCGGTGGCTCCGGGAATCGGCTTCGGCGAGCACGGCGACGGCTACGTCCGCTTCGCGCTCGTCGAGAACCGCCACCGCACCCGTCAGGCCATCCGCAACATCAAGCTCTTCCTCGGCCGCTATCACAACGTGGTCGAGTTGGCCGAGAAGCGCGCACCGGCGCAGTAGGGGGTGGCGGTGTCGGAAAACGCGGGGCAACAGCCGCTGAAGGTGGCCGTCGCCGGCCTCGGTACGGTCGGCGGCGGTGTCGTCAAGCTCCTGCAGGCAAACGCCGACGCCCTCGCCTTGCGCACCGGCCGGGGGATCGCGATCACCGCGGTCAGCGACCGCTACCGTCGCGACCGCGGCTTCTCGGTCGACGGCTACGCCTGGTACGACGATGCCGTGGTGATGGCGGCGGAGGCCGATGCCGAGGTCGTCGTCGAACTCATCGGCGGCGCCGAGGGCGCAGCGAAGCAGGTCTGCGAAACCGCGCTCGGCCACGGCCGGCACGTCGTCACGGCGAACAAGGCACTGCTCGCCAAGCACGGCATGGCGCTCGCCGGGGCGGCGGAAGCCGCCGGCGCCGTCCTCGCCTACGAAGCCGCGGTTGCCGGCGGCATCCCGATCATCAAGGCGCTGCGCGAGGGGCTCGTCGGCAACCACCGGACACGCGTCTTCGGCATCCTCAACGGCACCTGCAACTACATCCTGACGCAGATGCGCGAGAGCGGCCGCGAGTTCCACGCGGTGCTGGCCGAGGCGCAGGCGCTGGGCTACGCCGAGGCCGACCCCCGCTTCGACGTCGACGGCATCGACAGCGCCCACAAGCTGGCGATCCTGGCCACCGTCGCGTTCGGCTGCTCCCTCGACTTCGACGCCGTCCACATCGAGGGCATCCGCCACATCTCGCCGGTGGATATCGCCTTTGCCGAGGAACTGGGCTATCGCATCAAGCTGCTCGGCATCGCCTCGCTCACCGACGGCGGCGTCGAGCGACGGGTGCATCCGTGCATGCTGCGCAAGGAAGCGGCGGTGGCGCGCGTCGACGGCGTCTTCAATGCCGTCGTCGCCGATGGCGATTTCGTCGACCGGATCGTCCAGGAAGGCCGGGGCGCTGGCGAGCGGCCGACGGCCTCCGCCGTCGTCGCCGACATTGCCGATATCGCGTGCGGCCGGCGCGCCCCGACCTTCGGCATCCCGGTAACCCGGCTGGCCAAGCTGCCGGCATTGCCGATGAGCCGGCATCGCGGCTGCTACTATGTGCGGCTGATGGTCCTCGACCAGCCGGGCGTACTCGCCGACGTCACCTCCATCCTGCGCGACGATGCCGTCTCGATCGAGGCGGTGCTGCAGCGGGCGCGGGCGCCCGGCGAGGCGGTGCCGGTGGTGATGACCACCCATGAGACCGAGGAGGCTTCGATGGTGCGCGCGCTGCAGCGGATCGGCGGGCTGCCATCCTCGGTCGAGCAGCCGCGGATGATTCGCATCGAGCCGTTCTGAGCAGCCGGTGACCGCCTTCCCGTTGCCGCCGCTGACCCTGCCGGAAAGCGGCCGGCAACTGGCCGGTCCGGCGGCCGTGCTCGGTGTGGAGCGTTCCCTCACCGGCCGCCACTGGGCGATGACGGACGGCGACGAGCGGCTGGCCGAAGCGCTGAGCCAGCGCCACGGCCTGCCGGAGATCGTCGCCCGCATTCTCAGCGTCCGTGGCATCGGCCTGACCGAGGTCGCGTCGTTCCTGCAACCGCGGCTGCGCGACCTGCTGCCCGACCCGTGCCGGCTGCGCGACATGCGGCGGGGCGCGGAACGGCTTGCCGCTGCCATCGCCGCCCGTGAGCAGGTCGCCGTCTTCGGCGACTACGACGTCGATGGCGCGACCGCCGCAGCGGTACTGCTGCGCTTTCTGCGCAGCGCTGGCCTGTCACCGCGGCTCTACGTGCCCGACCGGCTGCGCGAGGGTTATGGACCCAATGCACCCGCCCTGCGCGCCCTTGCCGCCGCCGGCGTCTCGCTGGTGGTCACCGTCGACTGCGGCATCGCCGCGCACGACGCGCTGGCGGAGGCGACGGCAGCCGGGATCGAGGTCATCGTCGTCGATCATCACCAGGCCAAGCTACCGCTGCCCCCGGCGCTGGCGCTGATCGATCCGAAGCGCCCCGACGACGCCAGCGGCCTTGATCACCTCTGTGCCGCCGCCCTCGCCTTCCTGCTGGTCGTCGATACCAACCGGCTGCTGCGCACCTCCGGCCACTACGCCGGCCAGCCCGAGCCCGACCTGCGACAATGGCTCGACCTGGTCGCGCTCGGCACCGTGTGCGACATGGTGCCGCTCGCTGGCGTCAACCGCGCCTTCGTCACCCAGGGGCTGAAGGTGATGGCGCACCGCGGCAACGCCGGCCTTGCCGCGATCGCCGACGCCGCCGGGCTGCGGCGGGCGCCCTCGGCACGCGACCTCGGCTTTGCCATCGGCCCGCGCATCAACGCCGGTGGCCGGGTCGGCCAAGCCGACCTGGGCGCCCGCCTGCTCTCCACCGACGACCCTGCCGAGGCGGCACGGCTGGCGGCGCGGCTGCACGCCCTTAACCGCGAGCGCCAGGACATCGAGCAGTCGGTCTGGGTCTCGGCAATGGACACCGTCGATCCCGACGGCGAAGGCGATGCGTTCGTCTGGGCGACCGGGGATGGCTGGCATCCCGGGGTGATCGGCATCGTTGCCAGCCGGCTCGCCGAACGCTTCCGCCGGCCGGCGGTGGTAGTGGCGATCGCCGGCGATCAGGCGACCGCCTCCGGCCGCTCCGTCGCCGGCAAGGACCTCGGCGCGGCGGTCAACGCCGCGGTCGCCGCCGGGTTGCTGACGAAAGGCGGCGGCCATGCCATGGCCGCCGGCTTCACTGCCGAGACACGGTTGCTCGGCGAGGTTCGCGCCTTCCTCGCTGCCTTTCTGGCCCTCGACGACGCCACCGCCGCCGGTCTGCGGGTGCTGCCGGTGGACGGCGTGCTGTCGCTGGCCGGAGCTGCGGCCCTGCCCGCCGCACTGATGGGCCAGCTCGCTCCGTTCGGCCCTGGCCACCCGGAGCCGCGGTTCGTCATCCCGGCGGTGCGCATCGGCCCGATCCGCACCGCCGGGAGCGCCCATCTGTGCTGCGGCCTGATCGACGGCGAGCGGACCCGCCTGCCGGCGATCGCCTTCCGCTGCGCCGGCCAGCCGCTGGGGCTCGGGCTGAGCGGCCACGGCGGCGCCCCTCTCCATCTCGCCGGCCGCCTGCAACCTGGTGGCGGTGGCGGCGGCAGCCTGCAATTGGTCATCGACGACGCCGCGCCGGTCACCGCGGGTCTATAGGACCAGACCAGCCGGTTTCCCGCCGCCAGCTTCATACGCCTCCTGCCCCCTGATCTGCTCGCCGGCCGGGAGGGCTGTTTGCGCCGCCGCAACTCCCGTCCGGCGCACTATCGTGACTCTGCACGGATTTCCCCACAGGGGCGGCCCTTTTCATGCCTCATTGCACCCTGTTTGGGTCGGTGATAAGTTCCTTGCGAAATGGGGGGGTGGGCTGTTGTTGCAACGCCGATATTCATATCAGTATTTTGATATATTGTAGCAACAGATCGCTTCTCCCTGTTGAGGGAGAAATTGAGTGAAAGCAATAGCTACAGCATTTGCAGTCGTCGCGTTAGTTGCGACTTCTTCACCGGGACAAGCGCAGGAAAGAACCGCTGGAACTTCCGCGGCTCTTTCTGGCTCCAGCGCGGCATCGGAGCTTTCAATCGGCTATGTTTACCCGAGCAACGTTTATACGGGCGCGCAGTATGGAACGGGCGGCGTCGGCCTGCGCAATCGCGCCGGCGGCGCCCTGAACGTCAGCGGTGTCAACAAGCCGGCCAAGGCGGCCTTCGTCTACTGGGCCGTCATCACCAATGGCGCGCCGCCGGCGCCGGTGAAAAGCGTCAAGATCCAGCGGATTGCACCAGCGCCAAGCGCCGCCGCAACGGTGATCGGAACCGCTATCGGCACGACGGCATCGCCGTGCTGGGCCGGCAACACCACAACCGTCTACCGCGGCGCGGTGCCGCTGGCGATCGCCAACGGCAACGGCACCTATCAGGTTACGCTCAATCCCGGCGCCTCGGGTTCGACGACCGGCGGCGATCCGTGGTACACGGCGGCCACGCTGCCGCTGATGGAGGGGGCCTCGCTCGTCGTCGTCGGCACCGGACAGGCCAATGTCTCGCTCTTCGACCGCGGCCTTTCCGGCAACATGTTCAGCAGCACGCTTTACTACACGCTGGCGTTGCCCACGGCAGCGACCGGCCGCAATGTCATCATCGACAACATCGGCGCCGACGGACAGCTCGGTAAGAGCCGCGACGGCGCCACCGCCACTTCCAGCGAGAGCACCGTCATCAACGGTTACTATGTGGCAGGGGAGTACTCGCCAACCAACGACAGCGATTGGAACGGCGCGATCGCCGGGCCGCTGCCGCAGCTCTGGGACAACACTGGCCACCAGATCAACGCCTCCGCCCCGGCCGGCACCTCGTATCTGAGCGTCTCGGTATATGCGAACGGCGACTGCTTGGTGCCCGTCGCCAACGTCGTCGCTCTTTACTGATCCGTCTCCACACCCAATAGGACGCGCAGCCGTCCCCGCCGTGCCCCTTGCGGGTCACGGCGGGCCACGCGGCAGGTGGCTCAGCCATCACCTTTTGGCCATGAACCAGGGAGGCAAACCCCGCTGTCCCGGAACCCCGGCAGTTCATCGAAGATCGCTGCCGTTTTACCCAAGTGCGGCTAGCCGGATGACCGGGGGCCCCTTAAGTCTCCCGCTGAAGCAGACGTCGGGAAAGGGACGAGCCGGTGCATCCACGACCATACCGGTGCAGGGACGTGATCACGGCAGCCGGCGCCATGGCCGATGCGCCCTCCGGTACGGGGCACAAGGGCAGCGCCGCTCCCGCCCGCGTCAGTCGCGATGGGTCGCCGCTGGCCAGCGATATCGCCGCCTCGCCCCGTGAAAAAGGATGGGATTTCCCCCGCATCACCCGCACATCGTAGAAAAGTGTGGGAACCGCTGTGTCTGCGCGTGGGAGAAAGTGGCGCACCGAAGTCCACGGTCTTTTCCCTCGGCTGAGGCGATGGACACGGACCAGCGTCCTCCTCGGGGCCACGGGGGGTCTCGGCGCTTGCCAGGCGCTGCCCACGCTTCCGCCATCAC
>JAEULG010000256.1 GCA_016793875.1 Rhodospirillales bacterium | reverse complement strand
CTGGCGCAGAAGCTCGCCGACGGGCAGCTCGCCCTGTTCGTCGGCGCCGGGCTGTCGCGGCAGGGGGTAGCAAAGGACGGCTCCGGCCGCAAGCTGCCGCTGTGGACCGAGCTGGCGACGCAGGTGGCGGCTGCATGCAACGAGGACATCGCCACTTACAACGGTAACGTCCTCGACCTGTTCGATGCCATCGTCTTCGGGCAAAGCCGCTTCGCGCTGGAGGAGGCCGTTCGCCGGGCGATCGACGACGGCGGGTTCGAGCCCTCGCCGGCACACGCGGCGCTGGCGCCGCTGCCCTGGGCGGGCGTCTACACCACCAACTACGACGGCCTGCTCGGCCGGGTGCTGAACGAGCCGCCGGTCGCCGAGGAGGACCACTACGACCGGCTGCAACGCACAGACTGGCAGCGTCCGCGACTTTTCCACGTGCATGGCACGCTGGAGGAGCCGCACACGCTGACCCGCGAGGACTACCGGCTGTGGCCGGAAACGCACCCCCGCGCCTACCGCGACCTCGAATCCGTGCTCCTCAACAAGACGGTGCTGTTCGTCGGCTACTCGCTGTCCGATCCGCACCTGGCCGATGGCCTGCTGCCGGTGGTCCGCAAGATCACCGCAGGGCGCGAGAAGCGGCTTTACGCCTGGATGTGGCAGATCCCGCCGAACCAGGCGCAGCTCCTCGACCGTCGCGACAAGATCGAAGCGATCGGCATCGACGGCGATGACGCGTGGGCCGCAGCGTTCCAGCAGCTTGGTGAATGCCTGCGGGCTGCCTCGGCCAAAGGTGCGTCGCGGGTCGCGGGCGCCGACCCCTACGCCTACGACCGGCAGCAGTACGTGGCGGCGATGGAGGCGCGCTACGGCTTCGCCAACCTGCAGGGGCTGTATGTGGGCGGGGCCGGGTATGCGCGAGCGGATGTCTCGCTGGAGGAGGTGTTTGTCGAACCCGACCTGGAAGTAACGCCGGCGGGGCCGCTCGCCGCGCAAAGCAGCGAGCCGACCGAGGCCCTGTAGCTCCGCACGGCGATGCGCGAGCGGGGAAAGAATGGGAAAGACGAACGGGACGAGCGGCAGGCGAAGGAGCAGGCGGTTCGGCGCGAGCCGGCGCGGCGGGTGATGGCGCGCGAGCCGAAGCTGCTGATCGTCGGCGCACCGGGCGAAGGCAAATCGACGCTGCTGCGCCGGACGCTGCTGCAGGCGGCGGCGCGATGGCGCGAGCAGCCGGCCGCCGAGCCGTTTCCGGTCCTGGTCAAGCTTTCCGACTGGGAAGCGGAGGAAGGGCCGTGCGAAGGCCGCCTCATCGCGTACCTGCAAAGCCGGCTGCCGAAGATGGGGGAGATCGGCTCGCAGGCGATCGCGGCTTGGCTGAAGCGGCCGATGCTGTGGCTGCTGGACGGCATCGACGAGGTCCGCGATCCAGGCGAGCGTGGCCGCTTCGCGGCGGAAGTCCAGGCGGTGTGCCTGCGACCGAACGACCGCTGGGTGATCAGCACCCGCCCGGCGGGGGAGCCACGCGGCGGCCTCGGCGCCGGCTGGACGCGGGCGGTGCTGCCCAGTCTCTCGGATCCGCAAATCGAACAGGTGCTGGCCCGCTGGGAGGCGGTGCTGGCGAAGAAGGAAGGACTGCAACTGGACGCCCGGCGGGTCGCCGCCGACCTGAAGGGCGATGCCGGCCTGCGGCAGGTGCGCGGCAATGCCCTGCTGCTGACGCTTGCCGTCCTGTTCTTCAAGACGCGCAAGCGGCTGCCCCACGACCGCTGGGAGTTCTACGCAGCGGCCGATGCCTCGCTGTGTGACACCTGGGCGGCGCACCGCATCCGCGAGGCCCAGCGCTACCTTCCGGGAGACTACCTGCCGGAGCTGCTGGACCGGCTTGCGCTGGAGGGGATGATCGAAGGCCGGGTGCTGTTCGACCGCACGATGTTGAAGGAAACAGCGAAGGCGGTGCTGGCGGCCCGCGGCTACACCGGCCGCGAGCAGGACACGGAGGCGGACCGCTTCGTTGCCGCCGCCGAGGACCTGATCGGCGTGCTGGTGGCGCAGGCCCCCGACCGCTTCGGCTTCCTGCACCTGACCTTCGAGGAGTTCTACGCCGCCCGCGCCGTGGCGAAGAAGGGCGAGAAAGAACGTACGGCGTTGATCGCCCATTACTGGGACCACCCCGACTGGCGCGAGGTCTGGCCGCTCTACGCGCTCGCCGTGCAGAACGAGCTGGCGAAATACCAGCACCTGTTCGCGACCATTCTGGCCAGCGGCAACGCTCTCGACGACTGCCTGTTCCGTCCGCAATTCGCCTGCCTGCGGCTAGCCGGCGTCGGCAGCGCACCGCTGCCAGTTACAACGGCGTTGGTGACGGGTTGGGCGCTCGACGCACTGAAGGAGCGGGAATGGGTGCTGCTCCCGATTTTCGGCGTGCTGTGCGCCTGGGAGAGGCGCTTTTCGGACGACCTCGCGGCGGTGATATTAGCGCGGCTAGGCGACGACGATGGGTTTGCGCGCCGGGCGGCGGTACAGACATTGGCAGCCGCGGTGGATGAGTTGGAGGTTCGGGCAGCGCTGCTGGGGCGGCTGGCCGACGATGATGCGTTAGTTCGTCAGGCCACGGCAGAGGTGCTGGCAGCGGCGGTGAACGGCGTCGAGGTTAGCGCAGCACTGCTGAAGCGGCTGGCCGACGACGACTGGCTTGTGCGCGCGGCGGCGGAGCCAGCGCTCTCGGCGACGGGGGTCGCTGTGCGCGCTGACCTGCGGGCGCGGCTAGCCGGCGACAGCCAAGAGCCGGTGGCTGCAAAGGTGGCAACGGTAGACGACGAGAAAACCCGCTCTACGCTGCTAGTGCGGGTGGCTGACAACGACTGGCTCGTGCGAATGTTCACGGTGCGGGAGGCGAGGTCAACGATGAGCGAGGCGGAGGTGCGTACAGTGGTCCTCGCACGGCTAGCCGACGACGAGGCGCATGTGCGTGCCGCGGCGGCGGAGGTGCTGGCGGCAGCGGTAAGCGAGGCAGAGGTCGGCGCGGCGATCCTCACCCTGTTGACCGACGATTCGGAGTTTGTGCGGGTAGCGGCGGTGCAGGCGCTGACGGCAGCGACGGGCGAGAGGAAGATTCATGCGGCGCTGCAGGAGCGGATGAATGATCGGGCGTGGCAGATGCAAGGTGCCGCCGCCCGGGCGCTGGCTGCGTGGATCGTGGCCGAGAAGTTTGGATTACCGGTGGCGGACGTGGTCCCGGTTTATCCGTAAGCGGCGGCTGCGCCGCCGGCTGGGGGCATGCCCCCTCCCCACACCCTCCCGCGCTGCGCGGGCCCCCTCCCTCTCCCGCCGGGCTGGAGAGGGTTAGTAGGTGGTCTCCGCCAGCGGCCCTCGCCCGACGGCCGCACTGTCATCCATGCTGCAGTCTCCGCAGTGGGTGCGCCCGCACCCCATTTCGCCGGCTCGCCGGATTGATGTTCGGGTAGACAGGGCGGCGGCAGCGGGATAAGGGCGGCCGGGGCGAGGGAGCGATGGAATGGCGCAGGCTGAGTTCGTCCATCTGCGGGTGCATACTGCCTACTCCCTCTCCGAGGGGGCGATCCGGGTCAAGGAGCTGCCGGGGCTGTGCCGGCAGCACGGCATGCCGGCGGTCGCCGTCACCGACACCAACAACGTCTTCGGCGGCATGGAGGTCTCCACCGTGCTGCGGGAGAAGGGCATCCAGCCGATCATCGGCTGCCAGCTCTCGCTCTCGCCGGCCGCGGTCCCCGGCGCCGGGCGGCCGTCCGCAGGGCGCGCCCCGGCGAGCCGCGAGGCGGTGGTGCTGCTGGTGCAGAACGCCGCGGGCTGGCGCAACCTGCTGCAGTTGCTGGCCGACGCCTACGCCGGTGCCGACGGCGATCCCGATCCGCACGTTCCGCTCGCCAGCCTCTGCGGCCATGCCGACGGCCTGATCCTGCTGACCGGCGGGGTCGACGGTCCCCTCGCCCGCCCGCTGCTCGACGGCCGGGCCGATGTCGCGCACGGCGCGGCGGCCCAACTGCATGCCGCTTTCGGCGACCGCCTCTACGTCGAGCTGCAGCGCCACGGCCTGGAAGCCGAGCAGGCGGTCGAGCCGGCGCTGCTGGCGCTCGCTCGCGACCACGGCCTGCCGATCGTCGCCACCAACGATGCCTACTTCGCCGCACCCGGGATGTACGAGGCGCACGATGCGCTGCTGTGCATTGCGCAGGGGGTGCACATCGCCGATGGCAACCGCCGGCGACTGACCCGCGAGCACGGCTTCAAGAGCGGCGCCGAGATGCGGGCGGCGTTCGCCGACCTCCCCGACGCCGTCGCCAACACCGTGCTCATCGCCCGCCGCTGCGCCTTTGCCATCGACAAGGTCAAGACGATGCTGCCGCCCTACGACTGCGGCGAAGCCGGCGGCGAGGAGGCGGCGCTGCGGGCGCTGGCCGCCGACGGCCTCGAAGCGCGGCTGCGGGCGATGCCGGACGGCCCGCCGGCCGGCTACAAGGAGAAGGACTACCGTGAGCGGCTGGCCTATGAGCTCGGCGTCATCTGCCAGATGGGCTTTGCCGGCTACTTCCTGATCGTCTCCGAGTTCATCCAGTGGACCAAGGGCCACGGCATCCCGGTGGGGCCGGGGCGCGGCTCCGGCGCCGGCTCGGTCGTGGCTTGGTCGCTGCAGATCACCGACCTCGACCCCTTGCGCTTCGGCCTGCTGTTCGAGCGCTTCCTCAATCCCGAGCGCGTCTCGATGCCGGACTTCGACATCGACTTCTGCCAGGATCGGCGCGATGAGGTGATCCGCCACGTCCAGGAGAAGTACGGCGCCGACCGGGTGGCGCAGATCATCACCTTCGGCAAGCTGCAGGCGCGGGCGGTGCTGCGCGACGTCGGCCGGGTCCTCGGCCTCCCCTACGGCCAGGTCGACCGCATCTGCAAGCTGGTCCCCAACAACCCTGCCAACCCGGTGAGCCTCGACGGGGCGCTGAAGGCGGAGCCGCAGCTCCGGGCGATGGTCGCGGAGGACGAGACCATCGCCCGTCTCGTCGACATCGCCCGCAAGCTCGAGGGCCTCTACCGCCACGCCTCGACCCACGCCGCCGGCGTCGTCATCGCTGACCGGCCGCTATCGGAGCTGATCCCGCTCTACCGCGATCCCCGCTCCGACCTGCTGGTGACCGGCTTCAACATGAAGTGGGTGGAGCAGGCCGGCCTCGTGAAGTTCGACTTCCTCGGGCTGAAGACGCTGACCGTGCTGGCGAAGACGGTCGAACTGCTGCGCGCCGGCCGCGGAGAGAGCCTCGACGTGGCGGACCTGCCGCTGGACGACCCGCCCACCTTCGAGATGCTCGGGCGCGGCGATACCGTCGGCGTATTCCAGCTCGAAAGCTCCGGCATGCGCGATGTGCTGCGCAAGATGAAGCCGGATACCTTCGAGGACATCATTGCCGTCGTCGCCCTCTACCGGCCGGGGCCGATGGACAACATCCCGAGCTACATCCGCCGCAAGCACGACGAGGAAAAGGCCGACTGGCTCTACCCGACGCTGGAGCCGATCCTGCGCGAGACCCACGGCATCATGATCTACCAGGAGCAGGTGATGCAGATCGCGCAGGAGCTGTCGGGCTATTCGCTGGGTAGCGCCGACCTGCTGCGCCGGGCGATGGGCAAGAAGATCAAGGAGGAGATGGACAAGCAGCGCGCGTCGTTCATCGAGGGCGCGGTCGCCCGGGCGGTGCCGCAGGCCAAGGCAAGCCAGATCTTCGATCTCGTCGCCAAGTTCGCCGGCTACGGGTTCAACAAGTCGCATGCCGCAGCCTACGCACTGATCGCCTACCAAACGGCATGGCTCAAGGCGAACCGGCCGCTGGAATTCTTCGCCGCCTCGATGACCCTCGATCTCAACAACAGCGATAAGCTGGGCGCCTTCCGCCAGGAGCTGAGCCGACTCGACATCCGCCTGCTGCCACCCGACGTCAACGCCTCAGAGGCCGCCTTCTGCGTCGAGCCAGGCGAACGCGGCGGCATCCGCTACGCGCTGTGCGGCATCAAGACGGTGGGCGAGCCCGCGGCCCGCCGGCTGGTGGAGGAACGGCGGCGCGGCGGCCCCTTCCGCTCGCTGGCCGACTTCGCCCAGCGTCTGGTCGGCCGCTTCCTGAACAAGCGGCAGCTGGAAAACATGGCGCGCGCCGGTGCCTTCGACAGCCTCGATCCCAACCGCCGGCGGGTTCACGCCAGCATCGAGGCGATGCTGCGGCTCGCCACCGCCGGCGAGACGCAGGACACTGACCAGATTGCCCTGTTCGGCGCTGCCGCCTTCCAGCAGGCCCCGCGCCTGCAGCTTGCCGATGTCCCCGACTGGCCGCCGATGCAGCGCCTGAGCGAGGAGCTGGAGGCGGTGGGCTTCTACCTCTCGGCCCATCCCCTCGACAGCTACGCCGGCAAGCTGAAGCGGCTGAAGGTGACCCGCTGGGCCGACCTGCTGGCCTCGGGCCGCTCCAGCAATGTCCTGCTCGCCGGCACCGTCATCGGGCGGAAGGAGCGGACCTCGGCCAAGGGCAGCAAGTATGCCTTCGTGCAGCTCTCCGATACCTCCGGCGTATTCGAAGTCACGGTATTCTCCGAGGTATTGGCTGCCGAACGTGGCCGGCTGGAGGCCGGATCCTCGCTCCTGCTGCACGTCACCGCCCAGGGCGACGGGGATGGGGTGCGCTGCGTCGTGCAGAAGCTGGAGCCGTTGGAGCGCGCCGTCGACCGTGTCTCCGACGGCATCGAAATCTACATCGACGATGACAAGCCACTTCCCGCCATCGTCGCCGCGCTCGCTGAGGCCGGACCGGGACGCGGCCAGATCCGCCTGTTTGCATGGCTCGGCGGCGGCCGCGAGGCCGAGATCCTGCTGCCGCAGCCCCGGCGGATCACCGCCGCCCTGGCCGACCGCCTGCGCGCCGTCCCCGGCGTCCGCGATGTGCGCGAGTATTGAGCGGTAAGATCCGGCACGGCTTTGATGACTCAGGGAGAACGAAAGCATGCGCAACGTCCGCTCGCTAAAGTTCGTGGTGCTGGCGGCGCTGGCCGCAGCGATGGTTGCCGGCGATGCCCGGAGTGACAACCTCGCGCTGTGGTCCGTCTACGACAGCGCGCTGAAGCCGGCGAAGTACATCGATCTGACCCATTCCTTCAGCCCGACCATCCCGGTCTGGCCCGGTTTCGCCCAGGCGCAGTTCCGCGCTGCCGTCGCCGTTGCCGACATCCCGGGGGAGATCGTCAAGGGCCAGGAATTCACCTACGCCAAGGACGGCTTCGTCGCCACCGCCTACGGTCTGCCGACCGACCAATACGGCACGCAGCTCGATCCGCCGGCCCACTGGGATGAGTACGGCGCCACGATCAGCGACCTGCCGGCGACCTATGCCGTGCGCCCGCTCGTCGTCGTCGACGTGCACGACAAGGTCGGCGCCGATCCCGGCTACCACGCCAGCGTCGAAGACATCGCGGCGTGGGAAGACAAGCACGGCCGCATTCCGGAAGGATCGGTGGTGATGATCCGCACCGACTGGTCGAAAAAGTGGGACGACGTGCAGCGCTTCAGCCAGAAGCCGTTTCCGGGCGTCAGCCTCGCGGCACTGCAATTCCTGCACCTCCAGCGCCACATCCTGTTCCACGGCCACGAGCCGCTGGACACCGACACGACGCCGACCCTGGAAGGCGAGGCTTGGCTGATGCACAACCACTTCACCCAGGCGGAGGGGGTCGCCAACCTCGACCAGGTGCCGGAGGCCGGCGCGCTGATCGCCATCGGCTTTGCCAAGCCGCAGGGCGGCACCGGCGGCTACGCCCGCTATATCGCTATCGCCCCGGCCGGCTGGCCGTACGGCGTTTCGGTCAGCGAGGCGCCGGGTGCGCCCCTGGCGAAGCAGCCCTACCCGCTCCGCCGCAACGCCGATGGCGTGCTGGTGCCGACGCAGCCGTAGGCCAGCGCCTTACGCCCGCTCGAAACGCCGCGAACGGCAGCTACTCGGCCTCCTCGATGCGGTGCATGTCGTCGTCGCTGAAGCCGAAGTGATGGCCGATCTCGTGGAGCAGGACATGGCGGACGACGTGTTCCAGGTCCTCGCCGGTCTCGCACCAGTAGTCGAGGATCGGCCGGCGATAGAGAAAGATTGCATCAAAGTGCGGGTTCGGATCGATGATACTCTTTCGGTCGAGCGAGACGCCTCGGTAGAGGCCGAGCAGGTCGAACGGACTCTCCAGGCCCATCTCGGCCTCGGTCTCGTCATCGCAGAACTCCTCGACCCGCACCAGGATGCCGCGCACGTGCGAAGCGAACGGCTCCGGCAGATCGGCCAGCGCCGTTCGCGCGATCCGGTCGATGTCGTCGAGGGTGGGTGGCCCACTGCGCGGGGCAGCGGGCCGGCGGCGGGCAAAGATCGGCGATCGCGCTCCCATCGGCGTGCTCAGCAGTTGGGCGGTTGCGATCGCCGGCTTGGGCGCAGGCACCAGATGGCGGATGGAAGGGGTGAGACCATGGTCGAGAAGCTGAGCGGAGAGGCGCGGCAGGCGGCGGTGGCGGAACTGGATGGCTGGCAGGAAACCGACGGGCGCGACGCCATCTCGAAGACCTTTCGTTTCAAGACGTTCAACGAGGCGTTTGCGTTCATGACGCGGAGCGCGCTGATGGCCGAAAAGATGGACCATCACCCGGAGTGGTTCAACGTCTACAATCGCGTCGAGGTGACGCTGACCACCCACGAGGCTGGGGGCGTTACCGAGCGCGACCTTCGCCTCGCCCGCTTCATGAACAAGGCCGCCGGCATCTGAACCTGCCGGACTTGCGGCGTCCGCATACGAAAAGAGACCGCCGGCGGACCGGCGGTCTCTTGGCCATTCGGACCTGCTTGCCGCCTTACGGCATCAGCTGGCCGCCGTTGACCGAAAGGGTCTGGCCGGTGATGAAGCTCGCGCCGTCGGAAGCGAGGAAGGCAACGGCGTTGGCGATGTCTTCCGGCTGGCCGATGCGCTGCACCGGGATCTTCTGCACCTCGGCATCGAGGATGTCCTTCGGCATCGCGCCGGTCATCTCGGTGAGGATGAAGCCGGGGCAGATGACGTTGACGGTGACACCGTTGCGGGCGCACTCCAGCGCCAGCGAGCGCGACAGGCCGATGATGCCCGCCTTCGTCGCCGAATAGTTGGTCTGACCGAACTGGCCGCGCTGGCCGTTCATCGAGCTGATGTTGACGATGCGGCCCCACTTGCGCTCGGTCATGCCCGGAAGGATGACGTTGCAGGTGTTGAAGGCGGAGGTCAGGTTGACGGCGATCACCGGATCCCAGTTCTTCTCGCGCGTCATCTTGACGAAGCGCGCATCCCGGGTGATGCCGGCATTGTTGACCAGCACGTCGATCGGCCCGACCTCGGCTTCGACCTTCTTTACGCCGTCGACGACCGACTGATAGTCGGCGACGTTGATGCTGAAGCCGGGAATGCCGGTTTCGTCCTTGAACTTGCTGATCTGCTCATCGACAACGTCGCACACGGCGACCTTGTAGCCATCTTTTTGCAGTCGCTTGGCGATGCCCGCGCCGATGCCGCGGGTGCCGCCGGTAACCAGTGCCACGCGTGCCATGATTTCCTCCGCCTTCAAATGGTTCGAGCCCCGGAAAGGCTTGGCGGCCGTCACCGCCGCGCGGACGGCCGCGGTCCCCATCCCGGGTTGAGCTCAGTCCCGGGACGCCTTCAGGTGTTCCGTTGCAGCGGTTTTGCGTTCCGCTCTGAAACAGAAGTCGGTGCTTTATCGACCACCCCCCGCTTTGTCAAGTTGACGCCAGCCGAATGTGGAGCGCCAGACGGCGGGCTGGCCAGCATGGCGCTTTTCCGCTACCAACCGGGAGGGACGGCCCAAAGCGGCGCCACAACGCACCGGAGGAGGACGGGATGTCGAACGTCAGGCTGCTGAGCGGGCCCTCGGTACCGCCCAAGGGGGGCGGCGCGCCCAGGCAGCTGATCGTGCTGCTGCATGGCGTCGGTGCCGACGGCAACGACCTGATCAGCCTCGCGCCGTACTATCAGTCGGTGCTGCCCGGGGCGCACATCGTCTCGCCGAATGCGCCCTTCCCCTTCGACATGGCCCCTTTCGGCTACATGTGGTTCAGCATCGGCAACCTGACGTCGTTTCCGCGCAGCGATGGCGTGCGCACCGCGGCGCCGTTCCTTGATGCCTTCCTCGACCATGAACTGGCGCGCCACAAGCTGAGCGAGGCCGACCTGCTGCTAGTCGGCTTCTCGCAGGGAGCGATGATGGCGCTGCATGTCGGGCTGCGGCGGCGGCAGTCGCCCACCGGCATCATCTCCCATTCCGGCATGCTCATCCCCGATGTCCGGTTCGCCAGCGAGATCCGCAACCGGCCGCCGGTGTTGCTGACCCACGGTGCCGCCGACGAGGTGCTGCCGGCCGCCTGCCTGCCGGCCGCCGAGACCGCGCTGAAGGCCGCCCGGGTGCCGGTCGAGGCCCATCTGGTTCCCGGCCTGGGCCACGGCATCGACGAGGCAACGCTGCGCTACGCGCTCGCGTTCGCCGGGCGCTGCTTTCCCCAGAAGTAGCGCCACTGCCGGCGGACGATCTCTGAAAGCCACGCAGCGGCGGCCTTGTCAGCTCGGCTTCGGCCGCCTATAGTCACCGCAATATATTGTGTCCCGGGAGTGCTCGTTGTGCGAAAGCTAGCGGCGGTTCTGATCCTGATGACAGCCCTGCTGCCGTTCGCGGCGGCCGCCCTGCCGCCCACCGAGGCGATGTTGGCGGAACGGGCGCTGGGCGACCCGCAGGCCAAGGTGACCATCGTCGAGTACTCCTCGCTGACCTGCCCGCACTGTGCCGAGTTCCACCAGAACGTGCTGCCGCAGATCAAGGCCGAGTACATCGACACCGGGATGGTTCGCTGGGTGTTCCGCGATTTTCCCCTCGACGGCCGGGCGATGGGAGCGGCGATGATCGCCCGCTGCGTTCCCGCCGAGCGCTATTTCGGCTTCATCGACATGCTGTTCCGCGACCAGCAGGCCTGGGCGCGCAGCACCGACCCGCTCACCGATCTCAAGGTGCGGGCGCAGCTGGCGGGCTTGGCCCCTGCCGATGTCGATGCCTGCCTCGCCGACAAGGTGCTGCTGCAGGGCATCCAGACCCGCGCCCAGGAAGCGCAGAAGCAGGACGGCATCGACGGAACGCCGTCGTTCCGCATGAACGGTCAGAAGATCGCTCCGAACCACAGCTTCGACGAGTTCAAGTCGGTGATCACCCCGGCGCTCGGCAAATAGCAGCGGCGGTGCTCACTCGCGGGACGGACGCGCCGCTTGGAAACCACGCGCACGGCGGGGTGCATCGATGCTGCGATTCAGCAAGCTTCGGATAGCCGGCTTCAAGTCCTTCGTCGATCCCATCGAGCTGCTGATCGAGCCTGGCCTGACCGGCATCGTTGGTCCGAATGGCTGCGGCAAGTCCAACCTCGTCGAAGCGCTGCGCTGGGTGATGGGCGAGACCTCGGCCAAGCAACTGCGCGGCGGCGAGATGGACGACGTCATCTTCGCCGGCAGCGGCGAGCGGCCCGGCCGTAACATCGCCGAAGTCTCGGTCGAGCTCGACAACGCCGCCGCCAGCGCGCCGCCGCCGTGGACCGGCACCGCCGAGCTGCTGGTCAGCCGCCGCATCGAGCGGGCGCGCGGCTCTGCCTACCGGGTCAACGGCCGAGAGGTACGTGCGCGCGACGTGCACCTGCTGTTCGCCGATGCCGCCTCCGGGGCACGCTCGGCGGCGATGGTCACCCAAGGTCAGGTCTCCCAGCTGATTGCGGCAAAGCCGGTGGAACGGCGGGCGCTGCTCGAGGAGGCGGCGGGGATCGTCGGCCTGCATACCCGCCGGAACGAGGCGGAGCAGCGCCTGCAGGCGGCCGAGGGCAACCTTGCCCGCCTCGACGACGTGCTGGCAACGCTCGAGGTGCAACGCACCCAGTTGCAGCGGCAGGCGAAGCAGGCGGCCCGCTACCGCACCTTGTCGGCGCAAATCCGCAAGCTGGAGGCGACGGTCTGGTGGTTGCGCTGGCAGGCGGCCGAGGCGGCGCTGGCGGCGGCGCAAACGCGGTTGGCGGCCGCGGAGCAAGCGGTCGCAGGCGCGACAGCGGTGGCCACGCAAGCGTCGTTGCGTCAGGCCGACGCCGCCGCGGCCGTCCCCGACCTGCGGCGGTGCGATGGCGAGGCCGCCGCGGCTCTGGTGATCCTGGGCGGTGAGCGGGACGCGCTCGATGCCGAGGAGCGGCGGGTTTCCCGCGAGGCGGAGGCAGCGCGGGCCGCCATGCGCGGTCTCGACGACGATCTGCGGCGCGACGAGGCCCGGGGCGCCGATGCCACCACCAACCGCGAGCGGCTGATCAGCGAGCGCGAGCGTCTGCTCGACCGTCGTCGCGGCGAGGCGGCAGACACGGAGCGGGCGGAAGCGGCATTGGCGACGGCGTCGGCCCGGGTCGACGCGCTTGACGCGCAGGCGACGCGGCTGACCGAGCAGCTCGCCGCCAGCCGCGCCCGCCGCGGCGCGCTCCAGCGCGGCCGCGATGAAGCCGCCGCAGCCGCGCGCCGGGCGCAGGCACGGCGCGACGAGGCGATGCAGCGGCAGCAGGCGGCGCGCGCCGAAGAAGCCCGCATCACCACGATCACCGAGGTCGAAGCGGGCGTCGCCGCCGCCGAGGCCGAGGCCGAGGCGGCGCGTTCGGCACTGGCGGCGGCGGAAACCGAGCGGGCGCAGCTGAGCGAGGCTGAAGCCGAGGCCGTCCTGGCGCTGCGCGACGCCGAAACGCGGGCGGCCCGGCTGGCGGCCGAGGAAGCGGCGCTGCGCGAGGTGCTCGCCGGCGGCGGGAACTCCACCACCGCCGATGCAGTGATGGACACGGTGAGGGTGCCGAACGGCATGGAGGCGGCGCTGGCGGCGGCGCTCGGCGATGATCTTCTGGCGGGGTGCGACGCGTCGGCGCCGGCGTTCTGGCGCTCCCTGCCCCCGCATGAGGGGTCCCCGCCGCTGCCCGACGGTGTGCTGGTGTTCCCGGTCACCGACGCCCCGCCGGTGCTGGCGCGGCGGCTGGGTTGCATCGGCGTTGTCGCAAGTGAACAGGACGGCGAGCGGCTGCAGGCTGCCCTTCATCCCGGCCAGCGACTGGTCACCGCGGAGGGGGCCGGCTGGCGGTGGGACGGCTATACCCGGCGGGCGGGAGCGCCGGCTCCGGCAGCGGTGCGCCTGCGCCAGCGCGCCCGTCTGGAAGAGCTGCACCCGCAGCGCATCGCCGCCGACGAGACGCTGCAGCGGCTGCGGCTGGAGCACGACCAGCACCGCGCCGCCGCCCGCGCGGCGATGACCACCGACCAGCAGGCACGGACCCGGCTGCGCACCGCCGAGGCGGCGCTGCGCGCGGCCGAGGGCAAGCTGGCCGAACTGCGCACGACCCGGCTGCGTGTCGAACAGAAGCTGGTCACCGCCGAGGAGACGCTGGCGGGTGCGACTCGGGAAGCAGCCGAGGCAACCGATAGACTCTCCGCCCTTGAAGCCGAACTGGCGGCACTGCCGGCGGACGCCGGCGAGGCGACAGCGCTGGACGCCCTGCGTGCCGATCTCGGCCGGGCCCGGACGACGCAGGCAGAGGCGCGCGCCCGTCGCGACTCGCTGCTGCGCGATGCGGCCGGGCGGACGCGGCGGCTGCAGGCGGTCGAGGCGGAAATTTCGTCCTGGGAGGAACGGTTGGCGGCGACGCGCCGCGAACTGGCCACGCGCACCGAACGGCGGCGCGAGATCACGGCCGCGCTCGCCGCGCTCGATGCCCAGCCACCGGTGCTCGCGGAGCAGCGCCGCAGCCTGCTCGACCGCCTGCAGACGGCCGAGGCCGGCAGGCGCGCCGCGGCCGACGCCGTCGCCGCCGGCGAGGCGGCGCTGACTGATGCGGAGCGAGCCCTGCGCGCCGCTGAGAGGTCGCTGGGGGAAGCCCGCGAGCAACGCGTGCGCGCCGAGGCCGAGCAGGCGCAGGCCGGCCAGACGACCGCGTCGGTCACCGATGCGATCAGGGAGCGGCTCGAAGTGCAGCCGCAAGACCTGGCTGAAATCATCGATGGTCCGCTGAAAGCCGAGCTCGACGTGGCCGGTGAGGAGCGCCGGCTCGACAAGCTGCGCCGCGAGCGCGAGGTGATGGGCCCGGTCAACCTGCGCGCCGATACCGAGGAGGCCGAGCTGGCCACGCAGATCAGCGAGCTGCAGAGCCAGCGCGGCGATCTGCTGGAGGCGGTGACCAAGCTCCGCCGCGCCACCGCCGAACTCGACCGGGAAGGCCGCGAGCGGCTGCGCACCGCCTTCGCAGAAGTCGACCGCCACTTTCAGGCGCTGTTCACGCGGCTGTTCCGCGGCGGCCACGCCCATCTGGCGCTGACCGACACCGAGGATCCGCTGCAGTCGGGCCTCGAGGTGATGGCGAGCCCGCCCGGCAAGAAGCTGCAGCTCATGTCGCTGCTTTCGGGGGGAGAACAGACGCTGACCGCGTTGGCGCTCCGCTTTGCCCTCTTCCTCGGCCGGCCAGCCCCGGTCTGCGTTCTCGACGAGGTGGACGCGGCGCTCGACGATGCCAACGTCGACCGGTTCTGCCTGCTGCTCGCCGATCTCGCCGATCGCGGCACCCGCTTCCTGGTGATCACCCACCACCGCCTGACCATGGCGCGGATGCACCGGCTGTTCGGCGTCACCATGGTCGAGCGTGGCGTCTCCCGCCTCGTCTCCGTCGACCTGCGGCAGGCTGACCCGCTGCGCCGCTCAGCCTGAGCGAGATCTCTCGCCGAGAAGTCGCTTCAGCCTTTCACGAAGTAGGCGATGGTCAGCACGGTGCCGACCACGGTGACGATGAGGCGGGCGCGGGCAGGCGGCAGGATGTTGCCGAGCTTGCCGCCGGCAAATCCGCCGACGACGCCGCCAGCCATCATCACCAGGGCGTGTGGCCAGCTGATCGCCCCTGCAGCGATGAAGACGATGACCGCAATCGCATTGCATAGCGAGGTGAACAGGTTCTTTAGGGCATTCATCGATCGGATGTCGGTGAGGCCGAGCAGCGTCAGCCCGGCCAGTGTCACCATTCCCATGCCGGCGCCGAAAAACCCGCCGTAGATCCCGATCAGCGCCTGGAAGACGTGCCCAAAGATCCGCACGCCGAGATGCTCGTGCTCCAGCTTGGCCGCCTTCATCGCCCGCACGATCCACGGTCCCGCCGCGAACAGCACGGTCGCGATCAGCAGCAGCCACGGCACGCAGGCACGGAACCGCTCGTCGCCCAGCCACAGCACCAGCCAAGCGCCGAGAGCGCCGCCGACAACACCGAGGATGAGGAACGGGATCAGCAGGTGGCGGGAGCCTGCGAGGTATCGCCGCATGGCGATAAAGGCGACGAAGCTGGACGGCGCCAGCGCCACCGTATTGGAGGCATTGGCGGATACCGCCCCCAGCCCCGAGGCCATCATCGCCGGAAAAGTGAAGAAGGTGGCGCCGCCGGCAATGGCATTGATGGCGCCGCCAAGGAAGCCGGCGGCGACGAGGAGCACGACGCTGTGCAGATCGATCATGGGTCCCGGCGGCTGGGTTACGGCATGGGCGAGGCTTCCCTTGCAACTGGTAAGCAACCGCGCCGTTTATCGCAAGCGCGATTGGCGACGGCATCAATCAGGCGGCGGATTTCGGCACGGACCCGGGGGTTGCCGAGGTGGTCGAAGACGGCAAGAAACTGACGCATCTCCTCGTACCCGGGTTGGCGCTTCGGCACCGCGGGCAGCGCGGATCGCCACGACGGTGGATCGGTCGCCGCGAAAAACCAGTCGATCTCGACCTCGAACACCGCTGCCAGCTGGAACAGGTGATAGGCGGTCACCCGGCTCTTGCCGGACTCCAGTCGGGCGACTGTCCCCCGGCGCAAGCCACAAACGACATCAAGCAGTTCGGGCGCAAGACCGAGAGCCCGCCGCTGGGCAGCCAGACGCGAGCGGACGCGGCCGGCGATCGTATCGTCCTTCGGCAACACGGTTGGGCATAAATCGTTCGGCACGGCCATCTCTCGAATTCGTCGAAATTACGGCCGAGCATAGGCATCCGCTGGTAGTCGCCGCTGTGACGGTGCGCGTTGCGCGATAAATTCCCTCTCATAGATCATCCGCAGGTGTGCCGCGGCGCGGGCACCCGAGCGGGCAGAGCCGGTTGGCCGCCGCGAAATTCAGGCGTGCATCAGCGTCTCGAAGTGGCCGTCGTCCTGGCTGTCGACGAGCTGGTAGCCCGGGCCGAAGGCGCGGTTCAGGCGCACGTTGTCGATCAGCAGCATCGAGTTTTCCGTCACCGGGGAGCCCTGGATGCGGTCGTTGACGCAGGCAAAGCCGATGGTCAGATCGCCCGAAGCGCTGGCGGTGTAGACCGACGTGCGCCAGCCGCTAGCGCCCTGGTCCCCGGTATGGCGGACGTCGGACAGCAGGAAGAGGTGCGGCGTCCCGTCGCCGGTCACCGAGAACACCGCGAAGTCGTTGTCCGCCTTGCTGTCCGCCGGCTTGAAGACGAAGTCGCGGGCATCGAACATCCAGTCGAAGGAGATCTCATCGCCTGCCTGCACGCTGACAGTCAGCTTTGCCGCCGAGCCCTGAGCTGGGAAGCTGCCATCGCTGTCCTTCGGCAGGGTGCCGGCAGGCTGGCCGAGGAAGACTTCGGTCTGCGCTGCCGTGGTGCCCGACGCCTCCAGGCGCGCCATGCTCGATCCGTCGGTCGGTACGTAGAGTCCACGCGCCCCGTCGGTCTCCTGGTACTGCGCCACCGTGGTAGCGCTGGCACCGGTGCGGTTGGCGATGGGAAAAGGGACCTCGAAGCTGTCGACCAGCCGCTCGGCATCGGGACGGCCGGTGACGGTGATGGTGACGCTCGCCTCGTCGCTGCCGCCGTGTCCGTCGGCGATGCGGTAGCGGAACGTATCATAGGCGATATCGCCGGCGTTGAGGGTATCGAAGGCCCCGCGCGGATCGTAGAGGAGCGAGCCGTCGTCGCCCACCGTCACCTTGCCGGCCGTCCCGGTGGTATCCAGCGACTGCACGCTCAGATGGTCGTGGGCGTCGGGGTCGCTATCGTTGGCGAGCACCCGCAGCGTCACCGGGGTATCCTCATCGGTCGTCCCGGCATCGGCAATTGCCACAGGCTTGTCGTTGACGCCGTGGACGATCACCGAAACGCTGCCGGTGGCGACCGCCCCTGCTCCATCGGCGATGCGGTAGGAGAAGGTGTCGGTCGCCGTCTCCCCCTCGCCCAGGCCGCGGAAGCGGTCCTGCGGATCCCAGGTGACCGCCGCGCCGTCGAACCCGACGAGCCCGGTGGTGCCGGTGGCATCGACACCGAGCACGTGCACGGCATCGCCGCTGTCGATGTCGGTATCGTTGGCCAGCAGCGTCGCGGCGGCGATGGTCAGCCGCGTCCCGGCACTCGCTGCGACGGCATCGGCTGCGGCGACGGGGGCATCGTTACGACCGGCGACGCTCACCTCCACCCGGGCAGAACTGGTGGAGCCGTGCCCGTCGTGCACGGTGTAGACGAAGGCGTCGGTCCCCTGCTGCCCGGCGGCGAGCGTGGCAAAGGCGCTGCGCGGATCCCAGCTCAGGCCGCCGTCGCCGGCGAGGGAAACCACCGCCCCCGAGGCGAGCGTCACCGGCGCGCCCGCCGCCAGCGACTGACCGTCGATGGCGGCAACGGTGAGTTTGTCAGTGGTATCCGCGTCATGGTCGTTGGCGAGTACGGCGATGGCGATGCTGGCGTCCTCGTTTCCGGCAACGGCGTCGGCCAGGGCCACGGGGGCGTCGTTGCGGCCGGTGATGGTCACCGCGACGCTGCCTTGCGCCTGTGCGCCGTGCCGGTCCGCGATCGTGTAGGTCACCTGGTCGACCAGCGTCTGACCCTCGCCGAGGGCCTCGAACGCGGCCGCAGTGCGCGGATCGTAGACGATGCTGGCGCCCGCCACGCCCGCGGCGGCCACCGTCGCCCCGGAGGCGGCCGAAGCCATGATCACCCGCAGGCTGAAGCGGTCATCGTCGGAGTCGATGTCGTCGTCGTTGGCGAGCACGTCAATGAGGACGGCATCGCCGTTCTCCACCGCCGCGGCCTTGTCCAGAGCCGCCACCGGCGCGTCGTTGAGGCCGCGGACCGTCAGGGTGACCCGGCCGCTGCCGGTCGCCCCGTTGGCATCGCTGAAGGTATAGCGGAAGCTGTCGGTGACGGTTCCGCCTTCCGCCAGCGCATCGAACTGCCCGCGCGGGTCCCAGACGACCGATCCGCCGGCGAGTGCGACGGCGCCGTGCGTTCCTTCCGTCTCGAGCCCGGTGATGCGCAGCGTCGATGCCTGGGCGCCGGCGCTGGCGTGATCGTTGCCGAGGAGGCCGGCGACCGACAAGGTTGCGGCGTGATCCTCGTTCAGCGGCATCCCGCCGGATGAAGCGACCGCATCGTCGCCGCCGACCGGCCGCTCGCGGAAGGTGGCAAAGCCGCCGGCCTCGCCGCCCACCTGCTCGTAGCCCGAGCCGAGCGAGCGGTTGAGCCGCAGGTTATCGACCAGCAGCTGGGACGGCCTCGCGTCCGTTGCGTCGTTGAGGACGGCGAACCCCACCGTCAGCGACAGCGCCTTGCCGGCGGGCAGGGCGAAGGCGGTGCCGAGGTCGAATACCGACGTGCGCCAGCCGGTCGCGGTCACCGTCGTCCTCGCCTCGGCGAGGGTGAAAATCCGCGAGATCGCACCGTCGGTGACGGTAAACACCGCGTAGTCGTCGAGCCCCGAGCCCGGCTGCTCGGCGGAAACGAAGTTCCAGTCAAACGACAAGCGCACGTGCCCGTCGACCACGTCCCCAGCACCGATGTTGACGATCGTGCGCAGTGCCGAGCCTTTGTTCGGGCCGGTGTGGTCGTCCGGGTCGTCTGGAAGATGGATCAGCGGCCGACCTCCGGCAAGGACGTCTCCCGACAGGTGCCGCTCGATGTCCAACCACGACCCCTCTGCCGCGGTCAGCACCGCCATCGTGCCCTGGTGGGTCGGCGTGAACAGCCCCGCGACCGATCCTGGTGCGACCGCCGATCCGACCACCGCGCCAATGACCGGCGCGGCATCCCTGAACGCCTGCACTTCGAACGATTGCAGGATCTCCCCCTGCGATGGAACCGCCCGATCCTGGCCGACGACGGTGACCGTGACGGTGCCGGTGCTGCGCGCGCCGACGAAGTCGTCAACGATGTAGCGGAAGGTCTGCGTCGCCGTCTCACCGGGAGCGAGATCGGCGAAGCCGCCGTCCGGGGACCACGTCAGCGTGCCGTCGGCGTTGATGCGCATGCTGCCGCGGCCGCCGTCGCTGTCCACCGTCAGCACCCGCAGGTTGCCGCCGGCATCTGGGTCGGTGTCGTTGGCCAGCACCGGGATGCGCACGGCGGCTCCGGCCTCGGTGGTGATCGCATCGGCATGCGCCACCGGGGCGTCGTTGATCCCCTGCACCTCGACGGTTGCCGTCGTCGTCGAGGTCGCACCGGAAGCATCGCGGATGGTGTAGGTGAAGCTGTCGATTCCCCGCTCGAAATCGATGAGGCCGGCGAACCGGCCGTTGGGATCGTAGGTCAGGCGGCCATCGGCCTCGACGGTAAGCAGCGCTCCGGACGCAAGCTCGATTGTCCGGCCGACATTGGCGGCAACGCCGTCGATGGCGATGATCGTCTTGGTATCGCCGATATCGGGATCGGCATCGTTTTCAGTGAGTGACTTGTCGCCCGGCAAGCGCAGCACCGCATCGGCGGTGATCATCAGCGTATCGGCGACGGCGGTCGGGGCATCGTTGGCGCCGATCACGGTTACAGCGACGGTCCCGGTGGAACGGGCGCCATGGCCATCGGTGATGGTGTAGGTCACGACGTCGGTGCCGGTTTCACCAGCTTTGAGCTTGTCCCAGTGGCCGGCCGGCAGGTAATGCAGCAACTGGCCCTGCTCGATGGTCACCGTCGCACCGGACGCCGCTGTCGCACCGACGATGCGCAGGCTGGTCCGGTCGTCGTCAGTATCGATATCGTCGTCGTTGGCGAGCACGTCGATGACTATCGCCGGACCGTCCTCGCCGGTGGCGGCAACGTCGGCGCGGGCGGCGGGCGCATCGTTCAGCCCTTCGATATGCACCGTGACCTCGGCCTCGCCGAAACCGCCGTGGCCATCGGCGACGCGATAGCGGAAGTGATCGAGGCCGGTCTGGCCGGCGCTCAAGCCGTCGAAGCGGCCGGCCGGCGACCAGGAGAGATTGCCGACGGCGTCGAGGGAGACGATGGCGCCGGACGCCAGCGTCACTTTTCCGCCGGCGGCGATCGCCTGCCCGTCGATGGCAACGATGGTCAACCGGTCGTGGAGGTCCGGATCGACATCGTTGTCGATCGCAGCAAGGGTAACGAAGCCGTCTTCGCTGGCGATGCCGTAGTCGGCCGCGGCCACGGGCGCATCGTTGACGCCGCGCACCGTGACCGCGACGGTTGCGCTTGCCTGCGCACCGTGCTGGTCCGCGATGGTGTAGGTGATGGTATCGACGGCGGTTTCGCCCTCGCCCAGCGCCCGGAAGCGTCCGGCCGGATCGTAGGCGAGGCCAGCGCCGGGCGCGCCGCTGAAGCTGACCGCGCCCGTCGCCGCCTGTGCGGCGATGATGCGCAGGCTCGCCGGACCGTCGTCGCTGTCGACATCGTCGTCGTTGGCGAGCGCGGCGATGGCGAACCCGCGATCGGCATCGCCGGAAGCTGCATCGGCGCCGGCAACCGGCGCGTCGTTGCGGCCGGCGATATGCACGGTCACGCTGGCATCGCTGAAGCCGCCGTGACCGTCGCTCGCCCGGTAGCGGAAGGCATCCGTGGCGGTCTCCCCGGCCGCAAGACCGGCGAAGCCGTCGCCGGCCTGGTAGACGAGGGCGCCGTCGGCCGACAGCGTCACCGACGCACCCGAAGAAATGACGACGCGGCCGCCCGCGGCCAACGCCCTGCCGTCGACTTCGACGACATGCAGCCGGTCGGAGAGGTCCGGGTCACGGTCGTTGGCGAGCACATCAAGGCGCACCGGGCCATCTTCGTCGCCCTCGGCCTGATCGCCGACACAAGCAGGCGCGTCGTTGCGCCCGACGACGGTTACCCGGGCTTGCGCCGTGGCGCTGGCTCCGTGACGGTCCTCGACGGTGTAGTTGATGGTATCGACGGCGGTCTCGCCTTCCGCCAGCCACACGAAGCGGTCGCCGGGCTGGTAGACGATGCCGGCGCCGGGCCGGCCGGTCACCTCGACAACGGCGCCGGAGGCGGCGTTGGCGGCGACGATCCGCAGCGTTGTCCGGTCGTCGTCGGAATCGATGTCATCGTCGTTGGCGAGGACATCGATCGTGACAGCCGCGTCAGCGGTGACGTTCGGCGCTTCATCAGCACGGGCTGTCGGCGCGTCGTTGGCGCCGACGACCGTTACCCGCACCGTCGCCCAGCCGGTCTGGCCGTTGCCGGCGTCCGCTTGGTAGCGGAAGCTGGTCGTCGCCGTTTCGCCGGCGGCGAGATACTCGAAGTTTCCCGCCGGATCGAAGGTGATCATGCGGTCGCCGCCGGGACTGGCGAGACCGTGGGTGCCGGTTCGGTCGATGGCCGCAAGGCGCATCGCATCGAACGGATCGGGATCAACGTCGTTGGCGAACAACTTGGCGACGTCGATCGCCGCCGCCCCGTCCTCGCCGACAGTCCACGCATCGTCGCGCAACGTCGGTTTCTGCGCCAGGATACGCCAGCCGTCTCCGGTGCCGCCGTCCACCACCGTATAGCCGTCGCCGAACGCCCGGTTGAGACGGACGTTGTCGATATAGAGCTGTGCCGGATCGTCGATGATCCGGTCGTTCACGGTGACGAAGGCGAGTGAATAGGTGGCGGTCTTCTCCGCCCGCCAGACGAACGTTCGCCAGCCGGACGCATCGTCAACCGCCACCGCGTCGGTCAGCCGGAAGATCTCGCCGCCTACGACGAACAGCGCCATGTCGCGCCGGGGCGACTGGTTGGCGGGATCGAAGAACCAGTCGAAGGACAGCTCGGTTCCGGCCTTGATCTGCAGCGTCGTCGAGCGGATGGCGCTGATGCTCGCCGGGAGAACGCCTTTCGAAACGACGAAATCGTAAAGGCTCGACGCCTGCGCCCTCGCCCCAGGCGAAGCGGCGAGAAACGCGTCCACCGGACCGAAACCGTCGCCCGAGGCAACCACCCGCGCCATCGATCCGCCTTCGGTGACGGCGATCCTGCCGCCGACGCCGTGGGGTCCGACAGCGTGCGCCAGCGGCACCACTTCGGCGCTGCCCAAGACATCCCAGGCCAGTCCGAGCGGCTCCCAGCCGGTCAGCCGGCCGTCCGGTGGAACCGTGGTCCCCGGCTCGTCCCCGCCCGGCTGCTGCTCCTCCTGCCCGAGCAGCAGCCACAGTTCTTCGGTCAGAAGCCCCGATGCGGAGGCATTGCCGCCTGCCGACAGGCCGCTGCCAGACGCCGGATCCGCGAAGGCCACCGCCTGCGGCGACAGATCGAACGGACTGGACTGCGGGATGGAAACCGGCGCGTCTTCGGGCAGTGCCGCGAGGTCTCCGCCCGGGGAGACATCGAGGCCTTCCGCAAGCGTCAGGCCGGAGGCCGCGGCTACCCCCTCGGACGCAAGCCCCTGCTCCGAAGCGCCGCCCCCCGGCCCCGCCAGAAGCAGCGGCGGCTGGTCCGAACCGGCGACGGCAGCGGCATCGCCGCCCTCGCGGACGATCACCGCGCCGAAGCCGTTCTCGACCACCACCCCGTCCGCCGCACCGTCGCCGGCGAGCGTCAACTCCAGCCCATCGGCGGCAGCGTGGCGGAAGGCAATGGCGGCGCTTCCTGGATGGATGCGGGCCGCCGGGGTGGCGATGATCAGCTCATCTGGCCCTACCCTGCCGCCGCCGAGCAACTCGAAGCGGCCATCCGCAGCTTCCAGTACGAGCCTCTCACCGGTGTGCACGACCAGTTGGCCACGCCCGTGGACAGCGATGCGCTGACCGTTGGCAAGGGTGACGACGGCATCGCCACCGGAGGCCTCGACAAAATCACCATCGAAGAGCACGCTTCCGGGGACGGCTGTCGCCGTGCCGCCGGCGCTGCGAACGATGGTCACCGTTCCGCTGGCCTGGTCGATCGAGCCGGCTGTCGCCATCCCCGGCCACGATGCCGGAAGAACGTCGCAGGAAGCTGGCGACATCGGGTGACACCCGGATGGCTGTGCAGGAGTATCCCCCAGCTGGTCGGCAAACATGACGAACTCCAATTGACTGCTGAGCAACCCCCTGAGGCATAAGCCTCATTGTCACCATAACATTTCCTCAAATTTTACGCAATTGAGGGCGGTCACACCCCCGTACGCCTCCATCAAGGACATTGACGAGACTTACATCCTAGGTATATAAGCCTGCGATCGGGTGATCGCCGACGCGAGGCCCCACCTCAAGGCGGTCACGGTCCCACCGGCGGCCGCCTGCGTCCGCCCCGGAACTCTCGCGCAAGGGTCGACCATGCCCTCACATCTTCAGGTGACCGCTACCAAGCCCCGCACGCAGTATCGGGCGGACGGGGTGCGACGCGACTTTCTCTTCCCGTTCGCCATCTTTGCCGAGGCCGACCTCGAGGTGTACGTCGATAGCGAGCAGTTGCATTCCGGCTATGACATCAGCGGTGTCGGCAGCACCAACGGCGGCGCCGTCACCTTTGCGGCGGCGCCGAAGGCGGGAGCCGCGGTGACACTGCGCCGCCGGCTGCTGGTTCAGCGCACCACCGACTTCCAGGAATCGGGCCCGTTCCGCGCCCGCGTGCTCAACGACGAACTCGACTATCTGACCGCCGCCGTCCAGCAGCTGGAAGCCGAGATCGAACGCACCCTGCGCCTCGCTCCGGCCGACATCGATGCCACGGTCGTCCTGCCGGGCAGCACCGAACGCGCCGGCCGGGTCCTCGCGTTCGACGGTGCCGGCAACGTCACCCTCGCCGCGGCTGGCGGATCGTCCGACGGGCCCGCCGGCTTGCAGACCCTCGACGATATCCCCGAAGGCGTCGCCGCGAAGCGGTACATGGCGGAGGATAAGGCGAAGCTCGATGCCATCGAGCCGGGCGCCCAGGTCAATCCGCCGCCGGTGTCTCTGCAGGAGAAGGCGCTCGCCTCCGAGCCGGCCCCCCGCATCTTCTCGCCCCGCGACCTGGTCGACATGGTGGTGATCCACGCGCCGGTTCACCAGGACGCCGTCACCTCCGTCCACGGACGCAGCGGCGCCGTGGCCGCCCAGCCCGGCGACTATACCGCCGAGCAGATCACCGAGACCGCGGCACGGGTGGTTATGACCGCGGACGAGCGGGCCAAGCTGCTCAGCATTGCTGCCGGGGCGGAAGTCAACCCGGCGGCGGTCAGCGCGGCCGAAAAGGCGGCGGGCGGGGAAATCACCGCGCTGCGCTCGTTTTCCCCGCGGGATATCGCAGAGCTTATTGCGGCGATCGCGCCGGCGAGCGTGCTGCGCATCGACGGCGGCACGGCCACCACCATCTTTGCCGTCCCGGCGGCGTAATCCGCCGGCGGTGGCGCCCAAGAACCGCTGCCGGTCGGCAGCTCCGGCGCCGGCTCACTCGCCGCAGACCTCGCTCTCGTCGTGTAGCGCGGCCCGCATCGTCTGCCACGGCAGCGTGGCGCAGCGGATCCGCACCGGGAAGGCGCGAACCCCAGAGAGGGCTTCGAGTTGCCTGAGCGCCTCCCGGTCCTCCGCCGCAACCGCGTCCTCCTCGCTGCCGTCCTCGCTGCACAGACGGGCGAACGCTTCGGACAGCCGCTCCGCCGCCTCGGGGCTGCGGCCGCGCAACAGCCCGGTCATCAGCGAGGCTGACGCGAGGCAGATGGCACAGCCGTTGCCCTCGAAGGCAGCCTCGCCGATGCGGCCGGCCTCATCCAGGCGGACAAACACCGTGACCTCGTCACCGCACATCGGGTTGTGGCCATGGGCACTGGTGGTGGCATTCTCGAGACGAGCGAAGTTGCGCGGCGACCGCGCGTGTTCGAGGATCACCGCCTGATAGAGGTCGCGAAGGTCGGCGCGCATCAACCGAACACCTCTCTTACACGCATCAACCCCTCCGCCAACGCATCGACATCGGCGCTGGTGTTGTAGAGCCCGAAGGAGGCCCGGGCGGTTGCCGCCACCCCCAGCCGGCGCATCAGCGGCTGCGCGCAGTGATGGCCGGCGCGAATGGCGATGCCGGCGGTATCGAGCACGGTGGCGATGTCGTGCGGGTGCACGCCGTCGATGATGAAGGAGAGGATCCCCGCCCGTTCGCCCGGCCCCTCGGCAGCCAGCAGCCGCAGCCCCGGCACGGCCCGCAGCCGCTCGACAGCGCAGGCCCTGAGGGCCTGCTCGTGCGCGGCGATCCCCGCAAGCCCGAGGCCGGCGAGGTAATCGCAGGCGGCGGCGAGGCCGATCGCCTCGATGATCGGCGGCGTGCCGGCCTCGAAGCGGTACGGCGGCTTCTTGAAGGTCGTCCGCTCGAAGCTGACCGAGGCGATCATCTCGCCGCCCCCCTGCCACGGCGGCATCGCCGCCAACAGTTCGCGCCGGCCCCATAGCACCCCGATGCCGGTCGGACCATACATCTTGTGGGCGGAGAAGACGTAGAAGTCGGCTCCCAGCGCGGTCACGTCCACCGGGCGGCCCGGCACCGCCTGGCAGCCGTCCACCAGCAACCGGGCGCCGGCCGCGTGGGCGAGGCGGGCGATCTCGGCCACCGGCAGGACCGTGCCGAGGACGTTGGAGACGTGAGCGACGGCGACCAGACGCGTCCGTGTGCCCAGCGTTGCCCGCAGGTCATCAAGACTGACCGTGCCGTCGTCGCCGATTGGGACGACCCTCAGCACGACGCCGCTCGCCTCGCGCAGCAACTGCCAGGGGACAATGTTGGCGTGGTGCTCCAGCTCGGTCAGGACGATCTCGTCGCCGGCGCGCAGCGTACTGCGCCCGAAGCTGGCGGCGACGAGGTTGATCGCCTCGGTGGCACCGCGAACGAAGACGACCTCGTCCGCCGCGGCGGCCCCGATGAACGCCGCGACGCGGTTGCGGGCCGCCTCGTAGGCCTCGGTCGCCGCGTGACCGAGCCCATGGACACCGCGATGGACGTTGGCGTAGTGCGTCTCGGCGAAGGTCCGCATGGCATCGAGGACGATACGCGGCTTCTGCGCGCTGGCAGCACTGTCGAGCCAGACCAGAGGCTGGCCGTTGACCGGTCTGGACAGGATCGGGAAGTCGTCGCGCGGCGGCCGGAAGGCGGGCGACGGCCCCGTCAGCGGGCCCCCCGGACCTGGCTCAGCGCAAGCCGCCGCGCCCATTCGTACTCCCTGATCCTGTAATGCTACGCGGCGAGCGGGACCGTCCGCTCCAGCACCTCGAACGCATCGTGGCGCACATGGTTCTGCCGCATCTCCTCGCGCAGCATCTCCTCGCTGACGATGCCCTTGTCGACGCACTCGCGCAGCAGGCCGAAGAACAGCCGCTCCTGATTGGGATCAGGATGCGCAACGTAGTTGCCAAGGAAGGCGTAGTCGCCGAACACCCGGCGGCGGAACTGATTGATCCAGCCCAGCACGACGAACCCGGACGGCTTTTCCGGTGGCATGAAGTCCACCGGGAGGCCGGTCTTCCACGGCTGCGTCTTGCGCTTGGTCATATGCACCATCTTCGTCGCCGGCGTCAGCTTGTCGAGGTCGTTCCATGTGTTTTCGAGGATGCCGATGGTCTCGCGCGGCTCGTACAGCAGGCCGATCCACTTGGCATAGTCGCGGGTGCGTTCGAACAGCGCGGCGAAGTCGCGCTCGACCACCCAGTGGGTGAGCTTGTCGCAGTCCAGCAGCATGACGCTGGTCGCCATCACCCCCTTCTTTTCCTTATAGCCGGAACGTGGCCGCGCCATGATTGCCTTGCCAGCCATGTCGCGCTCAAGCAGTTCGCAGACATCGCCGACGGCGAAGACATCGGGGTCGATGACGACAGCACGGCCCTGGTAGCCCATCAGCTGCGGCGGCATGAAGCGCGTCGGCGTGAAGGACTGCAGGTCTTCCATGTGCCACTGCCGCAGCACACCGTCACGCAGGTACTCCTTCCCCTCCCGCTGTGCAAGAAACGGGAAATCCCGGGTGTGCATGATCCGTACGTCGAAGGCATCGGGGGTCTTCGAGTTGCGCCGCAGCGAGTACTCGGCGACGAGCGCGCCGACGATCTGTTTGTGGTTGGTCTGGATGAATACGGTCGGTTTCACGTGCGGAAATCCACTGTTTGCTGCAACTGCACGCCAAAAGATTTAGCAGAAGGGGGCGCAAGCGGCAAGGCGACCTCACTCGCCGGTGAAAAGGGCGCGGACTCTGGCGGCAACCTGTGGCAAATCGTCCGGCGCCTGGCCGTGTGCAGGAGCGAACGGACGGCCGAGCGGCACCGCAAAGCCGCGGTCGATCAGCGCGCGGTGCACCGCCTCGAACTCCCGCGAGTAGCCGATCAGGCCGGCGTCGTAGAGGAAGTCGCCGAATCTGCTCAAGGCGCCGGCCGCGCCGCCGCCGAGCGGCGGCTGGAACGTTTCCGCCAGCTTCTTCTTCATGTTCGACCACAGACCGCGCGCAACCGGCAGCGGGAAGATGGCGAGCGGCTTGCCGGTCCTCGCCACCTCGACCAGCATCGAGACGCTGTCGCCGGTGACGACAAAGCGGTCGGCCAGCCCGAGCAGCCCCTGGTAGGGATTGTCGGGAGCATCGGCACTCCACCGGAACAGCCGGCTGCCGGCCGGGAGACCCGCCTCCAGCGCCGCCACCACGTCCGCCGGGGTGCGCCGGCTGGTGGTGATGAACAGGCTGCCCTCGCCGCGCGTCGTCTCTCCCATCGCCACCAGGAAGGCACGGGCGACCGCGCCATCGAAGACGAACGGCTTGGTAGGCCCGCCCACCAGTACCGCCGTCAACGGCCGCGCCATCAGGGCTAGCCGCTCGCGCCAGACGGCAACACCCGCTTCGATCTTCGCCGGATCGATCCGCATCAGCGGCAGATCGAGGCGCAGCACGTTGCCGCGGTCCGGAAGCCGGTACTGCGGGGTCGCCAGCACCAGATCGAAGTCGCGCAGCATCCGCCGCGGCCGGCCGACTATGGCGACGCGCGTCCGGCCGCCCGCCTGCTGCTTGATCCACATTGCCGCCATCGAGGGCCGGCGGCCGACGGTCAGTACTAAGTCAGGCCACGGCGGCTCGAGGGGCGCCGAAGCCGCCCGGTCGATGTGGTAGAGCGACGGCTTGAACGGCGGCTTGCCGGTCTGATACTGCGGCAGGAAACGCAGCACCTTGCGCTCTACCGGCCACCCCAGCGCATCGGCGACGATTTCCACCTGGGCGTTGTCGCCGAGCTTGTCGCCGATCACCAGCCACACCCGTGGAGCCCCCTCCGATGAGCCCGCACCGGAATCCCTCGAAAGCACGGGCAACCCCGCACTGCTGTCGTCGCGTGTCATGCCCGAAAGGCTAACGGATCATCGACAGGCCGCAAACAGCGGTTATAAGCATTTCGGCCCTGGCAGCCGCGCTGCTGCCAACGGGGGGCCGGGGACAGCAAGGAGCTGAAACAATGACCGAGCCGCGATCACCGTGCGGCGGCGCCGGTGCAACCGGATCTGCCGATTCGTCGGAGGACAGACGGTCGTGACGCCGGCAGCAGGTCAGCCGGGCCCGATCCTGCTGGTGGGAGCTGATGGGCAGACCGGGCGGGTGCTGCGGCGGACGCTGTCGACGCTGGGGCCGGTCGTTCCGCTCACCCGGGCGGAGGCCGATCTCGCCGACCCTGCGGCCCTTGCCACCGCCGTTCGCCGCCATGCTCCGGCGCTGATCGTCAATGCCGCCGCCTATAACGCCGTCGATCGGGCGGAGGAGGAGCCGGATCTGGCCATCGCCATCAACGGCACGGCACCAGGGGTGCTCGCCGAGGAAGCAAAAGCGCTGGGAGCCGCCCTTGTCCACTATTCGACCGACTATGTCTTCGGCGAAACCGTCTACCGCGACGCCAGCGGGGTCACCCGCCCGTTCCACGAGGAGGACCCGGCCGAGCCGCTAGGCGCCTACGGTCGCAGCAAGCTCGCAGGCGAGGACGCCATCCGCGCCGTCGGCGGCGCCCACCTGATCCTGCGGACGAGCTGGGTCTACAGCAGCCGCGGCCGCACCTTCCTCGCCGCGTTGCTGCGCCTGGAAGTGAAGAGCGCGGAAGTGGCGATCGTCGACGACCAGCAGAGCTGCCCGACCTGGGCGCCGTCGCTCGCCGATGCCACCGCGCAGCTGCTGGCGGCGGGCTGGGCCCGCGGCGGCAGCGGTGCCTTGCGCGAGCGCGGCGGCACCTACCACCTCTGCGGTGTCGGCTGGTGCTCCCGCTACACCTTCGCCGCCGCCGTCTTCGCCCACCACGCCGCCCTCGGGCGGTCGGTACCACACCTGCGGGCGACGACCTCGGCCGAGTTTCCGACGCCGGCTGCCCGGCCGTTCTTCTCGGCGCTGGACACCGGCAAGGTGCAGCAAACCTTCGGTGTCGGCCTGCCGGCGTGGCGGACCTCCCTCGCCCTCTGCCTCGCCGAGTAAGGCTGCACGGCCGCCCTAGCCGGGGCGGACGACGCGGTTGCGGGGCCGGGGAGAACGCGGGGGCCGGGCGGGTTTGGCGGTCCCGGACGGCGCAACGGGTGCCGGTGTGGGCGCCTGATCATCCGGCGGAGGGCTCGCCGGTTGTGGCTCGGGCTGTGGCTTGGCCGCTTCCCCGGCGGCCTGCCAGTAGGGGGTGCGGCTGATGAGCTGCTGCCAGGCCTCGACCTGTTCCTTTTCGCGGCCGCCGCCGACGTGACTGTGCCAGCCGACGACGAGGCCGGCGGCGTACGAAAGGCGGACACGCTCCTTGCCACGGGTCTTCTTGACCACCCGCTTCAGCAGCTTGCGGGCAACCTCCACGTCGTTGCTGACGCCGAGCTGGTCCTGCAGCGATTTCATCGCTTCGAGATACGGCGAGACGCGACGCTTCGGGTACAGCGTGGCAAAGAATTCCGTCGCGTAGCGGAGCTGCTTAAGCTGGATGCGGACCTTGTGCCGCTGCTCCGCGTCCAGGTCCTCGAAGCCGGCGCCCGCCTCCAGTACCTGTTGGCAGATCTCATCCAGCAGTTCGTGGGAGACGTCGGTCGCCGTCACCTGGATGGCCGCCAGCCGGTCAGCGTCGCCCTCGCGCCAGCCACGCCCCTCGGCCCACGAATTCAGCAGCAGCACGAGGCCGATGTACCGTTGCGCCCCCACCGCCGCCTGCGCCCGCGCGTAGGCTTCGTCGCGGTGCCGCTCGACCTGTTCCGCCAGTTCGTCAAGGCGGGGCTCGTCTGCGACCTGGCCGATCACCGGCGCCATCACCTCGCCGACGAAGACATCCCAGTCACGCGCCGGACCGAGTTCGCCGATAAGCCACTTCATCTCGCCGGTCAGATAGATCCGCTGCTCATCGGGGATAAACCGCTCGTAGAGCGCGAGGCAGGAACGCAGCCGGCGAACCGCGACCCGCATCTGATGGACGCCCTCCTCGTGTGAGCGCGTGAGCACGCAGTTCTCGTTGCCGCGGAGATGGGCAACGCCGCCGAGCACGATCTCGGCCAATGCCTCTTCAGCCGTTGCCGACGGCGCCAGCGAAGGAAGCTTTGCCTTCTGCCAAGCGGCCTTTGCGTCGTCTCCGGTCTCCGGCGCGCCGTCTTCGCCGGGCTCGCTCATTTCCCTTCCTCCGCTGTTCACCACCGTCCCCGCGCCCTGCCTGCGGCCGTGCGCCGGAGCCGTCGGGCCGGCGACAGGCTGCTCCTCGTACATGGGCCGTGTCCCAGGTCTTCTGTCGCTACAGGTTGGCCATCGGCACGATGCCAAAGTGGTCCTTGATACGTCGCATCAGCTGATCGCGCACCTGGCGATATGCATCGAGCCGCGACTCCCGGCTGCCTTCGACGATCGTCGGATCGAACGTGTTCCAGAAGATCACGTCGCACGCCATCACCCGGGTCATATCGACCGCGCGGTGCTGCGCCTCCGGCGACAGCGAGATGACTTCGTCGAAGGAATCGTCCTCCAGATCGTCGAATGCCTTCGGCTTATGATTGGACATATCGATGCCGATCTCATCCATCACCTGCACCGCGAACGGGTCGGTCTCGCCCGGCCGCACTCCCGCCGAATCGACGAAGATGCGGTGGCCGAGCAAGTGGCGGAGGATGCCTTCAGCCATCGGCGATCGCACCGCATTGTAGGTGCACGCAAAGAGGACGGCGGTCGCGCGGCTGGCCACCTCCGGCACTATGCCCCAGCGTCCGCCCGTCCGCGGACACCGGGGTTGCCCCGGCCCGCCGGCGGCGCCTCGGCTGCACGCCGCGCAGGTACCATCGTTGCACGCTCCTGATCGTCACCGCCGGATGTGCAGCACGCAGATCAGCGTGAACAGGCGGCGGGCAGTATCCTTGTCGATTTCGACCTTCTCGGCGAGACGCTCCCGCAGGAGCTGCGCCCCATCGTTATGCAGCCCGCGCCGCCCCATGTCGATCGCCTCGATACGGTTCGGCGGCATCGTCTTGATCGCGTCAAAATAGCTTTCGCAGATGAGGAAGTAATCCTTGATGATCGAGCGCATCGAGCCGAGCGGCAGTGAGAAGCGGGTGAGCTGCAGGTCCATCTCGTCACAGATGGTGAAGACGAGCCGCTCGCCCTCGCCGGCGAGATGGACCACGTAGGGACCGTGGAAAGGTCCCTTTACGGCGAAGCGGTTTTCCTCGAGCAGATCGTAGAGCGCAATCCGCCGCTCGTGCTCGACGGCCGGACTGAGGCGAATGCGCGCCTGATCCTCGACGAGCAGGCGGACGATCCGGTCTGACCGCTCCTCCTCTCCGGACGGTGTGCTTTCCTGAGGTGCGGGCCGCTCAGCCACCTGCATGCCCGCAATCCGCAGCCGGAGCGCAGTCTCCGTCGCTCTGGGCGCGCGGCCACCGCCGCGCACTACCGGCAACGCTTGGACCGAGCCTGCCCATCGCGGCCTGCCACCCGCTCACCGCACCGGCCGCGGGTTCAGGCGGATCGATATCGACCGGGCGTGTGCGTGCAGGCCCTCCGCTTCCGCGAGGGTCACTGCCGGCGGGCCGAGCCGCGCCAGCCGCTCGGCGTCGCACCCGAGAAACGTCGACCGCTTCATGAAGTCGAGAACACCCAGGCCGGAGGAGAACCGGGCGCTGCGCAGGGTCGGCAGCACGTGGTTCGGCCCGGCGACATAGTCTCCCAGCGCCTCCGGCGTGAATCGTCCGAGAAAGATCGAGCCGGCGTGGCGGACACGGGACAGCAGCGCATCGGGGTCATTCATGGCGAGCTGGAGGTGCTCCGGCGCGATCCTGTCGATCAGCGCCGCCGCTTGGCCGAGCTCTTCGACGAGGATGATGCAGCCGTTCGCCTGCCAACTCGCCGCGGCGATCTCCCGCCGCGGGAGCGCACGCAGCTGCGCCCCGACCGCCTCCTCCACCGCCGCGCCGAACGCGGCATCGTCGGTGATCAGGATCGACTGTGCGGCGGCATCGTGCTCCGCCTGCGCCAGCAGGTCGAGCGCGATCCAGGTCGGATCGTTGTCGCCGTCGCCGACGATGAGCACCTCCGACGGACCCGCCACCATGTCGATGCCGACGCGGCCGAACACCCGGCGCTTGGCCGCCGCGACGTAAGCGTTGCCCGGCCCCACGATCTTGTCGACGGCGGCGATGCACCCGGTCCCGTAGGCCAGCGCGCCGATCGCCTGGGCGCCGCCGATCCGCCATACCTCGTCCACCTGGGCGATGCGCGCCGCCGCCAGCACCAGCGGGTTGATCCGGCCAGCCGGCGCCGGGACGGTCATGACCAGGCGCCCACAGCCGGCAACCTTTGCCGGCAGCGCGTTCATCAGCACCGAAGAGGGATAAGCGGCGGTACCGCCGGGAACGTAGAGGCCGATCGCGTCGATCGGCATCCAGCGCCAGCCCAGCCGCACGCCCTCGGCATCGGTCATATCGAGGTCGGCGGGGCGCTGCTGCTCGTGGAATGCCCGGATGCGCGCGGCGGCAAGATCGAGCGCAGCAAGCGTCGCGGGGGGGCATTCGGCCCAGGCGGCGGCAATCTCCGCCTTGCCTACGGACAGGCGGTCGGCATCGGCACCTGAATCATCGAAACGCCGGGTGTAGTCGAGGACTGCCGCGTCGCCGCGGTCCCGGACGTCGTCGAGGATGGCAGCAACGACCGCGTCGACGTCATCGGCGGCCTCGCGGCGGGCGGTCAAAAGCGCGGCGAAGTCCTTCTCGAAGCCGGGATGGCGGACATCAAGCCGCGTCGGCATGCACAACCTCGCGAAAGCGGTCGAGCAGCGGTCCGATCTGCCGCGGCCGCGTCTTCCACGCCGTCCGGTTGACGGCAAGCCGCGATGTGATCTCGACGATCCGCTCGATCTCGACGAGGCCGTTGGCCCGCAGTGTGGCGCCGCTGGAGACGAGATCGACAATGCGCTGGCTCAGGCCCAGCACCGGCGCCAGTTCGATGGCGCCGTTGAGCAGGATGCATTCCGCCTGGACGCCGCGGTTGGCGAAGTGGCGAGCGGTCAGCCGCGGATACTTGGTGGCGATGCGAATATGACTCCATGAGCGCGGATCGTCTTCCGCCGACAGGTCGGCCGGCTCACAGACCGACAGCCGGCAGGGACCGATGCCAAGGTCGAGCGGCGCGTAGATCTCGGGATAATCGAATTCCATGAGAACGTCGTTGCCGGCGACGCCGATATGGGCAGCGCCGAAAGCGACGAACGTGGCGACGTCGAAGGACCGGACCCGAATGAGATCAAGCCCTTGGATGTTGGTGGAGAAACGGAGTTGGCGAGCGTCGTCGTCGGCGAAAGCTGGCTCCGGCTCAATGCCGGCCGCCTGGAGCAGCGGCGTCAACTCCTTCAGAATGCGGCCTTTCGGCACTGCCATGACCAGGGGTTCGACCGACAAGACGCACCTGTTCGCTTGGATGAGGTGACAACGACCTAAGCCGTCGCGCCGGCGATGTCCAGTCATTGCGCGTGCCAGCCGCGGGCGGCACGGCCAATCCTCTCAGGACGGATCATCTGCCGACGGAGCCGCGGCGATGTTCGCCACCGCCGCGCCTTATGGTTGTACGAACGGCGTGTGCACACTGAACAATCCACAGGCGCTTACAGGCACGGCAACCGCCTGCGGGGAGCCGGCGACCACCGCCGCGGCAGCGCGTGAATTCCAGCGGTAACGGTGGCGGTTAACGTCCGCCGTACACCGTCATCCACAGAGTTATCCACTTTTTTTGTGGATATGTGACGACGCAGGGATAGCCGCCAGCGGCAGCGGCCGGCAGCGCTCAGGCATGACCGGCCGCATCCGAGAGCATCCGTGGATCGATGCCGATCTTTGCAATCGCCCGATCCCACTTAGAGTCCAACTCGGTATCGAACACCAGGGCCTCGTCGGCGGCAACGTGCAGCCAGCCGTTGGCGCGGATTTCGCCATCGAGCTGACCCGGCCCCCAACCGGCGTAGCCCAGCGCCAGCAGGTGGCGGCGCGGCCCCTCGCCGGAGGCGATCGCCCGCAAAATATCTACGGTCGCGGTCAGCGAGACATCGTCGTCGACGGCGAGCGTCCCGTCATGGCGATAGTCGGCCGAATGCAGGACAAAGCCCCGCCCGGTCTCGACCGGCCCGCCAAAATGGACGGTGGCGGCTTCCGGGGGCACGGAACCCTCGATTCCCAGTTGTTCCAGCAACTCCTCGAAGGTCAGCGACTCAAGGACACGATTGATGACAAGGCCCATCGCTCCTTCGGCGCTGTGAGCGCACATGTAGACGACCGTGCGCGCAAAGCGCGGGTCGCGCATGCCCGGCATCGCAATCAGCAGATGGCCGGCAAGGTAGCTATCGAACTCTCGCCCACGTCCCATGCAAGCTCCCGACGTTCGTCGCCGCCTGCGAGTTTAGCACAGCAGTCAACAGCCTTGTCCATGCGCACCGCAACGGCAACAGCGAAACGCCGCACCTGTCATCCGGATCCCTCAACGCACCGTGATACCGCGGCGACTTGCCAGCGATGGACGCCTATATTCAAATCCAGTCCACGCCCTGCAACCGGCTATGGTTGCAAGATCATCCATTGTGACGCCGCAACGAGACCGAGGTTCCATCGTTATGAGGTTCATGCGGCACATCGTGACCTTTCTCGCAGCGCTGCTGGTCAACGCGACGATTGCGCAAGCGGCAGGCGCCGGGGACACCACCGCCTCGCCATGGGCAACGACCGAGCATGGGGCGGTGCGGCTGGTCGCGGGCATCACCGCGGTCGGCTCGGGACCGGTAGTCCCCGCGGGCATCGAGTTCCGTATGCGGCCGGGCTGGCACATCTACTGGCGATCGCCCGGTGACGCCGGCTACCCGCCCCGCGCCGACTGGTCGCTCTCGGACAATCTCGCCGATGCCAGCGTTCACTGGCCGGCGCCGCATCGGTTCTCGGTCCTCGACCTGCAGACCATCGGTTACGCGGACGCCGTCCTGCTGCCGGTCGAGGCAAAGCCGATGCGGCCGGGCGAAGCGGTTCGCCTGCGGGCGACGCTGGATTACCTCACCTGCGCCGACATCTGCGTCCCCTATACCGCCGAACTCGCTCTCGACATCCCGGCCGGACCGGCGAGCCCGAGCGCGCACGCCTACGACATTGCCCGCGCCGCGGCGCAGGTGCCGGCAAGCGCAGCAGCCAGCGGGCTGGCGGTCGACCAAGTCGCCGTCGAACAAGCGGCAGGGGGGCCGACGCTGGTGGTCGCCATCCACGCCGACGAGCCCCTGGTGAACCCCGACGTCTTTGCCGAAGCGCCGCCGCCGCTGGTCTTCGATGCACCGCAAGCAACGTTTGCGCCCGACCGCAAGTCGGCAGTCCTGCGGGTGGGGATCGGCAACACCGAGGGCCTCACCGAACCGCTCGCCGGCCTGCCGGTAACGGTTACCGTGGCGGATGGAGACCGGGCGGTCGAGCATGCCGCACGCCTGTCGGCGAGCGAGCCGGTGTCGGCTCCTGCGTCGGCGCCGGCACCTGCGTCCTCGCCGGCGCCACGCGGCATGGCGGTGATCGTGGCGCTGGCGCTTTTAGGCGGCCTCATCCTCAACCTGATGCCGTGCGTCCTGCCGGTGCTGTCGATCAAGCTGCTGTCGGTGGTCGCGCACGGCGGCGGCGACCGCCGGGTGGTACGTTCCGGCTTCGTCGCCACCGCCCTCGGCATCCTGTTCTCGTTCATGGTGCTGGCGGCGGTGCTGATCGCCCTGCGCGCCACCGGCGCGGCGATCGGTTGGGGGGTGCAGTTCCAGCAACCGTGGTTCCTGACCGCGATGATCCTGGTAGTCCTGCTGTTCGCCTGCAATCTGTGGGGCCTGTTCGAGGTACCGTTGCCGCGTGCGTTCGCTGCCGCCACTGAACGCGCGAGCGAGGTGCGCGGTTATGCCGGTCATTTCCTCACCGGCGCGCTGGCGACGCTGCTGGCGACGCCGTGTTCGGCACCATTCCTCGGCACCGCCATCGGCTTCGCCCTGGCGCGCGGGCCGGGCGAAATCGTCCTCGTCTTTGCCGCCGTGGGCCTCGGCCTTGCCATCCCTTACCTCTGTGTCGCGGCGTTCCCGGGCCTCGCCGTCCGCTTGCCGAAGCCGGGGCCGTGGATGCGGACGCTGCGTCGAATCCTCGCCTTCGCGCTTGCCGGAACCGCCCTATGGCTCGCCTGGGTGCTGGCCGGATCCATCGGCCGCGATGGCGCGCTCGCGGTTGCCGGCGCTGCCGCAGCGGCCGCCCTGCTGCTCTCCTGCCGCGGCTTTCTGCCGGAACGCCTGCGCCCGGCGACAGCCGGCGCCGCCCTTCTTTCGGCCATTGCCGCCTTCGCGGTGCCACTGCACCCGGCGGGAAGTCCGGCCGGAGAGACCGCTGACACAGCCGGTCTGTGGCAGCCCTTCGATCCGGGGCGCATCCCCGCCCTCGTCGCCGCTGGCAAGATCGTCTGGGTCAACGTCACCGCCGACTGGTGCCTGACCTGCAAGGTCAACGAGCGTCTCGTTCTCGCCCGCGATCCCGTCCTGTCGCGGCTCTCGGCGGACGATGTCGTTGCGATGCGCGGCGACTGGACCCGCCCGGACGATGCCATCGTCCACTACCTCGCGGGCTTCGGCCGCTATGGCATTCCTTTCGATGCGGTCTACGGGCCGGCACTGTCGGCAGGACAGGCGCTGCCGGAACTGCTGAGCGAGGACGCGGCGCTGGATACGCTCGATCGCGCCGGGGCAAAGCCGGTCGCTGCGGCCCGCTGACCCGCCCGCGCGGAACGCGATCAGCTTTGCAATGATCGCAGCGGTCGCTTATCTGTCGCACAGATGGGCAAGCGGTCCGGGCATGCTTGCCTGACACGGACATCCCAGAGATCAGGAGGAAGGGGGCGACGATGACGATCGCTGTTGGTGACAAGATTCCTTCGGTGAAGGTGATGCGGTGGGGCTCCGATGGCCCTGAAGCATTGACCACCGATGATCTGTTCAAGGGCAAGAAGGTGGCGTTGTTCGGCGTCCCCGGCGCGTTCACCCCGACCTGCTCGGCCAAGCACCTGCCGGGGTTCGTGGCGCAGGCGGACGCGCTCAAGGCCAAGGGTGTCGATGCCATCGTCTGCACCTCGGTGAACGACGTATTCGTCATGAACGCCTGGGGCAAGGACCAGGACGTCGGCGACAAGGTGGCGATGATCGCCGACGGTGACGCCGCCTTTACCAAGGCCGCTGGCTTGGAGCTGGACCTGACCGGAAAGGGACTGGGCCTGCGCAATCAGCGGTTCTCGATGCTGGTCGACAACGGCGTCGTCAAAGTCCTCAACATCGACGCCTCGGGCTTTGACAAAACCAGCGCCGAAACATTGCTGTCCCAGATCTAGCGATTTACCCTACGCTAAGTGCCGACCGCCGGCCGGGCTTCCTAATTGTCGCTCCGGCCGGCGTCGTGTGGAACCGCCTGCTCTTCCCTAGCCCGCCCCGGGCATCTACTCTAAGCGCCCTGCTCCTGGGCGTTCCTGCGCCCTGCCCCACATCGCCGAGGCCCCGGATGATCAGCCACCATACAGCATTGATCTACACGATGGTTCTGGTCTCCGCTGCCGATCGCCGCATGCCGGACTCCGAACTGCGCAAGATCGGCGAGATCATCGGCACCCTGCCGGTGTTCGAGGGCTACAACAGCAAGGCCCTGACCCAGGACGCCGAAGCCTGCGCGGAGCTGCTCAGCGCCGACGACGGGCTCGACCAGGCGTTCAACCTGATCGACGAAGCGCTACCGCCGAAGCTGCGGGAGACCGCATACGTCCTCGCCTGCGATATCGCCGCCGCCGACCAGGAGGTAACGCCGGAGGAATCCCGCATGCTGGAGATCATCCGCGACCGCCTCGACATCGACCGGCTGGTGGCGACGGCAATCGAGCGCGGCGCCCGCGCCCGCTTCACCAAGATCTGAAGCGGCGGCACGCCGGGCGCTGCTTCCGTTTTCAACCGGGCCGGTTAACCGGCGTCGCCGGTGACCGGCTCGTTGCGGAACGCCTGTGCCTCTTCCGCTGATTCGAAAACATGCGGCGCGACGTTGCGCTTGCTCAGCTCCTCGCCCAGCTTGGCCCGCATGAACGCGCTCGTCGTGTAGCGGTTCACGGTGATGTAGTAGGTGTCCTCCATGTGGCGGATCATCTTCGCGTAGGCATCGAGCAGGCTCTGGTCGATGCGGAACGAGTCGTAGTTGACGACTACCTTCACCTTCTTGCCGATCTTCTCGCACGCCCCGGACACCGCCTCCTGCACCGCCGCCACATCTTCCTCGGTACGCACCGGCAGGCCCTCGAAGTTGAGGAACAGGATGTTGCGCTCGTTATCGTAGGTGATGCGCTCGGCAATCGTCCGGAAGCCCAAGAACTCCTTTTCCAGCCCCATGACGTTCGGGCCGAAGATGCGCGAATCCATCAGCTTCGGGCGCTCGACGACCGGCTTGAAATCCATATGGGCAAGGATGTCGCGCTCGATGTCGATGCCGGGGGCGACCTCGGTCAGTGCCAGTCCCCGGTCCGTCAGTCGGAAGACACAGCGCTCGGTGACGTACAGCACTGGCTGGCCGGCTTGGCGGGCATAGGCTCCGCTGAACGTCACCTGGCCGACCTGCTTGACGAACTTGCGGGAGCGGCCTTCCTGGACGATGTGCAGCTTGCCGTCCGCCACCGCCACCTTCAGGCCGCCGGCGGTGAAGGTGCCGGCGAAGACGATCTTGCGGGCGTTCTGGCTGATGTTGATGAAGCCGCCGGCGCCCGCCAGCTTCGGTCCGAACCGGCTGACGTTGAGATTGCCTTCCTCGTCGCACTCGGCGAGGCCGAGGCAGGCCATGTCCAGGCCACCGCCGTCGTAGAAGTCGAACTGCTCGTTCTGGTCGATGATCGCCTCGGCGTTGACATCGGCACCGAAGTTGAGCCCCGCCTGCGGAACGCCGCCGATGGCGCCCGGCTCGGTGGTCAGTGTCACGTACTTCAGCACCTGCTCCTCGTTGGCAACCGAGGAGATGCCCTCCGGCATGCCGATGCCGAGGTTGACGACGCCGCCCGGCGGCAACTCGAAGACGCAGCGCCGCGCGATCAGCTTACGCTCGTCCAGCGGCAGCGGCAGCAGCGAGCCCAACGGTACCCGGATTTCCGAGGCATAGGCGGGATCATAGGGAACGCCGTAGGTCTGCCAGTGCAGATCCGGGGTGGCGACGACAACGCAATCGACGAGGATGCCGGGGATCTTCACGTGCTTCGGGTTGAGCGAGCCGGCCTCGGCAATGCGCTCGACCTGAACGACGACGAGGCCGCCGGAATTCTTGGCGGCCATTGCCATCGCGAGATTGTCGAGCGTCAGCGCCTCCCGCTCCATGGTCACATTGCCGTTGGGATCGGCGGTGGTGCCGCGGCAGAAGGCGACGTTGACCGGGAACGCCTTATAGAACAGCCACTCCTGGCCGGCGAGTTGCAGCACCTCGACCAGATCATCGGTGCTGATCTCGTTGATCCTGCCGCCCTCGCGCCGCGGATCGACGAAGGTGCCGAGGCCGACCTTGGTGATTACGCCGGGCGTACGGGCGGCGATCGCCCGGTAGAGCTGCGAGATGACGCCCTGCGGCAGATTCCAGCCCTCGATGCGGTTGGCCAGCGCCAGCTTCGCCACCTTCGGGATCAGCCCCCAATGGCCGCCGATGACCCGCTTCAACAGCCCTTCCTGTCCCAGGTGGTTGAGCCCCCGCTCCTTGCTGTCACCCTGGCCGGCAGCAAACATCAGCGTCAGGCCGCGCGGGCTGCCGGTCTCGACGAAACGTTGCTCCAGCGCCACCAGCAGCGCCTCCGGCGCGCCTGAGCCGATAAAGCCGGTATTGATCAGCGTATCGCCGTCGCGGACCAGCGCCACCGCCTCTTCCGCGGTCACCACCTTGTTTTTCACGCTTTCACTCCCAGGGTCGGTGGCCGCTTCGCTACGGCCCGCACTCCGTCTTGTTCTTGCGAATGTTATCGATTGGCAGCGAATGCGGCAACGACCGCTGGTCGCAAGCGTGCTAGTAGGAACTCTCGACCAGCTGCGCATTCGCCCGGCCCAGGATGGATGCTCGGCCCGCGGCATCAGTGGTCGCGGCAAGTACTTCAAAAGCAGCGATCGCATCTGCGCAAGGGTCTGCGATGGCGAAATGGAAACGCCCTACCATGCTCTTGCGGTCGGCCGCATGCAGGTGAGGCGTTCCGATAAGCGCCGCCCCGGCAGAGCCATCGCGGCAATCGCTGCCCTTGTGCTGGGGGCTTTGCTGACCCTGTCCGCCTGCCAGCCGCGACCCGCCCCCGATGCAGGGAGCCGCCCCAACATTGTCCTGATCGTCGCCGATGATCTCGGTTATGGCGATCTGAGCAGCTATGGCGGCGCCATCCCCACGCCGGCCATCGATGCCCTCGCCGCCGCCGGCATCCGCTTCACCGATTTTCATGCCAACGGGCCGCTGTGCACGCCCACCCGCGCCTCTCTTCTGACCGGCCGCTATGCGCAGCGGGCCGGACTGGACGACGCCCTTTCCGCCTCCGCGACCATCGGCCTCGAACCCGGCGAGATCACCATCGCCGACGTCCTCAAGGGCGCCGGCTACCGCACCGGACTGGTCGGCAAGTGGCACCTCGGCCATCTGCCCCGGTTCGCACCGGGGCAGCACGGCTTCGATGCGTTCTACGGCTTCCGCAAGGGCGAGATCGACTACGTCAACCACCTCGACTCCCTTGGCAATCCCGACTGGTGGAGGAACACGACGCCGGTCCACGATGAGACCTACTCGACGACGCTGATCACCCGCGAGGCGGCGCGGTTCATCCGCCACAACGCCCGGCGGCCGTTCTTCCTCTATGTCGCCTATCAGGCCCCGCACGTCCCCTATCAGGCTCCGGACGACGGCCCGATCCGCGTCCCCGGCCAGCGCAAGGTGGCGATGGAGGGGGATCCCGCCCGCTATCCGGCGATGGTCGCGGCGCTGGACGACGGCATTGGGACGATCATGAGGACACTGCAGGACACCGGGCTGGAGGAGGACACCCTCGTTCTCTTCCTCTCCGACAACGGCGCCTTCGGTGCCGGCAGCAACCGGCCACTGCGCGGCGTTAAGGGAGAGGTCTACGAAGGCGGCCACCGGGTGCCGGCAATCGCCTTCTGGCCCGGCCACATCGCTCCTCCGACCAGCGAGGCGACCACCACTACGATGGACGTATTTCCGACGGTCCTCGATCTCACGGCGACTAGCGTTCCTGCCGGCCGCGACCTGGACGGGACGAGCCTGCGCCTGCTCCTCGCGGGCGAGAAGGATAGCCTGCCGGCGCGCCGGCTGTTCTGGATGTACAAAGGCGGCGCCGCCGCCCGCGAGGGCAACTGGAAGCTGACGGAGATCGACGGGGTAACCTCGCTCTTCGACCTGGGCAGTGATCTGGGCGAAACCACGGACGTTGCTTCGCGCCATCCGGACATCGTCACCCGGCTGTCCGCCGCCCTGCAGCGCTGGAAAGCAGAGACGGTTCCGACGTCACCCGGAGAACTGCGGCGACCTGCCGCCGGGCAGCCGCAGGCGGCGGACCGCTGATTCACCCCCTGAGATGGTGCGCCTGGAACCGGGACCGGCACGCATCCGCCAGTTCGATCGGCCGGAAACCTGCCACCAGCGCCGCCGTTTACGAGCAGCCCTATTCTAGCGGCAGCGAGTGGCCTCGTAGATGGCGAGGTAGTGGCCGCCTGACTGGCCCCAGGAGTAATCGGCGGACATGGCATTGGAGATGAGCCGGCGGAACTCCTTGGGGTAGTCGAACCACAGGCCGATTGCCCGGCTGAGCGCCGATTCGATGCCACGAAAGTCGGCGTCGTGGAAGACGTAGCCGTTGCGCTCCTCCAGCGGCCGGTCGGAATGGTCGCGGTCGAATACCGTATCGACGAGACCACCGACGGCCCGCACCACCGGAACCGACCCATAGCGCATGGCGATCATCTGAGCGAGGCCGCACGGCTCGAACAGGCTGGGAACGACGCAGATATCCGCCCCGGCATAGATCAGATGGGCGAGTTGCTCGTTGAAGCCGATTTCCATGTGGCAGTCGGAGTTGTCGTTGAGATAGTGCTTGAGATGCCAGAAGTGATTGTTGATGCCGCGATCGCCGCCGGCCCCGAGCAACACGAACTGCGCCCCGCGCTCCAGCGCATAGAACATCGCATGCTGGATGAGGTGGACTCCCTTCTGCGCATCCAGGCGGCCGACGTAGGCCACGATGGGCTTATATTCCTTCCTGAGCCACAAGCGGTCGCGCAGCGCGTCCTTGTTGCCGTATTTTCCCTCGACGTTCCAGACGTTGTAGTGCGACGGAATGAATCGATCGATCTCGGGATTCCATACGTCGTAATCGACGCCGTTGAGAATGCCGCCGAACTTGTAGTGATGGATGGCGAGCGTCTGCTCCAAGCCGTAGCCCTGGTCGGAAAAGCGAGCCTCCCAAGAGTGGTGCGGCGAGACGGTGTTGACGTAGTTGGAATAAACGATGCCGCCCTTCATCAGGTTGATGGCCGTATGATTGAAGTTATCCAGCAGCCGGTCGTGATGGAAGTAGTACTCGGGGCGGCAGAGGCCAGTCGCCCACAGCACGGCTTCACCGGTGACCCCCTGATGCTTGAAGTTGTGGATGGTATAGACCACACGCTGCCGGTCCATGCCCAGGCGTGCATAGATTTCATACAGAAGAACGGGGACAAGGCCGGTCTGCCAGTCGTGGCAGTGAATGATATCCGGGCGTTTGTTTGACTTCAGTATGAACTCCATCGTCGCTTTGCAGAAGAAGGCAAAGCGCAACGGATCGTCATGAAAGCCATAGAATGACCCGCGATGGAAGAAGTTGTCCTGGCTGTGTGGTTCGATAAAAAAGCACTTCCGTCCATGAACGAAGCCGAACCACACTGAGCAGGAGATGCCGGAGCCATACCAGGGTACCCACAGATTCTCCCATATCTTGTGCAGTCCCCAGATCTCGTCATGCCACATGCAGTCGTACTTGGGCAGGATGATCTCGACCGCGTGGCCTCTGACCTCCAGCTCGCGACTGAGGCCGAACACGACGTCGGCAAGCCCTCCGACTTTGGCCACCGGGGCCAGCTCCGCCGAAACCATTACAATATACATGGCAGTCCGTCTGTTGCCGTTACTGCGCGCTTTGTCGTCGTTCTAAGTTCGCGTTCTCTGTCCGAGCCGGGTAAGGGCGGCAGGGGTTGCTGCGGGGCCCCGGAGCCGCTTCCACGTCTCGCCGGCAACCGGAAGTATGATTGTGCAGTTCAGCCGAAGTCTACCCGAATGTCCAGAACCTTACGTCATCGCAGCATCGTTCACATTGCGGGCGCACAGCATGCCGCTGCGATGCAGCAGCATGCTGTCACTGTGATGCTGCCCTGCCCTACGAGCGGCGCTTGCCCTCCGAAGCGACGACCTCCACGGGCTTCACCTCCCAGATGTCGTCAGCATACTCGGCGATGGTCCGGTCGGAACTGAACTTGCCGGAGCGGGCGATGTTATAGATCGCCTTTTTGCTCCACGCTTCCGGATCACGGTAGAGCGCCTCGACCTGGCCCTGCATCTCGATGAAGCTGCGCAGATCTGCCAGGTTCATGTAGTAATCGCCATTCTCCAGCAGGTTTGCGACGATCGGGCGGAAGATGCCAGGCTCGTTCAAGCTGAAGAAGTCGTTGTTGATGAGATCGACCGCGCGACGAATTTCCTCATCGCTATCATAGAAGCGACGCGGATTGTAGTGCGGCCGCAGCTCATCCACCTGCTCTGTGGTCAATCCGAAGATGAAGATATTTTCGTCACCCACCTCTTCCTTGATCTCGACGTTGGCGCCGTCAAGGGTGCCGATGGTGAGCGCGCCATTCATCTGGAATTTCATATTACCAGTGCCGGAAGCTTCCATGCCGGCCGTCGAGATTTGCACGCTGAGGTCAGCCGCCGGAATGATCTTCTCGGCCAGTGAGACGCGGTAGTCGGGCAGGAAGACTACCTTGATCTTGTCCCGGACTTCCGGGTCGTAGTTGACAACACTGGCAACCTGATGGATCAGCTTGATGATCAGCTTCGCCATGTAGTAGCCGGGAGCGGCCTTGCCGCCGAAGATGAAGGTCACCGGAACGATGTCCAGATCCGGATTGGCCTTCAGCCGGTCGTACAGCACGATGATGTAGAGCGCAAGCAGCAGCTGGCGCTTGTATTCATGGATGCGCTTGACCTGCGCCTGGAACATCGAGGCGGGATTGACCGTCAAGCCGATCTCCCGCTTGATGTACTCGGCCAGTGCTTCTTTGTTCGCGTGCTTGATCTGACGGATCTGCTGGCGGAAGCCGGCGTCGCCGACGAACTTCTCCAGACCGCGAAGCTGATCAAGATGGTTGATCCAGCCATCGCCGATTTTGGCGCGGATCAGCGAGGACAGCCGCGGGTTGGCCTTCAGCAGCCAGCGGCGCGGCGTCACGCCATTGGTCTTGTTGTTGAACCGCTCCGGGAAGAAGTCGGCGAAGTCGCTCATCAGGCCTTCGCGCAGCAGGCGCGAGTGCAACTCCGCGACGCCGTTGGTCGAGCAGCTGCCGACGACGGCGAGATTGGCCATGCGGACGGCCTTTTCCGGCTCCTCCTGCACCAGGCTCATGCGCTTCAGCCGGTCGAAGTCGCCCGGGTAGCGGGTCGCCACCTTACGCAGGAAGCGGCTGTTGATCTCGTAGATGATCTGCAGGTGGCGGGGCAGCAGCCGCTCGAACATGCTCACCGGCCACCGCTCCAGCGCCTCCGGCAGCAGGGTGTGGTTGGTATAGCCGGTGGAGGCGACGGTGATCTCCCACGCCTTGTCCCAGTTGACGTCCTCCTTGTCGAGGAACAGCCGCATCAGCTCGGCGACCACCAGCGCCGGATGGGTGTCGTTCATCTGCACGAACACCTTGTCCGGGAACTTCAGCCAGTCGTCATTGTCGACCTTGAAGCGGCGGATAATGTCCTGCACCGAGCAGGAGACGAAGAAATACTGCTGGCGCAGGCGCAGTTCGCGGCCGGCGTAGACCGCATCGCTGGGGTAGAGCACCTTGGTCAGGTTCTCCGCCATCAGCTTGTCTTCCACCGCCTCGACGTAGGAGCCGCGGCTGAAATCGCCGAAGTGGAACTCGTCGGTGGCCCGCGCCGACCACAGGCGCAGGTTGTTGACGTTGAATGTGCCGTAACCGACGATCGGGGTATCATAGGCAATGCCGATGATCGGGCGGGTGCCGACCCAGTCCCAGTGGGTGACGCCGTTTACCCTTCGCGGCTCGGCCCGGCCCTCGAAATTGACCATGAACGAGAGTTCCGGGTGCACGACCTCCCACGGGTTGCCGTAGCGCAGCCAGTTGTCCGGCTCCTCGACCTGGTAGCCGTTCTCAATGTGCTGCTTGAAGATGCCGTAGTCGTAGCGGATGCCGTAGCCGATCGCCGGCAGCCGCAGCGTCGCCATCGAGTCGAGGAAGCAGGCAGCGAGACGGCCGAGGCCGCCGTTACCGAGAGCCGCGTCGCTCTCGACATCGCGCAGCACGTCCCAGTCGAGGCCGATCTGCTTCATCGCCTCGCGGCAGGTGTCTTCGAGCAACAGGTTGATGACGTTGTTGCCCATCGCCCGACCGATCAGAAACTCGAGCGAGAGATAGCAGATCCGCTTGACGTTCTGCTTGTGATAGCCCTGCTGCGTCTGAATCCAGCGGCCGACCAGCCGGTCGCGGACCGCGAGTGCCAACGCCTGATAGCGGTCCTGGTTGGTGGCGGTGTACTGATCCTTCGCCAGCGTACATCCCAAGTGGAAGTAGAAGCTGCGGATCAGGCTGTCGACGTCCATTCCGCCTTCTTCGGCGACGACGCGCAGCTCAAAGTCCGTGCCTTTGGCGGCGGCAGAGGTCCCCTCGAGTTTCATCCTGGTGCTCTCCCTGATGCACATCGCGTGGCGGGCACGTCACAGCCTTACTACTGGCACGCCAAGCTGGTCATTCTGTCGAAGCGTATAGCGCGCCGCTGACGGCAGGTCCACGAACAAGGGATTTCGGCGCCGAGGTATTCGGTTCGCCGCCATCCTCGCACAAGCTGCCAGAAGACACGCCGCCCGCTATCCGCCGCCGGCAACCTGCCGCAGGCGCCGCCACAGCTCGGCGTCAATGGCGGGATAGGCGTAGGCGGCCTGCGCCCGCCCGGCCATCTCCTGCCGCGCCGCGGGGTTGCCGATCAGCTTATCGAGGGAGACCACCGCCTCAGCCCAGGCCGGCGGGAGGGGCGCCGCGGTCCGCCCGTCGTAGCCATAGCGAATGTGCTCATCGAGCCCCAGCCGGTCGCTGATGATGCAGGGAACACCGCAGCACTGGGCCTCCAGCATGACATTCCCCAGCCCTTCCTCCAGCGAGGGCATCCACAGACAGTCCGCGGCGTACATCAGTTGCTCGACGTCAGGAACGAAGCCGGCGATCAGCGACAGGCGCTCCGCTGCCGGTGATGCTGCAACCCGCTCGGCGAGCGCATCGGCATAGCTGCGCTCGTCCGGCAGCACCGGCCCGGCCATGACCAGCCGGTGCCCAGGCGGCAGCCGTTCGATAGCGGCAATGCCGACCTCGTGGTTCTTGCGCTTGGTCAGTCCGCCTACCAGCAGGTGCAGCACCGTCTCCGGACCGACACCGAGGCGCTGGCGAGCTTCAAAGCGCTCCGTTACCGACGGGACGCGGAAGCGGCCAGTATCCACCGGATTGGGACGAACCCATATCCGCTCCTCGGGAACGCCCAGGCGGCGGAACTGCTCGAAGATCGGCCGGCTGATGGCGATCGCGAGGGTCGCGGCCCGCGCCAGTTGCTGCGCCATCAGGCGGCGTCCGCGGCTGTCCTCGATGTTGTTGTTGACGAACTCCACCACCAACGGCAGCCGCAGCATCCGCGCCCAGGCGCCGATGCTGTAGACCAGCCGGCCGGTGGTCACGCAATACACCAGATCGAAGCCGGTCTTGCGCTCGCTGAGCAGGTGCGCGCCGGCTGCCCGGAAGGTGGCCGCAAAGCCGGCATCCGCCGGCAGCCGCCGGATCGGAATGCCGTCGAGTTCGGACCAGCCGGCCTGCGTCGCCTCGCCGGCCTGCGCCAGCACCCTGACGGAAAGCGGGTGCTGCTGGCGCAGGCGCAGGAACGTGCGGTGCAAGCGGAGCTGGGCGCCGGCAAAGTCGGGGGGATAGGCACCCGGCGAAACGAAGGCGACCCTCACCTCGCGCTCGGCGGGCTGAGCCGGGGCGACCCCGGCCACGGAAGCGCCTGCGGTGCCGGCGATCGGCACGGTGCGGCTGTTCATGACAACGCCCCCGCGACATCCGCAGATCGCCGCCGCGCGGCCTCCAGCCGCCGGACGATCAGAAAGATCACCAGCACGAAGACGCTCAGAACCACTAGCTGAACAACGGAGAATGCCGCCATCGCATCGATGTCGCTGCCGGTCAGCCGCGCTGCCAAGGCGATCGACAGCGCCCCCAGCGCCGCCCGGATCGCCTCCATGATGGCATAGGCACGCTGCAGGCCGAAGACCGTGGTCATGCCGCGTGTCGGCAGGGCAAAGAGGTAGGCGAACGAGAACAGCGCCATCCAGCGGGCGTACTCGCCGGCAAGCTGCCATTGCGCGCCGAAGACGAAGCCGAAGAGCTCGGGTCCAAAGATGATGACGACGATGAAGGGCGGCAGCGCCAGGGCCGACATGAATAAGGTGACCTTAACGAAGAGGCCGAGGGCGCCGTGATCGCGGTCGCGCCGCTCCGCCACCTGTTGCAGGAAGACGCGGCTCATGTCGGCGCCGAACAGCAGCACCGGCCGCTCCAGGACGCGGTTCGCCATCCAATAAAGACCGGTGGCTTCCACCGAAAAGTAGATGGCCAGCAGCATCGGCGGCATCTGCCGGCACAGGGTGCCGAGCAGCTCCGCCGGGGTCTGGTAAGCGGGAAAGCGCCAGTAGCGGCTGGCCGCCTTCCTGATGCCGCGAAGGCTAATTGCCCGGCGCCCTCTGCGGCCGATGCTCCGGAAGAAGACGATCGCGGCGTCGGCGGACGCCGCGCCGACACCCAACAACCGGCCGCAAGCGAGGCCGAGCGACCCCGCGCCGAGCAAACCCGCGGCCAGCTGCATGACGATCGTCACGCCGGTCTCGATCAGCCGGTTGCGGAAGAGCGAGCGGTAGTCCGCTTGGCGCAGATCCCAGATCCGCCCGGTCGCAAGGCTCCCATCCGTCAACATGACGAGGGGGATCAGCAACAGCAGCGGGCCGAGCTGACCAGCGGTGTCACCGATCAGGCTTGGGGTAAGATAGGCGAAGCTTGCCAGTCCGGCGGCCAGGACGGTCGTCAGCACGACGCACGACCAGGCGAGCGCGACGATATTGATCGATACCAGCCGCTGGCGGGTCTGCATCACCGCAAGATAGTAGTGGCCGGTGCTGGCCGTCGCCGGCAGCGCCGCAATCGCGTAGAGCAGACCAACCGCCCCGAACTCCTCCGGACTGAACAGCCGCGACAGGATCGGCGAGACTGCCAGCACCATCAGGTTCTGGATCGCGGCGGCCGATGTCAGGATCGCCGTGCTCCGGGCAAACGTCGTCCGCAGCACGGCAGGAAGAAAAAGCGGGGCTTTCACGGCTCATACCGTCTGACGAAGCGAAAACGACCGGCATCTTGCCCGCCGACGGACTGCACCGAGGAGCAGCCCACTGGCAGTCAGCCTCAAGTACGCTGGGGGGCGGGGGCGCACACGGTCCGATCCACCCTCACTTCAGTAGCCACCGCACCGGGCGCTTCCGGCTGCCATGGCCAACCGTCGCAAAGGAGGGCGGCGGATCGCCCGCCCGCGAGATCAGGGAAGAACAGCCGCCTCTGGAATGGGCACGACGAAAGCTGCGCCCCATTCACGTGCGTAGGCGAGCTGCTCGATGATCTCCTCCTTGATGTTCCACGGCAGGATCAGGATGTAATCGGGCTTCGTCTCCTTGATCTTGTCGGGATGATAGATCGGAATGTGCGTCCCCGGCAGGTACAGGCCCTGCTTGTAGGGGCTCCGGTCAACCGTGTAGTCGAGTAGATCCTGGCGAATACCGCAGTAGTTCAGCAGCGTATTCCCCTTGCCCGGCGCACCGTAGCCGACGACGGTCTTGCCGGCGCGGCGCGCGCCGATCAGGAACTCCAGCAGCTTGCGCTTGGTCTCGCGCACCTGCTCCTCGAAGCCGGTATAGGTCTCCAGGCGATCGAAGCCGTTCGCCCGCTCCCAGGCGCGCAACCCGGACAGACGCTCCGAGTCCGCCCGGCTCGCATCCCCGGCATGGCAGCCGTAGATGCGCAGCGAGCCGCCGTGCGTCGGCAGCTGGGCGACGTCGAACAGGCGCAGACCGTGCGCCTTGAACACCTGCTCGACGGCGAACAGCGAGAAGTAGCAGAAGTGCTCGTGATAGATCGTATCGAACTGGTTGAATTCGATCAGCTTGGCAATATGCGGGAACTCCATCGTCACGATGCCGCGGTCGGCAAGGATGACCTTGATGCCGCCGACGAAGTCGTTGAGATCCGGCACGTGCGCCAGCACGTTATTGCCGACCAGCAGGTTGGCCGGTCCGTGCTCGCGGCGCACATAAGCGGCGGTCTCGCAACCGAAAAACCGCACTTCGGTGGGGATGCCGCGCTCGACCGCAACCTTGGCCACGTTCGCCGCAGGCTCGATGCCGAGCACCGGCACGCCGTGGGCGACGAAATGCTGCAGCAGGTAGCCGTCGTTGCTGGCGATCTCCACCACTTTGCTTCCGGCGCCGACGCCGAACGTCTCCATCATGTGCAGGACGTAGCGGCGGGCGTGCTCCACCCAGCTGTCGGAGAATGACGAGAAGTAGGCGTAGTCGCTGAAGATGTCCGATGCGCTGACATACTGGTCGAGTTGCACCAGCATGCAGTCGCGACAGACCAGCGCGTGCAAGGGATAGAAGACTTCGGCGGCGTTCAGCCGCTCCGGCGGCACGTAGGACTCGCACAAGGGCGACATGCCGAGGTCGATGAAGCTCTCCAGCGCCGTCGACCCGCAGAACCGGCAGCGGGTTGCGCCGACGCCATTGCGGGCGTCGGAAGATGAGGAAGCAAGCGTATCCATATCTGTCTACTACCCCGTCCGAGTGATGATGTCACCGCACCGCCGCCCGGCGGCTCTGCTGCGCCTTGGGCGGGCTGCGGTCGTCAGAGGATTCCCTTGCGACAATAGAAGGCTTCGGCCAAGCCGGAAGGCGCGTTTGCCTCCATACCGCGCAAGCGCAGGATCGCCATGAACAGGTCGCGCCTGAACCAGTGCTTTGCCCGCTGGCTCTCGTAGCAGTCGAGAATGATGTCGATCTTGCGGTCGCACAGCCGCGGCGGCAGCGGCACAAATACGCCGGGAGTGCCGAGGTCGCCGTCGTATTTCGGGATCTCGTACTCCAGGATCAGGTGGTTGCGAAAGGTATTCCAGGTGAGCTCGTTGATGAGACGGTGGTCCTGGTGCAGGTCGCCGCGATAGTGGGTGAAGATCAGGTCGGGCTGCACGTCCTGCTTTAGCTGCTCGAAGCTCCGCTTGATGTCGGCGCCGACATAGGGAAAGAACCCGTCGCTGAACTCGTGAAGGGTGATCTGCCGCTGCCTCGCCCCGGCGAGCGCCTGTTCGGCGGCGCGCCTTGCCTCCTCGCGACGAAGCGGTGTCCCGCTGAACACCACCCAGTGCACCGCGAGGTCGGGATGGTCCTCGATCAGCCGGAGAACCGCCCCCCCGCAACCGATCTCGACGTCGTCGCAATGGGCGCCAAGGCACAGGACGGTCCGCAACGGTGCGGCGTCGGTCCCCAGTCTGAATGGAAGCATTGCCTCGGCCCTACGCTCAGTCGGTCCAGGGTTCGTTGCTGCCCTGACCGCGCGTCCGCCACAACTCCCAGGGAGCGATGCCGCGCTCGTACATGCGATCGAAGCTCATCTTGTCCTTGAACGTGTCCATCGACCGCCAGAAGCCGTCGTACTGATAGCAGAGCAGCTTGCGCTGTGCGACCAGCCTGCCGAACGGTTCGACCACCAGTTCCTCGCCGTCACGGATGTAATCGAAGATCTCCGGCCGAAGGACGAAAAAGCCGCCGTTGACCGTGAAGGTGGCATTGCGGATGGGTCCGATGCCGGTCACCCAGCCGTCCGCTTCGGCGGTCACGGCGTGAAAGCTGTGCGCCGTTTGTACAGCGAGCAAGGTGGCAATCGCCTGCGAGTCGAGCGCAAGCTGAATGTAACGGTTGAGGTCGAGGTCGGTCAGCGCATCGCTGTAATTGGCAAGAAAGACGTCGTCATCGACGAACTTCCGCACCGCCACCAGGCGTTGGCCGATGTTGGATTGTTGGCCGGTATCGACGAAGGTGATCTTCCAGTCGTCGATATCGCTTTGCAGCAAGTCGATCTGGCGACCGCCATCGCGCATAGTGAAGTCGTTGGACAGGCACTCGTTGTAATGGAGAAAGTACTCTTTGATCAGGTCGCCGCGATATCCGAGGCAGATGATAAATTCCTTGTGGCCGAAGTGCGCATAGTATCGCATCAGATGCCACATTACCGGACGATACCCGATAGTCACCAGCGGCTTCGGAATGGTATCGGAGTACTCCTTCAGGCGAGTACCCAGGCCGCCGCAGAAAAGGACAACCTTCACTGATGACCTCCGCTTCGTAGCTTCTATGCACGATATCGTGCAGCCTCGGCGACAACCTCTGGCGCGCATTCAGGTTGCCGTTACAACCGCCAGCGACGCCGATACCGATTTGATCGCCCGTTGTAGCACCAGCACCTGTTCAGGGATACCAATGTTCGCTTTACTGGATCACTGGTGCACAAGCATTGATAGTCGCCGTATACTACTCAACCTATAGTTTATACAATATACCACTTTGTTGGTATCCCCCTCTTGTCGCGCGGCGAACATGTTTGTAAAGTGATTTCGCAACAGATATGGATTCATCGTCGTGCGACCTTGCATTTTCTCGACTCGCCACGGCATCGCTCCGCTGACGAGACCGATCGTTGCCCTCGCCGCCTCCTTCCTCATGCTGACTGCCACAACCGCCAGCAGCTCATCGTCGTCCTCGGCCGAGGCGGCCGTATGCGACGCGCCGGACGACATCTTTCTCAATCCATTCAACAGCCGCAGCGCCCATCACCGGCCGATCGGCAGCGGCGCCGACTATGCCGGCGCGAACGACGCGACGACGCAGAGCTGGCTGCGGGCCCGCGGATCGTGGCGGGTCAATTCCAACAATGGCTGGGGCCGCAATGTCTTCCAGGTGACGTACACCGATCCCAAGACAATGGTCACCTGGAACGGCGACTTCAGCGGCAAAGGCCTGCCGAAGGAACTGCGCGTCACCCCCGGCGCCAGCAACGGCCGCGTCAACGATTCGGTCATCATCGTCGTGCAACCCAGCGGGGTCGCCGACGAGTTTTACCGGTGGTGGCCCAACGAGAGCGGCCCGACAGCGGCCATCCGGCGGCGGTGGCAAGCCAACAATCTTGGCCACGGCTCCTCGGCGTGGGACCTTGTTGGGGTCTCCGCCGGCGGTCAGGCGGGCCTGTTTGGCTTGTTGCGCGGATTCGAGATCAACACGCCCGGCCACCGCATCGAGCACGTATTTGCCATGGCCATCCCGCCGACGCTGCTTTCCGCTGCCGGCGAGTTCCAGTGGCCGGCAACCGGGGTCGATGGCTGTGTCCAGCAGCGCGGCTGTACCAGCGGGACCATTCCCTATGGAGCGCTGTTCGCCCTGCCGCCGGTCGAAAAGGGGGGGCCCGATCCGGCGACGCTGGGTCTGAGCGAAGCGGGCCTGCGACTGGCGGAAACGCTGCGCGACTACGGCACCTACGTCCAGGACAAGGGCTCGAACCTGACACTCCCGGCCGATCAAGACATTTCCCCCAGCCTGATCCCGACGCTGAACCGCGATCTCAATATCGTGCAGCCGTATCTGCGGATGGTGACCAACAACACCAAAGACCAGGATGCGTCGGGCGGCGGCAGCCCGCGCGCGCCCAACTGCGCCTACGACGCCCGCTGAAAATGCCGGCAGCCGCCTTTCGGATGCCGGCCGCCGGACCGCCCGGCTATCAGAGAGCGGCCGTCATCTGCGCCGTTTCAGGCGCCTGCCAGCGCAGCTCGCGGTCGAGCCGTCCTGAAGAGAGCAGCCCCTGCAGGTACTTGATACGGCTGAACCGCGGTCCTTCAAACTCGGCGAGATCGAGGCCGACGCGGCGGTAGGCCTCGTACAACTCGATGGCGCCGCGCCGCACGGTCCATTCCGGCCGGAAATCCGGCAGGACGCGCGCAATCTTGCTGCAGTCGACGCGATAGCAGCGGGTATCGGGACCCGCCCCCTCGGCGAATTCGATGTGGCAGTCGGGCACCACCTCGGCCACGATCTCGGCAATTTCGCGGATCCGGTAGTTCTCGTCGTTGCGGCCGACGTTGAAGGCCTCGTTGTGGACCCGTTCGCGCGGAGCCCGCAGCACCGCAAGGAAGGCCTGGGAGACGTCCCTTACATGCACGATCGGCCGCCACGGGGTGCCGTCGCTCTTGAGCAGAACCTGTCCGGTGGTCACCGCCCACGCCACCAGATTGTTGACTACGAGGTCGAAGCGGATGCGCGGCGTGAGGCCATAGACGGTGGCGTTGCGCAGGTAGGTGGGGCTGAAGCGGTCGTCGGCGAGCCTCGCGATGTCGCGCTCGGCGCGCACCTTCGATTCTCCGTATGGCGTTACCGGGTTGACGGCGCTGGTCTCGTCGAGGAAGTCGTCGCCGGCCGAGCCGTAGTTGCTGCAGGACGAAGAGAATACGAAACGGGAGACGCCAGCCGCCTTGGCGCATTCGGCCAGGTGCACTGACGCACGATGATTGATCTCGTAGGTCAGCTCGGGATTGAGGTTGCCGAGCGGGTCGTTGGATAGGCCAGCCAAGTGCACAACGGCATCGATGCCGGCAAGATCTTCCGGAACGACATCGCGAACGTCCTTGCGGAGACCGGGCAGGCGTATGATCTCGCCGCCATAGGTGCAGTCGGCGAACAGGCCGCTGTCGAGGCCGACGACGTCATGGCCGGCCTTGACCAGGAATGGCGCGAGAACGCAGCCGATGTAGCCTTCGTGTCCGGTTACAAGAACGCGCATCTTTCTTCTCCTGCCGCGCAGCCCGGTCTCGGGGACCCCTTTCCGCCCACCGGCGCCGCCTTGTCGCTGTCAGCCGGAAGCCGGCCCCGCCAAAACGGGACCGGCTTCCTCCTGCTCGATGAATGAAGCAAAAATCGCAGTCCAGGTGTCCCGTAAGCCCCGCTGCTACCGAAGCTTACCGAACGACCATGGCCGGCGGGTCGAGCTCCGCGGGGCGTCCCAATACGTCGGCGGATATCGCGGCGTCGTTATGGCGCGCCCGAGCAGACGGTCGGCAGCACCCGCATCCTCGAAGGCCACCCGGGTAAACAGGCTGCGGGCGATGATCATCGGAAACTCAACGCCATCCCGCAGGTAGCGCGGGCCAAGGCGCATCGGCTCGGTCAACGCGCGGAACAACCACTCGCAGCCGATTTTTTGCATCCACACCGGCGCCCGGCGCCGATGCCCGGCAATGAAATCGATGGTAGCGCCAGCACAGATCGCGACCTTGGCCTTGAGACGGGGTGCAAACTGGCTGGCCCACACCTCCTGTTTCGGACAGCCGAGACCAATGACCAGCAGGTCGGGTGCCGCTTCGTTGATCTGCCGAGCGATACGCTCCAGTTCGGCCGGATCCTGCTCGAACGAGATCGACGGGCTATACACCCCCAAGACCCGGACGTGCTCCCATCGCGAATGAATGACACTCGCAGCCTTCTCGGCCACTCCAGGTGCCGCGCCAAGCAGAAACACGGTTAAAGGGCGATCACGGGTGCCAGAGTCAAAGAGCGCCGGCACAAGATCACTACCCGGAACCACTTCCGGAACCGGATTTTTCATGAGCTTCAGGGCCCAACCGACCGGCCGGCCGTCTACCAATGTCAGATCAGCACTCTCGTATGCCTTGCGAAGGGCAGGTTGTTCTTGCAGAAGCACCAAGTGATGAACATTAGGCGTCACGATATAGCGGCAAGGCGCACTCTCGCGCGTCCAGCCGCCAATAGTATTTACGGCTTCATCCTTGCTCAGCGGGTCAATTTCGCAGCCAAAGATCGATATTTTCGGCCGTTGCCGATTCACGATGAACCTACCCCCGATTTTCTCCATAGCATCCTACGTGTCCCGAGAGACCGCATGCAACGCGCGTGAATATGTGAAGACTATAATGGAATGATCTTCTTGTCCACATTGCTCTTTCCCTTGAGGGACAAGTTTCGCGGTTGTTGTGGAAAAGATACGCAGCAAAGCCAAATTCCTTCCCACACATCGACACAATTACCTCATATGGGCTTCTTGACACCCCATAGATGGCCCCGCGCGGCCCGCGTTTCTGCACAACGGGTGGAAACCCCGCGGCAATAGCGAGAACGAATGATGTCGAATTTGTGCAACCTTTCCGGTCAGACGGCTGTCCGATTCTTCCCGCCTACCAAATCCGATGCCGCTACGTCCCTTGGACTTGACAGCACCGCGCTGGCCCACAGTAAAAATAGTAATGGCGACGCAGACTAAGGCAATATATCCGTATCAAAAAGGTGATTTTCTCGATACTTCATCGTAAAGAACAATGAATCGGTCGCCATAGCTGGCGATGTCGAATTCGGTCTGGGCCAGTGACCGCGCCTGCTGGCCAAGCCGGCACCTGAGTTCTGGATCAATTACTACGCGCCGCAGGGCCGATGCTAAAGCCGCGGCGTCACCGGGAGGCACCAGCAAGCCGGTCTCTTCTTCCCGGATCACGTCGGTGATCGCACCGACCGGTGTCGTGACCACCGCCAGGCCGTTCGCCATCGCCTCCAGAATGGCCATGGGCAGCCCTTCGTTGAGCGATGGCAGTACGAGAACGTCCGATGTCGCCATCAACTCGACCACCGCCGGCCGATCAAGCCAGCCGGTGAAGCGGACGCGGTCCCGCAAGCCTAGGGATTCCGCCATGTTCCTGTAGAAATCGACGTCACCGTCGCCGGCCATGACCACATCGCAGTCGACGTCCGCCATCGTCGGGGAGTGCAGCGCGGCCAGCAGACGGCCTGCCCCCTTGCGCTCTTCCAGCCTGCCGAGGAACAGCACCCGGCAGCGCCCCGTCGGCGATGCCCTCCTCGGTTCTGCCGGCACCGGGACGGCGTTTGGAATGATCACCACTTGTTCAGGGCGAATACCCACATCGCTGCAGAGAAATTCCTTCCAGCTGTTGCCGAGGACGACGATGCGGTCAGCTCGGGCGACCGATTGCCGGAACAGCCACCGCAACCACGCCGGCCACGCATCGAACATCGCTTTCACCTCGGCACCGTGCAGGTGAATGACGGCATGCGCGCCAAGCAGGCGGGCCAGGCAGACGATCGGCAGCTTTCGCAACGTACTGCCGTACTCGCACATGTTCGCATGGACGATCATCGACCGGTCCGCGGCCGCTTCCCGTCCGACGGCCGCCAGCGCCTTCAAGAAGTACCACGGCGACCTTGCGATGCTGCCGACGCCGCGCGGATCGATGATCCGGTAATCCGGCGGCCGGGCGCTGCCGCGCCACGACCCGATGAGATATTCCATGCAGCGTGTCACGCCGCCCGGGTCGCGCAGGCCGCCGGCGACCACGATCAACACCCGATGCTGCTTGTTGCTGGCCACCTGATCCTTCACTGAAACGGGGGAGGAGGCCGGGCCAGCCAGCGTCGGTGGCCCGGCAAGCGTAGGGACGCTCATTGTAACCCGATCGCGGCCACGCGGCCACGCCACTGGCCGCGAAACGCTTAGGGGCCACACCCCGCTGCACAGACGCAACAGATGTCCAGCGGCCACATCCGCCGGATGCGCGCCCTCAAGCAGCCCTCCGCGGCACCAGCCGAACGCCTTCGTCGCCCCGCCGACGCCGAAATACCATCGTTCAACCTCATTTCAGCGGGGACGGCCACACTCTTGCCCAATAACAACCGCCGATCCCCCCTGAATGGGGAGGTATGCTGCATTACTCCGATGCAAGTATGTTGCCCTGGCGATTCGCCAGTGGGTCCCCACAACGGCCCGCCTGCATTCGAACCATAACGTCATGAACCAGTTACGAGGATCCCGTGAACGGTTAAAAAACCGCGAATCCTCCAAATGGCCACGCATTAACCGAATAAAGTCCCCTATCGGGGTCTAAGCACGGTCTGTCTTGATGCACCGAAGGTGCCACGGCATAACGGCTATGGAGAGAGAAGTTATGGGTCCGATTACTACTCATAGTATATATATATCAAGATCGCTACTATCGGTAAGGGCACGCGCACGTCGGACCGCCGACGGCAGCATCCCGACGCGGCCGCGGGAGTTCGGCCGCCGGTGGCGCGCCGCCACCGTCGCCGCTGGACTCGCCGCACCGTTGCTGCTGACCGATCCAGCAGCAGCCGGTCCGTGCCAATCATCCACCGACCCTTTTGCCAATCCCTTCAGCGCCGCCAGTGCGCTGCACCGGCCCATCGGCAGCGGCGCCGTCTACGCCAGCGATTCCCACGCAACGACGCTGAATCTGAAGCGGGCGACGTTCAACAACATCAACAGCAACAACGGCTGGGGCGTGAACGTCTACAAGAGCACGGCCGCCGACCCCAGCAAGCGGGTGACGGGCCCCACGGGCAAGGGCCTGCCGGTCACCCTGCGGGTCCCGAACGGAGCGCACAACCAGTCGACGAGCGATGCCACCGTCGTCATCCATGACTCGACCACCAACATCACCCACGAGTTCTACCAGTGGCGGTGGAACAACGGCCAGCCGAGCGCCTCCATCCATCACCAGTGGAGCCTGCGCGACGCGGGGCACACCGGACCGGGCGGCAAGCGCGTCGGCAGCAGTGCCTCCGGCGTCGCCGGGATGTTCGGCCTGCTCCGCGGCCACGAGGTCAATTCCGCCGGCACCAAGATCGAACATGCAGTGCAGATCGCCCTCGACGCCCGCGGCAAATGCGGGATGATGCTGAAGGATCAGGTCGTCTGGCCGGCGTCGTCGACCGATGGCTTCTGCGGCGGCAGCTATTGCCGTGGACAGATCCCCTACGGGGCGCTGCTGGCGATTCCCCCGAGCGTCAATATCGCCAGCCTCGGCCTGAGCGAGCCGGGCCGGCGACTGGCGCAGGCGATGCAGAACTACGGCGTGTATGTCGTCGACAACTCGCAGTGCCCCACCCTGCGCGGCGACCAGAACATCGCCGGCAATGTCAAGCAGCAGCTGGTCAACGACATGCGCAAGATCTACCCGCGCCTGCGCATGGTGCTGAACAACAATCCGAGCCAGTCGGTTGCCGGCGGCGGCACGCCGCGCGCGGCCAACTGCGCCATCAATGCTCCGGGCCGCTGACCGACGCCCCGGCGTTCATCGCTCCCGCGATCTATAGGGGACGCTCGGCCACGCTTGCCAGGCGGTGCCGCTGCCCAATCGCACCGCCGGCACCCTGACCGCGCTTCCCCCCGGCATCGGCGATATGGATGACGCAGTCGGAAGGTCCTGTCGTCGGGCGACCCGGCTCAGAGACCGGACTTTCCGTCAGCCGAACTGCTGCCGGGCGAACTCATAGATCTCAAGGTTGGCGGTGCTGATCGCCCTGATTTTCGCGACGACGGCCGGGGTTATGACCCTGTTGCGGGTCTGCGGGTCGATGCGCGCCCGGTTGTCGTGCGGAATGGTAATCTTGATGCCAAGCGTCTTGCGCAACTGCGACTGAAGGCCCGGCATATCGTCGACAAAGCCGACGATATGCATCTTGCCGATGTTGCTCTTCGCCCGCTCGATGGCCTCCCGAGAATATGGTTCTGCTTCCACCGGCAGCCCGGAAAAGAAATGGGCATACCCGGCGCCGAAGTGTCGTGCCTGCTCGGTTTCGATGAACTCGTCGATCGGCATCGCGACCTTCCAGCGTTTCTCGTTGGCGGTAACGTTGTAAAAATACCAGGAGATGAACCAGGCTACCGGATCGCGCAATGTCGTGACAAACGTGTAGCGATCGCAAAACAGTCGATACGCCGGCTCTGAGAAGCGCACATGACCAGCAATGCAGCGAATATCCTGATGTAGGTAGTACAATAAGAGGTATTCGCGGAATTTCTGCGATTCTTCGCTGACTTTCTTCTGATCAGATTTCTCATGCATATCTTCGTATGCCCGGTACGCCGGGCCGACATGCAATACCCTATGAGAGAATACGTACGACTTGAGCAACTGACGATAAACGGAAGAGCCGGCACATTTCGGTACATGGTGGAATAGCACGCGGTTCCCGGAGAACCTCTCGACGAGTCTCTGCTGAATTCCCTTGTAAATGCCGTGGCGCGCAGGAACCATACGTTGTATTCGCCCCAGGAACACCGGCTTGCCTCCAAGTCGTCATGGTGGTGATGGTGATGCATCAGCGTCGGCGATCTCCCGGAGGAGGCCGCAGGCAGTCAGCTCGCCGATCGCTGTTCGCAGCGTCCTGAAGTCCATTCGCGAGCGCCCGGCCATGTCGAGCACCGAGTGGCCGCCGTCGGCGAGGTTTAGCGCCCATAGCCGGGCCTCCTCCAGCCGGCTGAGGCCGGATCCGCCGATTGGCCGGAACAAGCCGCGCTTGCCCAGCCGCGGCTCGCCATACGGCGATGTGTTCAGGTAGCGTCGCTCGCTGCATTCCAGCGCGTCGACGATCTCCACCAGTACCGCCAGCGCCTCGCCCAGTTGGCGGGGGCTGATGAACGTCAGGTTGTCGTCGGATGTGTGGTACTGCGGATACTGGCCATAAGGGGTCCGTGACAGCCGGCCGACGGCGAGATTGAATCCCGGCGAGCAGAACTGCCGCTCGTCGTAGCCGTAGACGCTGAACGGCTCGATGCGGCTGCCCGGCCCGAAGCCGTCCAGCACCAGCGGCACAACCCGATCAATCAGCGCATCGCCACTCCGGCTCTGCTTGTAAGTAAAGGCGCCCGGATCGCCGAAGCCAGTGAGTACCAGACCGTGCCGGACGCGGCTGGCCGCCTCGGGATTGCGGCTGAGCCAGGCGAGCGAGCCGATGGTGCTCGGCGCCCACAGGAACCGGTAGGAATACCTCAGTGATCGGGACGCGAGCAGGCGAGCGAGCACCGTCGTGACGGCGAGCCCGCTGCAGTTGTCGTTGCCCAGGGACGGATGGCAGGTATGGGAGAACAGCAAGACTTCCTCGCTGCTGTCGCCCGGTATCAGGTACTCGCCATAACTCAGGTGGCCGTCCTCAAGGCTCGAATCGATCACGACGTCGTAATCGCCGGACGCCATCCCCAGTTTGGTATTGTGCGAAAGGCAGAACCCCCAGTATTCCTTCCAGTAGCTGTTGAGATAGGGAATACTCTCGGGACGGTCGGGAAGCGTATGGAGATGTGGCAGCAGTTCCTGTAAGGGCATCGTTGCCCGGATGGGCATGCTGTAGCCGACGATGTGCAGATTATTGTTGCGCAGATCGACGACGTGGCGGCCGTGACTATCGCTGATAAAGGCTTCGCGAACGGTCCATTCCTTGGGAATCTCCCAGTCGAAGACAGGCGTGCCAGTCGGCACTTCGCTGATGCTCAGCGGCACATACTCGCCCATTATCTGCAGCGTCCGCCGCACGCCATCGCCGGTGATGCTGCGGTGCAGGGGAAAGAGCCGCTCGGTGAGGGCATAGATCTCGCGTCCCCAGCCGCCCGCTTGTTCACCCTCTGCTGGCTTCGAATCGTCGCGCACCAGATTTCCCGTCGACATGCGTGCGCCCCTCCGCCGCCTCCCCCTTGCCGGAGTCTACGGCCTATCTCTATGCGGGCACGTACGATGGCAACCGCCCCGCCCGTGGAATTTGGCCCGAACCCTCACTTCGGCAAAGCAGGAAGTGTGCCGCTCAGTCCGGACAGGAGTCTTCTTGCCGGCTCTTCGGTGCCTTTCCCACCGCCGCCTATGGTTTCGCCGACGGTCCGGCGGGCGCCTGACCGGCTGTCGTGGGATACCCGATCGTCGGCAATGCCAAACGTATAAGCCGACCGGTCTGGCGGCGGGCGATGTGGGTCGAGGCGACGGTGAAACAGCGCACGCTGTCGGCGGCCGATAGTCCGGCAGCGAACGGCGCCCGCAGCAGATCGATGTACTGGAGCACCTGTGGCGGGAGCTGACTGCCGCCGCTGCTGCCGATCCACGCCTGCTGCTTGTTGCTCGGGACGAGGCGCCCCACGGACTTGTGGTAGCGGTTGATATAAAGCCGCTCCTCCACCTGACGGAAGCGGCCGCGCAGGACAAGTTCCCCGAGGAGCGTGCGATCCGAGCCGAAGTAGGAGCGGTGCAGTCCGGTACCCGGGAGCACCGCGGCCCGGATCAACCCGAAAATCGGGAAGCAGGCGACCATGCGGTTCAGAAACTCATGGTATCGGGCAGCCGGGTCCACGGTTTCCGCCAGATGCAGCGGCCCCATCTTCCACACCGGCCGGCCGAGCGCATCGGTGGAGCTTTCGAGGCAGCCGAACTTGTAGAACGGATGCCTGCTCAGCAGGTGATCGTCGGTCTCGTCGACGACATCGACGACGGTATAGGCGAGAACGACCTCCGGCTGGTCGTTCAGCACTTCCACACACCTCTCCAGCCACGCCGGCCGGTACAAATCATCGTGCGCCGCCCATTTGAAGTAGTCGCACGCGCCGGCAAGCTCGAGGACGCGATTGAAGTTCGGCGATGCCCCGATATTCGTCGCATTGCGGTGGTAGTGGACGCGCCGGTCGCGCGCCTCGAACCCGCGCGCAACCTCTTCTGTGGCATCCGTCGAGCAGTTGTCGGCAATGAAGATCTCGAAATCACCGTAGGTCTGGGCCAGGAGCGATTCGATCATCTCCCCGAACAGCGCTCCGCCGTTGTAGACCGGAACTCCGATGCAGATGCGAGGCTGCGTCGCCACGTTGGTCTCCTGGTTCGTTCAGCGTGGGTAGGGCTCGCCACGCGGACAGGCGCCGGAGCGCCCGCCAGAGGCGATGCCCGACGAGGTGTCAGGCGGCACGCCTTTGCAGCGCCGTGGCCGCACGCCGAGCGCCTGCTCACGCCACGTCGTAGTACTTCTTGTAACGGCCGTGGTACTGGCCGGAATCGCCGAACGAATAAAGCGAGTGCCGCTTTACGTCGACCTTGGTCAGGATGACGCCGCCGAGCGTGCCACCGGCACTGTTGACCTCGTTCACCGCGTGACCGACCACGGACCGCCGCGTGCCAGCCCACTTCACCACCAGAATCGTCCGGTCGACCTGGCCTGCCACCACCGCGGCGTCAACCAGCGAGATCACTGGCGGTGCGTCAATGATGATCAGGTCGTAGCGGTCACGCACCTGCTTCAGCAGGTGCGGAAGATCCCGCAGCACCAGCATTTCCGAGCTCTGTGATTCGAAGCCGCCGGCAACCACGATGTCGGGACTACCCTCGCCGGCCTGCACCACGTCGCTGAAGCTTGCCCGCTTGGTCAGGATGTCGATCAGCCCCGGCGACTTGCGCAGCCGCAGCAGGTCGGCGATCTCCGAGCGGCGGAAATCGGTATCGATCAGCAGAACACGGCCGCCGAGGCGGGCGGCCACTTGGGCAAGATTAAGCGAGACGGTCGTCTTGCCCTCGCTCGGCTCCGCCGAGGTGATCTGGACCGTGCGCACCGAAGGATCCTGAAGCAGTTTTGCGTGGATCCGGCGGATGGCCTCGGCGAAGGACGACGTCGGTTGCTGGAGCACGTACCGCCCCGGAACCCGCCCCTTGCGGCCTGCCCCCTTCAACGCGGGCACAAGGCCGAGGACCGGAACCCCGAGCGTGTTCTGCACCTGCTCCGAGCTGCGGAAGCCCGAGTCGAACTGATCGACGATCAGCGCCACCACGATCCCGATCAGGCCGAAGACGACGATCGCCAGCAGCACCATCAGCTTGCGCTTGGGGAACGCCGCTTCCGGCGGGATCGGCGCGTACGATATCAGCGTGACGTCGGCTTGCTGGGCCCGCAGCGTGTCCTGCGCGTTGAGCTGGTGCGCCTCCTGCATGAAGTTGTCGAGGGTGGAGCGAGCCGCTTCGGCATCCCGCTCCAACGCCCGCAACGTCACCTCGTCCTTGTTGGACTTCGAAACCTGCGTGCCGAACTGTTCGAGACCGCGTTGCAGCGACTGCTCACGCGCCCGCGCCACCACAACTTCGTTCTGCAGGCTCTGAACCACACGGTTGACCTCGACGCCGATCTTGGCCTGCAGATCCTGCAGTTCCGCCTTGGCATTGATCGGCAGCGGATGGCGTTCGCCATACTCCTGTGAGTACTGGGCGATCCGCCGCTTCACTTCCGTCTCCTGCGCGATCAGCGACGAGATCAGCGGCGAGTTGACGACTTCGGCGATGCTGGCGGTACCCCCGGAACGGGCGAGGCCCCTGACCTGCGACAGCCGCGCCTCGCTTTCCGCCCGTTGCGAGCGGGCCAGCACCAGCTGCGAGCTGAGTTCCGAGATCTGCTGTTCGTTCAGCATCTCGCCGCCGGTCCCTTTGAGCAGCCCCTTCTCCGAACGGAACTTCTCGACGGCATCGTCGGCGGTCTTGACCTCCTGACGCAGCCCGGCGACCCGGTCATTGAGCCAAGCCATCGTCCGGCGGATCGTCTGGTACTGGTTCTCCAGATGCTGGTCGATGTAGGTGTCGGAGATCGCATTGGCTATCCGCGAGGCTTTCTCGCGGTCTTCGGAGGTGAACCAGATGTCGATGACCCGGCTCGCCTCGACGACCTCGGTGAACATGTTCTCGAGGAAGGTGTCGATGACCTCCTCGCGTTGCAAACGCTTGGCGAGCTCAGGATCGAGAACGGCGGACGGCATGCCCAGCTTCTGCCGGAACCACTCGGTGGGCAGGGCGTCCGTGATACGCTTGAGCAGCGTTGGCGGCTGCAGCGTGTCGTTGAACTCCGGGTCGGATTCCAGACCGAGCTTGTCGATGACGATCGCCGCCAGATTGCGCGAGGCAACCACCTGGACCTGGCTGCTCATGAAGGCGACGTCGGGCGGCAGACCGCGTACCGCCGCGTTCAGATCGGGTCCCTCGGGGCTCTTGTCGGCGACCAGCACCTTGGCGACGGCCGTGTAGCGCGACGGCAGCATGATCGAGACGGCAGCGGTCAGCAGCGTGCCGACCATCATGATCGTCAGGATCAGCCACATCCTCCGCCGCAGGGTGCGCAGCAGCTCCTCCAGGCTGAACGTCCCGCCCCCCGGGAGAACCTCCGACATGCGATCCAGCGGGCTCCCAACGGAGAAGTTCGGTCTGTCTTCCATCTTTTCCCCATCCGTAATTCTGCACGTGCCGGGCCGACCGGCATCGCCTTCGGGCGGACCGGCCTTCAGGCCGGGCGTGCCTCACCCTTGCGGCAACCTTCTGGCGCGATCACCTCGATTCTGCCGAGGCTCCCTCAATTGCCGTAGAGTGCCGTAAGAACGGGTCGCGAACGTCGCTCGCCATTATCCCGAGGGGGAGCATAACTCCCCCTTTGCAGGCAAGCGGCCACGACAGTCGCGGACCATATCATGCGGGCAATACCTGCGCGACCGTATCTTGTCCAGCGTAGCCGCAGCCTGCGACAGCGGCAAAGCAGGGTAACCGCCGGGCAACAGATACGTCTAGCGGCTAGCTAGTGCGCAAGCTGCTCAGCGTGTGGCGGGTGCTGATCTGCTCGGGATCAAGAACGAGATGCAGCAACGCTGCCCGGCCGCAGGCGGCCGCCCGATTGAAGGCCGGAGCAAAGTCCTCTGTGCGCTCGATGCTCTCGCCGTGCGCCCCCCACCCCCGGGCAACCGCGGCGAGGTCGGCACGACCGAGCGTCGTGCCGAGCGTCCGCTCGGGGTAGCGGCGCTCCTGGTGCATGCGGATGGTGCCGTAGATGCCGTTGTCGAAGGCAAGGATGATCGGCGCGGCGCGGCATTGCACCGCCGTCGCCAGTTCCTGACCGGTCATGCCGAAGCCGCCGTCGCCGGCACAGCCGATGACCAGGCGCTCGGGGAAGCGCAGCTTCGCTGCCACGGCTGCCGGCACCCCGTAGCCCATCGCGCCGTTGGCGGCGCCGAGCAGCCGTCGCCTACCGCCATGGCGGAGAAACCGCTGCGGCCAGCCGGAGAAGTTGCCGGCATCGACGGTGACGATGGCATCCGCCGGCAGCACCTGCTGCAGTTCCGCCATCACCGCGCCGATGTCGAGCAGGGCTGTGCCCGGAGGCGGCGCACTGTCCGAGACGTAGTCGGCGCGGGCCGCGGCGGTCCAGTCGCGCCAGCGGGTGGCATCGCCGACATCGAGCGTGCGCGCCGCGCGTGCGAACGCTGCAGGCGCAGCTTCGATGGCAAGTGCCGCCGGAAAGACCCTCCCGGTTTCGCGGCGGTCAGGGTGGACATGCACTAGCGCCGGCCCCCCGGGGGACAGCAGCGCGTAGCCCTGGCTGGTCGCCTCGCCCAGCCGCGAGCCGACGACCAGCAGCAGATCCGCACCGCGCACCCGGGCCACCAGCGCCGGGTCGGCGGCGATGCCGAGTTCGCCGACATAGTTCGGCGTGCCGTTGTCGAACAGGTCGTTGCGGCGAAAGCCGCAGCAGACGGGGAGCCCGGCAGCGATGACGAATGCCGCGATGTCGCTGCGGGCGGCCTCGGTCCAGCCGCTGCCGCCCAACAGCACCATCGGCCGCTGCGCTCCCTGCAGCATCTGCTGCAACCGACGCAGCAGCGCGGGATCGCACGACGCCTGCGCCGGGGCTGCCGGCGCGGCCGGCGCCGCCGCGCGCACCGCAATCGTCTCCGCCAGCAGATCCTCCGGCAGGGCCAGCACCACCGGGCCGGGCCGGCCGCCGCAGGCGACCTTCAAGGCGCGGGCGATCGCCACCGGGATGGCCTTCGCGTCGTCGATCTGCTCCGCGTGCTTCGCCAACGGCCGGAACATGCTGGCAAAGTCGACCTCCTGGAAGGCCTCGCGGCCGAGGAAGCGGCGCCGCACCTGCCCGACCACCAGCAGCATCGGCGTCGAATCCTGGAAGGCGGTGTGCACGGCGATGGCGGCATTGCAGGCGCCGGGGCCGCGGGTCACGAGGCAGACGCCGGGCACGCCGTCCAGTTTGGCGTGCGCTTCGGCCATCATCGCCGCGCCGTGCTCGTGACGGCAGGTGACAAAGCTGAGCCGGTCGCGAACGTCATAGAGGGCGTCGAGCAGCGGCAGGTAGCTCTCGCCCGGGACACCGAACACCCGCTGGACGCCATGGTCCAGCAACGTCTCGACGACCATCCGGCCGCCGCTCAGCGACCGCGCCGCAAAATCCTCCGCCTTCATGCGTGCCCTTTCCCTCCCGGCTGTCCGCCGCGATCGTAGCGCGGACGCCGCCGCCGGGGGAGGATCAAACGGGCTCGCCGCAGGACATTGCGGAAGGAATGAGGGCTGCTAGCGCCCAACCGAATCGCGGGCGCGAACGCCAACGTCCGCCTGGTCGGTGAAGAACCCGTCCATCCCCTGTTCCAGGAAGATCGTGATCTCGGCGATCAGATCCCCGTACTTCACCTCGCCGCCGGACGAACGGAATTTAGGCGGCAGGAAGTAGTTTTCGGCGCGGAAGGTCCAGCCGTGAACCACAAGGCCGGCAGCATGGGCATCGGCGATCAGCGTCGTCGGAGCTCCGAGGCCGCCCGCCACGCCGGTGCGCGGAAAGACGAGGTTCTTGCTGACGCCGATGCCATTGGCGTAGCGGGCAATCCTGGCCAGTCCCTCTGGCTTGGCCAGATCGGCGTACGAGCGCTCATCGCCGGCAACGACGAAATCCCACGGTGCGCCGCTGTCGTTCAACAGCTGTATCAGCGGGAACGACGTCATCGTCCGCAGCCGTTTCAGGTTGCCAACCTCGAACGACTGGATGAAGACCTTGCCGCTCGGTTGAAAATATTCCCCGTGGTCCAGAAGGCGCAGCAGCGGGCATTCCATCGGCAGTCCGATGGAACGGAAATAGCTGGGATGCTTGGTCTCGGGGTAGACGCCGACACAGCGCCGTTCGCTCTTCCCTGCGGCGACCGCCTCGAGCTGGAAGCGAAAGTTGGCACCGCGGACGAGATCCAGCACCTCCCCCAGAGTGGGAATGGCGAAAATGCCGTCGAAGCGCCTGTTCTCCGGCCGCAGGTCGGGGATGCGCTCCCTTGCGCGCAGGCGCTTGAGCTCGACAAGGGTAAAATCCTCGGTGAACCACCCCCCGATCGGCTGGCCGTCGATGACCTTGGTCGTCCGCCGCTCAGCGAATTCCGGCCACTCGGCCACATCGGTCGTGCCACCGATTTCGTTCTCGTGCCGGGCGACGAGGACGCCGTCTTTCGTCATCACCAAGTCCGGCTCGACGAAGTCCGCCCCCATCTCGATTGCCAGCGCGTAGGCGGCAAGAGTGTGCTCGGGGACGTAGCCGCTCGCTCCGCGATGCGCGATGACGAGGGGCTGGTCCTGGGGAGCGCAGGGCAGGAGATTATCGGTAGCGCACACGGTCATTGGGGTAACGGCAATGGGGGCAGCGAGCCGGCCCGGCGCCCGCGAATGAGCCCGCCGGAATATTATCACCTCCGCAACTCCTTCTGGCGGAGTGTTCGGCGAACGCCGAAGCGGCCTCGGGGGCCGGTCGCATTGTGCAGCCGGAGGAAGGCAAAGCTAGAATACCGATGGCGCTGAGGGTCTGCCGAAGACCGCTTGAACAGTGCTGACATGTGGCAGCGATCGTTGCTGCCGACGGTGCCGTTCGGTTCTACGCTGGAGATCGGACCGGTGGTCGCCGTCAGCCGGTGGCCAAGGCGGAGACAATGGCATAAAACCTTGCGGAGAACGCCGCTCTGAACGGCACAGGGGACCGTCTGCATGTGGGAATGGACGCTTAACTGGAATGAGGTCCGGCACGATCTGCTGATCGGCTCATGCCCGATGACGACCGATGACGTCGGGCGGATCCGCGACGGAACCGGGGCAACCGCGTTGCTCTCGCTGCAAAGCAGCGCCTGCCACGAGGCCTTCGGCATCGACTGGGATGCCTTACGCGCCCATGGCGAAGCGCTGGACTTGGCCATGGTGAACACGCCGATGCTCGACTTCGACCCGCCGGACCAGCGGCGCAACCTGCCGCAGGCGGTTGCCTGCCTGCACGATTTGCTCGATGCAGGCCATCGCGTCTATCTCTACTGTACCGCGGGCTGCAACCGTGCGCCGCTGACCGCGCTCGGCTACTTCACCTTCATCGAAATGCAGCCGGCCGACGTTGCGATGCTGCTGCTGAAATCGTCCCGGCCGCAGTCGGATCCGTCTTTCGAGGCGTATCATGGCTGCCGCGTCGATCTGGTCAACGCTTTGCGCGAGAACATCATGGTCCGGGCCTACTACCTGTCGCAGCAGGCGGAGGAACACGACCCGCAGATGCATTGGCTGCAGGCCGAGGCAGAGACCATTCGCGCGGCATTTCTCAACGGCCGTGCCGCTCCCCGCAGCCGGCTTGATCCGAGCCGGGAATGAACGCCCCTAGGAAAAGCGGGCCACTCCCGGTGGCACCGCGATGATCGACTTTCGGCATGACCGCTCCTGCCTGTTGCTGCCGGCCGATATCCAGCCCGCAGGCGGTCCGCCGCCCACGATCGTGTTCCTGCACGGCGTCGGCGAGCGCGGCGCGGGAGGTGCGGATCTGCATCGGGTCGCGCGATGGGGCCTGCCGAAGCTGCGCAGCGGATCGCCCCCTGCCCTCGCCGGATTCGCCTTCCAGGTGGTGGCGCCGCAGTGCCCCGCCGATTGCCGCTGGTGCGATCCCGACGTGCTGGGAGGACTCGACGCGCTGATCGACGCGATGGTGGCCGGCGGCGTAGCCGACCCGCAGCGTCTCGTCATCGCCGGCTTCAGCATGGGCGGCGTCGGGACGTTCTGCGCCGCGTTGCACGCGCCCCGCCGCTTTGCCGCGCTGGTCTCCGTCTGCGGCGCCTGCGAGCCGCCGGAGCGGTTGCCGGAACTCGCCCACCTGCCGATGTGGGTCGCCTGGGCGGAGGACGACGAGGTCGGCTATCTCACCGCCGGCTCGCGCGACGTCATCGCCCGCACCCAGGGCAACGACACCGTTATCGCCAGGCCCTACCGCCTGGGTGCGCTGCCCGACGCCGGTGCTCACGTCCGCACCGCCGATGCCGCCTTCGCCGAGCCTGAGTTGTACCGCTGGCTCGCTCGCACGCTCTCGTCGGGCGCTTGACGCCAGCTCGGGGGCAGCGCCGAGGGGCTCTGGGGTCAGTCCGGTGTCACCAGCTTCAGGCCGGTGATGCCGGCGACGATCAGGCCGATGCAGGCGAGGCGGAGCGCGGCCGTCGACTCGCCGAAAAGCACCATGCCGAGGAGGGCGGTGCCAACGGTGCCGACCCCCGTCCAGATCGCGTAGGCGGTCCCGACGGGCAGCGATTTGAGCGCGATGCCGAGCAGGCCGAGGCTCGCCACCATGGCGAGGACGGTGAGCACGCTGGGGCCGAGCCGCGAGAAGCCCTCAGTATACTTCAGGCCGATCGCCCAGCCCACCTCAAGCAAGCCAGCGACGAACAGGACGATCCAGGCCACCGCTTTACCCTCCCGGCTCGACCGGCAACTGCCGCCGTATCCCCTACTCCCGATGATAGGAACTCCGCATCTCGCGCTTCAGGGTCTTGCCGGCGACATTGCGTGGAAACTCATCGTAGACGATCACGTCCTTGATCCGCTGGAATTTGGCATCGACACGGGCGTTGGTCCACTCCACCAGCTCCGCTGCGCTTGACTGCGCGCCATCGCGCAGCGTCACCGCCGCAACCGCCACCTCGCCCCACTTCTCGTCCTGCACGCCGAATACCGCCGCCTCGCGCACCTCCGGATGGCTGGCGATGATTTTCTCGATGTCGAACGGATAGACGTTAACGCCGCCGGTGATGATCATGTCCTTGATCCGATCGACGAGGAACAGGTAGCCCTCCTCGTCGAGGTAGCCGGCATCGCCGGTGTGCAGCCAGCCGTCGCGGATCGCCTGGGCGGTGAGGTCGGGGCGCTTGTAATAGCCCGGCATCAGGCAGGGACTCCTGCCGCAGATCTCGCCGACTTCCCCCGGTGCGCACTCGCTGTCGTCGTCCCGGCGGATGCTGATCTGCATGAACGGCGGCGGACAGCCGACCGAGCCCAGCTTGCGGATGGAATCGTGCTTGTCGAGAACGGTCATGAACCCTTCGGTGAGGCCGTAGAGTTCATAGAAGCGGCCCGGCAGTTCGGCATTGATGCGCTCCTTGATGCAGCGGTGCAGCGGTGCGCCGAGGTTGTGCAGCATCTCCAGGCTGGCCAGCTTCGCCGGCGCGTAGTCGGGATGATCGAGGATGGCGGTGATCTGCGCCGGCACCAGAACGATGTGGGTCACCTTGTAGCGGTCGATGTCGGCGATGACGCGACCGGCATCGAAGCTCTCGTGCAGGACGTAGGTGCCGCCGACGAACATCCACGGCATCAGGTCGACCATGCAGCCGTTGAAGACGATCGAGCCGGCGTGCAGCACCACGCTCTCCGGCGTGATCCGGAACGACGACGCGAAGATCATGCAGTACATCGCCCGAACGTAATGGTTGTGGACGATGCCCTTCGGCAGGCCGGTGGTGCCGCTGGAATACATGATGTTGAACTCGTCGGCATCGGTCAGGCTGGCGTCCGGGGGCGCCGCCGTGGAGCCACTGGCGATGAAGGTCTCGTAGGGCTGGAAGCCAGGCCCTTCCTCGCCGCCCGCGCCCAGCAGGATCCAGCAGTCGGCTTTGACCAGCGGCAGCCGGTCGCGGATGCGCTCGAACGTGGCCGCGAACGAGGCGTGACCGAGCACCAGCTTCGCGTCCGAGTCAGTCAATAGCGAGACGAGCCCGTTGTCCTGCAGCAGCGGGCTCATCGGCACGATGACGCAGCCGGTCTTGGCGCCGGCCCAGTACGCCAGCATGAGTTCCTGGCAGTTCGGCAGGACGGTTGCGAACTTGTCGCCCTTGCGCAGGCCGGCGGCCAGCAAAGCATTGGCGAGCCGGTTGATGGCGGCATCGAATTCGCGCCAGTTAAGCTGTCGCCCGCCGCTGATCAACGCCGGATGCTCGCCGCGATAGCGGCCATGCCGCGCTGGCAATGAGCCCATGTCCATGCCGGTTTCCCCTGAATCCCTTTTGGTTTGCATCAACATACACACGTCCAGCTGGCATGCGCCAGCCCTGGAAATCCGCCCGCTTTCGGTGCTAAAGGGTCCGCCATCGTCAGGATTTCCGGGTTGCATTGCGGTGCCTACCGTCGTTGCCAGATTCGGCGTCGGACAAATCGTCCGGCACAAGCTGTTCAACTACCGCGGCGTGATCATCGATGCCGATCCCTGCTTTTGCGGCACCGAGGCCTGGTATGAGGAGATGGCGCCCAGCCGGCCGCCGAAGGACAAACCCTGGTACCGGGTGCTGATGCATGCGACCGACAATCAGACCTACGTTGCCGAGCGCAACCTGGAACCGGACGAGAGCGGCGACCCGATCGTTCATCCGGATCTCGATGTCCACTTCGTCGGGCTCGGCGAAGGCTGCTACGTGCCCCGTCTCCGGGGCAATTGACCCCTCGATGTGAGGTTGCGCCGACGCATGCGCCGGTGTCGCCCTTGCGGCGCAAAAAAAGAACACTGCCGGTTCCCCGCCGGAATGCTACAAGACCAGACCGGTGTAACCCATCAACAAAAGGGAAAGGGGGTGCGCTAATGCAACTCAAGGTTCTGGCCTTCGTGCTTGCGGGCGGCGAGGGAACGCGCCTTTACCCGCTCACCAAGGAGCGTGCCAAACCGGCGGTCCCATTCGGCGGCAAATACCGGATCGTCGACTTCGTACTCAGCAGCCTGATCAACTCGGGCATCCACTCGATTTACGTCGTCGTCCAGTTCCGCAGCCAGTCGCTGTTGCAGCACATCAGTGACGGCTGGCGCCTCGGCGGATTGCTGAAGAGCGAGTTCATCGTGCCGGTGCCGGCGCAGATGCGCTCGGAAGGCAAGGACTGGTACCGCGGCACCGCCGATGCGATCCACCAGAACATCAACCTGATCGAGCAGTCGGCGCCGAACGTCGTCGCGGTCTTTGGTGGTGATCACATCTACCGGATGAACATCCGCGATATGATCGAATTCCACGAGCAGAAGCGCGCCCACGTCACGATCGCCGCGATTCCGGTGGAGAAGAAGTTCGCCAAGGAGTTCGGCGTCATCGAAACCACCAGCGGCAACCGCATCATCGGTTTCCACGAGAAGAAGGCCGATGCGCCGACCATGCCGGGCAATCCGGACATGGTCTACGCGTCGATGGGCAACTACATCTTCTCCACCGACATGCTGCTGCGCCTGGTCGAGGAAGACCAGCAGGACCCCAACAGCAGTCACGACTTCGGCAAGGACATCCTGCCCAAGGCGATCGGCCGGGCCGAGATGTTCGCCTACGACTTCATGACCAACACCATCCCGGGAGAGCCCGCGGGCAAGGAGCCGTATTGGCGCGACGTCGGCACCCTTGACGCCTACTACGAAGCCAATATGGACCTGCGCGCGATCACGCCCGCGCTCAACCTTTTCAACCGGGAATGGCCGCTGCGCACCTCGGGATATTCCGATCCACCGACGAAGTTCGCCTTCGACGAGGATAACCGGCGCGGCCAGGCGATCGACTCGGTCCTCGCCGGCGGTTGCATCGTCTCCGGCGGCTTGGTGAAGAACTCCGTCATCGGCCGGCACGTCTACATCCACTCCGGCGCCGAGGTTCACGAGTCGATCATCTTCGACAACTGTGATATCGGCCGGCGGTCGAAGCTGCGGCGCTGCATCCTGGAAAAGAACGTGAAGATCCCGGCGGACACGACGATCGGCTATGATCTCGAAGAGGATCGCAAGCGTTACTTCGTAAGCGACACCGGTATTGTCGTCGTCGAGGGCAAGCGGACGGCGGTCGAACTGACGACGATCAACGTCTGAGGAAAAGGTTCGGTCAGCGGCCGCGGCAGATCGATCGACAGGAGGATCAAGGTTGGGCAGGCGTACGTGGGACCGGCCGCCGCTGCTGCCGATGCGGTGGGGGCGGTCGTGACCGCGCGTACGCCATCGCGATCGTGGCCGCGGCGTATTCTCGCCTGGGCAGATTGCCACCGCGATGGTCTCGGCCTTGCCGCCACCGCCATCGTTCTGGTGCTCTGCGGCTTCGCGCTGAACCGCCTGCTGGCGGAGATGCGCGTTGCTGACGTCGGCCGGTCCATCGCCGACCTGCCGGCCAACGCGGTGGGCGCCAGTCTTGGCTTCGCTGCTCTCAGCTACCTTACGCTGATGGGCTATGACTGGTCGGCCCTGCGCTACGTCGGCCGGCGGCTGCCGCGCCGGGTGACTGCATTGGCCTCGTTCTGCGGCTACGCCATCGGCAACACCGTCGGCTTCGCCCTGCTGACCGGCGGGTCGGTGCGCTTCCGTATCTACTCCGCCGCAGGCCTGCCCGCCGACGACATCGGTCGGGTCACTCTCTTCTGTATCATCGCCTTCGGCTTCGGCATCTGCGCCGTCAGCGGCATCGGCGTTCTGCTGCGGCCGGCCCTGCTTGTCGACATTCTCCACCTGCCGCCGCTGGTGCTGGAGACGACCAGCGTCGCCATGATCGCCGGCATCATTGGCTTTGTCGTACTGTGCGCGACGCGCCGGACATTGCGTTGGCGGCGGATGACCGTCCCGCTGCCGTCGCCGACGCTGGTCGCCGGGCAGCTGACCATCTCCGCCATCGACCTGTGCTTCGCCTCCGCCGCCCTGTGGATGCTGCTGCCCGCCGACCTTGCCTACCCCTTCTTCGCCTTCCTGCCGCTCTACTGCGTCGCCATCGTCGCCGGCATCCTCAGCCACGTCCCCGGCGGGCTCGGCGTGTTCGAGGCGGTCTTCGTCTACGCACTCGGCGACCGCACCGAGATCGGCCCCCTCGTCGGCGCGCTGGTGGTGTACCGCCTCGTCTACTACGTGCTGCCGCTGCTGGTCGCAGGGGCGCTGCTCGGGCTCAACGAATTGCGGCGGCAGATCCCGGCGACGGTCGCCGCCTTCGACCGTCTGGTCGAGGTGACGGGCGAGATCGTCCCCACCCTCGCCGGGATCTTCGTCGTCCTCGCCGGCATCGTGCTCCTGGCCTCGGCGGCAACGCCGATGGGTCCGGCCCGGGCGGCCGCCGTCGGCGCCATCGTACCGCTGCCGGTCATCGAGACCGCCCACTTCGTCGGCGCAATGGTGGCGAGTATGCTGATCTTTCTCGCCCCTGCCCTGCAACGCCGCCTGCATGGCGCCTACTGGCTGGTCCATGCCCTTCTCGCCATCGGCATCATCTGCTCGATTGCCAAGGGTCTGGACTACGGTTCCGCAATCGCTCTTTTCCTGATCGCCTTTCTGCTGGTGCCCTATCGCGACGAGTTTTATCGGCGGACATCACTCCTCGACGAGCCGTTGACGCTGGGCTGGATGGTCACGCTGCTGTGCATCCTGGGCGCCGCCGTCTGGCTCGTGCTGTTCGCCTACAAACACGCGACCTACCATGACTCGCTCTGGGTGCACTTCTCGCTGAACGGAAACTTCCCGCGCTCGCTGCGGGCACTGTTCGCGGCGGCTCTCGGCGTCGTCGTCCTGGCGCTGCTGCATGTTCTGCACCCACCCCGGCGCGCCGCCGCTCCCGCGGCCACGCCGGCGGAACTTGAACGCGCCCGGACCATCGCCGATCGCCAGTCCAACGCTGATGCGATGCTGGCGTGCGCTGGTGACAAGAGCTTGCTGTTCAGCGCCTCCGGCCGGTCGTTCCTGATGTTCCGGCGGCACGGCACTTCCTGTATCGCCCTGTTTGATCCCGTGGGCGAGCCGGACGAGCGCGCCGAGCTCATCTGGCGTTTCCGCGAAATTTGCGATCGGGAACGGGTACGGCCGGCGTTCTACCTTGTACGGCCCGATGACCTCCGCCTCTACGCCGATGTCGGCCTGACCGTTACCCGGCTTGGCGATGCCGCACGGGTGCCGCTCAACGATTTCGTCCTGGATGACCCGGCTAACAGCAGGATGCGCTTCGGTTTCAACCGCGGGGCACGCGAGGGTCTGTCGTTCCGTCTGCTGCTGCCGGAGGAAGTTCCGCCGGTGACGGACACGCTTGCGGCCATATCCAGGGCTTGGCTGATCGCCCGCCAGGGACGCGAGCCGGGCTTTTCCACCGCCCCCTTCTCGACCGGCTACATCCGCCGCTTCGAGGTTGCCATCGCCCTCAGTGGCGAAGAGATCGTCGCCTTTGCCGTCGTCCTGAGGGCCGCCAGCGGCGACGAAGCGGCATTCGACGCATTGCGCTGGCAGCCCCACGCGCCCGCGTCGACCCTTGAGTACCTGACCGTCGCGACGATGCTGGAGCTGCAAGCGCGCGGCGTGACCGTTCTGTCGATCGGCATGGCTCCGCTCGCCGAGACGCAGCGGCGGCAGATGGGCCCGCTGCAGCACCGGCTCGGCGCGCTGATCGCCGAGCACGGCGACGAGTTCTTCACCCTCAGCGGCGACCGCAAGTTCAAGGAACAGTTCCACCCGGTGTGGGAGCCGCGCTATCTAGCCTCGCCCGGTGGCGTCGAGCCGTTGATCGTCCTGGCCGATGCCGCCGCCCTCAACCGCGGCGCCGCGGCCAGCAAGCGCTCCGCACCGCCAGCGGTGTGACCGCGGGAACAACGGCCGGGACCAGCGCGGGATGGGCGATTTGCGGCCGGCCGGCGAGAGCGACCGGCCATCCGCTTCCCCCTGGGAACGCCCCCGGTATCCCCGGCGCGGTCCGATGCGCCGTTCGGAACAATGCTCTCCTGCGCCCTCGCAGCATTGCACGTGCGAACAGGCCCTGTCGCCCAGGCTCGCCGCCCAGCTCACCAAGCCCGATCCGCGCGCAGTGCGCGATCCACCTGCATTACCATGCAACTTTGATGAGGGGCGTGCATGGGAGCGTTGCGTATTTTCGAGAGGCGGCACTTTGGGTAAGGGGCTATATCTTTTGGTGTCGCTGCAGTGCAGCATCGAGTTTCAAGGTTTCGGGTGCAATGCCCGAAAGAAGGGCTCGTTGATAGCGAGTCCTACGTCTCCCAGACGTGAAGCCTCCCTGTTGGACTTGGCCCGGAACCTCAGTTCCGGGCCATTTTTTTTCCCGCGGCGACGGCGCCGATGCTCCCCGCCGTCACCCTGAGGCCTGTCTCTTCGTCCGCGTGGTAGGCGGCCGGCTGATATTGCCCATACCGCAATATCACTCAGATGCCCTTGCGCACCTGCCCCGGCGGCGGCGTCAAAGCATGGAGTTCCAGCCCTTCCGGGCAGGAGGCAGTGCCGTCGGACTGCCAGACCACCGGCGACTGTCCGCCCGCCGAAGCCGGCGACCAGCCCCCCGGCGCGCAGACACAGCGCTGAAGCTGGCAGGCGCCGGCGAGACGCGCCTTGTCGGTGGAGCAGGCGGCCACGCTGACAGCGATCGCCGTGGCGGCGAGCGCCAGCAGGACAGAAGACGTCGGCATGAGGCGTCTTCTACACCGCCAGCGGGCGGCGGCGAAGCACGGAAATGCGCCCGGCACACGGCAACGAGGGGACCCCCGCTCAGGCGGCGGCGGAAGCGCCCGCCGCTACCGCCTCCGGGCCGTTGTCCCTTGCCGCCAGCAGGCCGGCAGCGATGCTGCGGTTGATCTCGACGAGCGCGGTGATCGGCTCCGCCGCCGGCTTCACCAGCAGTTCCAGCGAACGCTTGAAGACGAAGACCGCAAGACTGGCAACGTTGTTGCGCAGCTCGAGCGGCAAGCCGGCGGTATCGTCGGCCATTTCTGCGGCGAAGATCGTCCACAGCCGGCGATTATGCAGAAGTGCCGGCTCCAGTTCGGCGGAAAGCTCCGGCGACCAGCGGCGGCGCAGGTCGTCGAGGCGCTGCGCGACCTGCAGCAGGACATCGCCCTCCAGGCGGCGCGGATCGGTATAGCTGCGGCTTCCGCGGCTGTAGGCTTGGGTGGCACGGCGGCATGGATCGGTCATCGGGCGGGCCTTCTTTCCTGGCGCGGGCGCGCACCCGCGGCCTGATGTGATCATTGTGCCCGAGGGGGGTGACTATCCGGTTAACCGACTGCGCTGGTTTGATGATTCGCCCATTTCGGCAGCCCGGAAACGCAAAGCCGGCGGTGCTGGCGGGCACCGCCGGCTTGTCAGTTCTTCCGGCCGCGATCAGCGGAGGAGCGACAGCACGCTTTGCTGTGCCTGGGAGGCCAGCGACAGCGCCGATACCGCCAGCTGCTGGCGGGTCTGAAGCGCCATCATCGTCGCCCCTTCCTCGTTCGGATCGGCAACGGTGAGCTTGTCAGCGCCTTCCTGCAGGGTATTGACCGTCTCCTTGGTGTAGTCCTCGCGGGTCTGGATGACGTTGAGGTCGTTGGCCACGCTCGACGCAAAGCTGCGCAGGCTGTTGACGGCGGTCCGCACCTGCTCCAGCGAGGCATCGACGCCGACGGCATTGCCGAAATTGGCTTTGTCGAGGCCAAGACCCGCCGAGGTGACGACCTGGCCCTTGGTGGCGATCGAGGTGCTACGGTCCTCGTTGAAGACGGTGGTCAGGGTATCGCCGTTCAGCAAGTTGGTGCCGCGGTAGCCGGCGTCCTTGACCAGCGAATCGATCTGATCGCGTATTTTGTTGTAGTCGGCCTCATAGGTGGCGAGATCGGCCGCCGCCGAGCCGAGCTGGATGGATTCGATGCTCGTCGCATCCGCGGTAGCGGCGGTGGCGGTGACGGCGCTGGCAACGCCGAAGCCGAAGCGCGCTGCGAGGCCGTCCGTCGTCGTCTCGTCATGGACACCGAACTCGACCGTCTTCACCACCGCGTCCGTAGAGCGGATGTTGATCTTGCCGGTGCTGCCATCAAAGCTGGCGGCAAGCTTGCCGGTGAAGTCGGAGTTGATCTTGTCGACCAGCCCCTGAATGCTCAGGCCGGAGATGCTGTAGGACTTCTGCGAGCCGCCGTTGAAGCCGACGACGAACTGATCGCCGGCATCGACCGTTCCGCTGACCAGCCTGGTCGTGGCGGTAGGCTCGTTGAACAGGCTCGAGAGGGTATCGCTGGCCTGGGCGAGAGTGTTGACACCGCTGTAGAGAGCGAGCGAATTGAGCGATGCCGTCGCACTGGCGGTGACCTGCACCGCGTAGTTCTGCACGCCGGCGGTCAGAGTGCCGTCGGCGACCTTCTGGGCGGTATCACCGAAGCCGAGCGCCTGGGCCAGCGCCAGATCCTCCGCCGTCGAGGGGGTCGCGGTATCGCCGGTGAACTTCAGCGCGAAGCTGGCGCCGTCGAGCGCCTTGATCTCCAGCTTGCCGGCATCGTTGACCTTGGCCTCGATCACCGGGTCGGCCAGGCCCTGATTCAGATCGTTGATCTTGCCGACCAACTGGTCCGTCGAGTCGTTCGCGGCGATGTCGATGTTCTGGGCATTGAGGACGACATTGCCGTCCTTGTCGTTGACCGTGAAGGTCAGCCGGCTGGTCGCCGAAACCCCGGAGCGCGACGTCAGATCCTCGATGCCCTTCAGGTTGACGGTGCCGGCAACCTTTGCCTCCTGGGTGCCGGCGGCCAGCGCGTCGCGCGCCTGCCCGGCAATGGCAGTGGCCTGCTCGACCAGCTTGGTGACGCTTTCAAGGCCCGTGGACGCCTGCTTCAGGCTCGACATGCTCTGACCCATCGCATCCAGCAGCTTATTGAGATCGCTCGCCCGGTTGGTCAGCGACTTGGCGGTGAAAAAGGAAACGGGATCGTCGACCGCGCTGTTGACCTTCTTGCCGGTCGACAGATTGATCTGCGTCTTGTCCATCTGCGAAGTGGTTCTCTGCAGCGACAGCAGATTGGCGCGCATCGACGCGCTGATGACGGTATCGGACATGGTCGTCGGGCTCCTGTTCTAGGCATTTACTGCGGATGTTTCGATCCGAGTGCCGCAACCATAGCGCGCCCTGCGCCATCTACACAACTTATTAGTTTATAACAAAATTGAACACAACTTATGCGAACATCAGCGGGAGAAGGGGAGCAGAGCATCTTGTGGTAAACGTCCCTCCAGAACTCGATAAGGGCCGCCCCTTTATAGGGGTTTAATATCCTCAGATAGGTTAAAACTCTTGATGCTGGCCGGATGTTCCCGTAAGGTTCCGATCGCACGCCACATCGGAACCGCAGCCATGAGCACGCAGCAACAGGATCTGCCCCGCCTACACCGCCTGCTGTACCGCCATCAATGGACCGACGTCGCCGACTGGGGGCGCGCCATTGCCGCGCTGGCCGATCTCAGCGAGCCCGATATCGACCGGCTGCTCATGACCGGCGGTGCGGCCGCAGGCCAAGTCGAGCCCGCGCCCGCCACGGATCCGGAGATCAGCGGCTGATCCAGCCTCCGCCCAGCACGCGTTCGCCATCGTAGAAGACGCATGCTTGGCCGGGCGCCGGTCCTGGATAGGCAGCATCGAGCAGCGCGAGGCCGGTGCCGTCGGCGGCAAGGTCGATGCGCGCGGCAGCGGGCGCCATCGCCGAGCGCAGCTTCACCGTCACCTCCCGCCCCTCCACCGGCAGCGCCTCGTCGCCCAGCCAGTTGACCTCGTGCAGCCGGACCTCCCGGCCGAACAGAGCGCTCTTCGGCCCGACGACGACGCGGGCCCGCGCCGGCTCCAGCCGGATCACGTGGAGCGGCTCGGAGGAGGCAATTCCGAGACCGCGCCGCTGGCCGACGGTGAAGCCGGCGATGCCGCGGTGACGTCCCAGGACCCGCCCCGCCTCGTCGACGATCTCCCCCGGCTCCTGCGCCTGGGGGCGCAGCCGGCGCAGGACATCAGCGTAGCTGCCATTCGGCACGAAGCAGATGTCCTGGCTGTCGCGCTTCTCCGCGACCGCCAGCCCTACGCGCCGTGCCGCCGCGCGGGTCTCCTCCTTGCCCAGCGCACCCAAGGGAAAGCGCAGGTATTCGAGCTGGCTGCGGGTGGTGGCGAACAGAAAGTAGCTCTGATCGCGAGCGGCGTCGGCACCCCGATAAAGCGCGGCGCCGGCCGGCCCGTCGCGGCGCTCGACATAGTGGCCGGTTGCCAGCGCCGCAGCACCGAGGCCCTGCGCGGTTTCCAACAGGTCGCGAAACTTGATCCGCTGGTTGCAGCGCACGCACGGAATCGGCGTCTCGCCGGCAAGGTAGGCGTCGGCGAAGTCGTCGATGACGCCGCTGCGAAAGCGTGCCTCATAGTCGAGGACGTAGTGGGCGATCCCGAGGTGATCGGCGACCCGGCGGGCATCGTGGATGTCCTGCCCGGCGCAGCAGCTTCCCGGCCGTCCTACCGCCCGGCCGTGATCGTAGAGCTGCAGGGTGATGCCGATAACCTCCCAGCCGGCGTCGACCAGCAGCGCGGCGGTCACCGAGCTGTCAACGCCGCCCGACATGGCGACGACGATGCGGCGGTTGCCGTCGCCGGGTTTCGCGAAGCTTGCGTCCATGGCGCCTATATAAGGCAGTTGCGACGAGGCGGCGACAGCGGCGGTGACCGAGGGTCAGGCGAGCAGCCGCGCCAGCACCGCGTTCAGCCGCAGCCGCCCTTCCGCCGTCGCCCGCATTCCTGCTGCGTCCGCCTCGACGAAGCCGCCCTCGATCAGTACCGCCAGCGCCGCCGGATCGACAGCCGCTTCCGGCTCGACGCCCGTGGCGGTGCGGAATGACCCCCGGTCGAGGCCGCGGGTAAGCCGCAGGCCCATCAACAGCAGCTCTTCGCGGCGTTCCGCCGCGCTCACCTGCTCGCGTTCGGCGAGGCCGTCACCCCCGGCCTCGACTGCCGTCAGCCATTTTTCCGGCGATCGCCCGGCGCGGGTGGCCACCACACCGGCCTCGCCGGTGACCCGGCCGTGGGCACCCGGCCCGATGCCGAGGTAGTCGCGGCCCTGCCAGATGGCGAGGTTGTGGCGGCATTCGCTGCCGGGGCGGGCGTGGTTGGAGATCTCGTAGGCTGGCAGACCGGCCGCCTGCAGCAGTTCCTGGGTTGCCAGCCACATCGCCAGCGCCGTTTCCTCGTCGGCAGCGGCGACGCCGTCGCGGCGGAAGGCAGTGCCGGGCTCGATGGTCAGCTGGTAGACCGAGAGGTGGTCACCGGCCATGGCCACCGCCTCTGCCAATTCGCGGCGCCAGTCGGCCGGCTGCTGTCCCGGTCGTCCCCAGATCACATCGAAGGAGAAGCGGCGGAAGATCCGGGCGGCCATCGCCACCGCCGCCACCGCCTCGGCCGCCGTATGGCCGCGGCCGAGGGAGCGCAATGCCGCATCGTCCAGCGCCTGCACGCCGAGAGAGAGACGGCCGACGCCGGCGACAGCAAAGTCTTGAAACCTGCCCGCCTCCGCCGTCGAGGGGTTCGCCTCCAGCGTCACCTCGGCATCGGGCGCCACCGGCCACAGCCGGCCGACCTCCTCGAGGATCGCGGCGACGGTGGCCGGCGCCATCAGCGACGGCGTTCCCCCACCGAAGAAGACGCTGCGCACCGTCCGGCCGCTGCAGCCCTCGGCAAGGCTTTGCAATTGCGAGCGATAGGCCGCCAGCCAGCGTGCCTCGTCGATGCGCTCGCGGACGTGGCTGTTGAAGTCGCAGTAAGGGCACTTCGAACGGCAAAACGGCCAGTGGATGTAGACGGCGAGGTCGCCCGGACGGCAAGGCGGGGCGGCGCTATCCGAAGCAGGCGTCGACAAGCTGGCGGAAGGCATCGGCACGGTGGCTGATCCTGTGCTTTTCGGCCGGATCCATCTCTCCGAAGGTGATGCCGTAGCCGTCGGCCTGAAAGATCGGATCATAGCCGAAGCCGTGGCTACCCCGCGGCGGGAACACCAGCCGGCCGTGGACGAACCCCTCAAAGGTCTCGATGTGCTCGTCCGGCCACGCCAGCGTCAGCGCGCAGGCGAACGACGCCCGCGGGTCGGCCGCCGGCAGAGCCGCCAACTCCCTTTCCACCCGGCGCATGGCAATCCCGAAGTCCTTGCCGGGCCCCGCCCAGCGGGCGGAAACGACGCCTGGTGCGCCACCCAGCGCCGGCACGACGAGGCCGCTATCGTCAGCCAGCGCCGGCAGCCGGGCGGCACGGGCGGCGGCCAGTGCCTTCAGCTCGGCATTGGCGACGAAGGTGGTGCCGGTCTCCTCCGGCTCCGGCAATCCCAGGTCGCCGGCGGACACGACGCTGACCGCGAACGGCCGCAACAAATCGCCGATCTCCCGCACCTTGCCGGGGTTGTGGGTGGCAAGGACCAGTTGCTCGCCGGAGAAGTGCCGGTGCATGACGCCGGTCCTTAGGCGAGACCGATGGCCTGGCGCTGCAGCGCCACCAGTTCGGCAATGCCGCCGCGGGCAAGCGCGATCAGCTCCAGCAGCTGCGCCTCGGAGAACGGCTGCTGCTCGGCGGTCCCCTGCACCTCGACGATCGCCCCCTTGCCGGTCAGCACGAAGTTGGCGTCGGCCTGCGCGGCGGAATCCTCCTGGTAGTCGAGATCGAGGACGCAGACGCCCTCGCAGATGCCGCAGGAGATGGCGGCGACATGATCGGTCAGCGGCACCGCGGTCAGCAGGCCGAGATCGACGAGCCTCTGGCAGGCGAGATGCAGGGCGACGAAAGAACCGGTAATCGCGGCGGTCCGGGTGCCGCCGTCCGCCTGCAGCACGTCACAGTCGATGCGGATCTGCATCTCGGCCAGCGCCGGCAGGTCCGTGACGGCGCGCAGCGAACGGCCGATCAGCCGCTGGATCTCTTGCGTCCGCCCGGTCTGCCGGCCGCGCGCCGCCTCCCGGTCGGTGCGCTCGGCGGTCGCCCGCGGCAGCATCCCGTATTCGGCGGTCACCCAGCCGCGGCCGCTGTCGCGCAGCCAGGGCGGTACCCGCTGCGCCACCGAGGCAGTACACAGAACATGGGTATCGCCGAAGCGGGCAAGGCACGAGCCTTCCGCATACTTGCTGACCCCCGGCTCCAGCGAGACGGCGCGAAGACGATCAGGAGCTCTGCCGGAGGGGCGCATCGAAAGACCGGAGGTTGTGCTGAGGGGCGGGCAACGTACGCCGGGCTGGTGACGGCGGCAAGAACGACGTGGCGCAGCGGCTCAGGAAACCCGCCGCAGCAGCAGGTGCAGCGCCGCCTCCACCGTTGCCGAGCGCACCTGCTGGCGGTCGCCTGCGAAGACATGTCGCTCGTGCAAGGTATCGCAGCCGGAGCGGGCAGCGGCGAAGTGGACCAGCCCCACCGGCTTGCCGGGGCTACCGCCGTCGGGTCCGGCGATGCCGGTGACGGCAACCGTCACGTCGAGACCGGCGGCGGCGAGCGCGCCTTCCGCCATTGCCCGGGCGACCGCCTCGTTGACCGCTCCCCTGGCCGCCAGCAGGTCGGCCGGAACGCCAAGTTCGGCAGTCTTCGCGGTGTTGGAGTAGGTAACGAAGCCGCGGTCGAACACCAGCGAGGATCCGGCGACGGCGGTAAGGCAGCCGGCGATCAGGCCACCGGTGCAGGATTCAGCGGTGGCGAGACGCAGGCCCTGCTGCCGACAGCGGTCGAGGACGTCCGCGGCAAGCTCCAGCAGGGGCGCCTCGACGATCATTGTCCGGCTGCTACCGCCACCGGCTCGGCCAGCAGGGCGGGCAATTCGGCGAGCGAGCCGATCGTCGCCACCGGCTCGCCCGGCAGCCGGTCCAGCCTGCCGCCCGAGCGCGCCACCCAGATGACGCGGAAGCCGAAGCGAGCGGCGCCGGCCACATCCCAGGCATTCGCCGAGACGAAGACAATCTTTTCCGCGGGCAGGGCGAACCGCTGCACCGCCAGTTCGTAGACGCGAGGATGCGGCTTGTAGATGCCGGCGGCATCGGCCGAGATGATCTCGGTCAGCAACTCCTGCACCCCCGCGCTCTGCACCGCTCCGACCAGCATGCTGACCGAGCCGTTGGAGAGGATGCCGGTGCGCAAGCGCGCTGCCTTCAGGTCGTGCAGCACGCCGGGTACTTCCGGATAGGCGCGCAGCGCGAAGTAGAGCTCCATCAGCCGCGAGCGCAGCAGCGCGTCGTCCAGGCCGAAGGTGGCCATGGCATGGTCGAGCGCCTCGCCGGTGACGTGCCAGAAGTCGACGTAGTCGCCGCGCAGGCTGCGCAGCCACGTGTACTCGAGCTGCTTCGCCCGCCACAGCACCGACAGCGCATCCGCCTGATCGCCCAGCCGGTCGCGGCAGCATGCGCTCGCCGCACCGACGTCGAACAGCGTCCCATAAGCATCGAAAACGACGGTACGCAGCCCGGCCAGTGCCTCGCGGTCGGTCGCCGCAGCCGTCATCGCACCAGATCGCCCGCCAGCGTCTGCGCCAGTTGCACCGTGTCCGTCCGGGCGCGATAGACTTGCAGATTTTCCAGGCACCGCTGCACGTAGTTCCGGGTCTCGTTGAACGGAATGAGCTCGATCCAGTCGACCGCCGCCTCGGTGCCGGTGCGCGGATCGCCGTTGGTGTTCAGCCACTGATTCACCCGCGACGGCCCGGCATTATAGGCGGCGAGCGCAAGAATATAAGAGCCGTCGAAGCGCTGCAGCATATCGGAAATATACGCGCTGCCGAGGCTGACGTTGTACTCGGGGCTGGCGATCAGCGAACTCGGCGCGTAGGCCATGCCGAGCTTGGCAGCAACGTCGCGGGCCGTGCCCGGCATCAGCTGCATCAACCCCTGCGCCCCGGCGGGGCTGGCCGCGGCGGTATCAAACGAGCTTTCCTGGCGGATGATGGCGAGAACCAGCGGGCTCTCCACGCTCACCGATGTCGCGTCCACCGCCGACAGCAAAGGGTACCCGGCGCCGATCAGCGGCTTGCCGCCGCGGATCGACTGCCGTGCAACCGCGACGCCGAGATCGGGTCGGCCCACCTCGCCGGCGAGCGCCGCCGCCTGATTCTTCCAGGCACGCGAGTCGTCGAGTTCGGCCAGCCGCATCACGAAAGTGCGCTGAGCGTCGCGCGACCCCGCCGCCGCCAGCAGGCCGACGGCGCGCGTCAGCTCCTGCTCGCGGAACTGTGCCTCGGCAGCCGGATCCAGCGGCGGGTCTGGCGGCAGCCGCAGCGGCTCCCCGGGGCGAATCTCGGCGGCGCTGAGCTGGCCGTAGAAGGCGTAGCCGTGCTCCGCCGCGGTCTTGTGCCACAGCATCGCCGCATCGGCATCGCCGCGCGCCTGGGCGGCGCGCGCCAGCCAGTAGGCGCCACGCGCCCGGCTGACCGGGTGGTGGACGTTCTCGAACATCTCCAGGAAGTCGGTGGCGGCGACGTCCGGCCGCTGCAGAAAGCGCAAGGCGATCCAGCCGGCGAGCCACTCGGCATCGGCGCGCTCGCTGCCGTCGACGAAGCCATGCTCGCCGGCGAGGGCGTAGGCGCCCGCCGCGTCGCCGCGGCCCAGCGCCTGGCGGGCGAGTTGCGAGCGTTCCTGCCAGAACTGCTCCGGCCGGGCATAGTCCACCCGGGTCGTCGTCAGCAGTTGCACCGCCATCTCGTCGTAGCCCTTGCGGCGGTACCAGCGGACCTGGTCGTAGATGAGTCCCGGATCGCCGCGCAGCTCGGCCGGAACCAGAGCTGCCAGATCCGGTCCGTTGGCATTGTTCTGACGCAGGGCGATCCGCGCTTCGCCGAGCGCCTGCTGGTCCGCGGACAGCCGCGGCAGCAGCCGCTGGGCGGGAGCGATGCGGCCCGCCCACAGCAGCCGGTCGAGGCGGCGGGCATGATCGGCATCGGTCAGAACGTCGATGAAGCGAGTGTAATAGGCGTCTTCCTCATCGACGGTCTGCGCATCGGCGCCAGCCCACGCGGCGCGGACGACCTGCTTCGCCCGGGCTTCCTCCCCCGCGGCGATCAGCGCCTCGGCATAGCGCCGGGCGCCGGCCAGCGTCAGCGGCTCGTTGCGCGAGAACCAGGCGATGACGGCATCGTCCGGCACGTTTTCATCGATGGCCTGCTCGGCGCGCATCCGCAGGGTGCGCTGCGAGGGCCACTGCGGATTGTCGGTAACGAAGCGGCTGATCTCGTAGAACGAGCCGCCGCCGTTGGTGCGGGTGGCGTCCAGCCAGACGACGAGCTTGTCCACCAGCGGGTCGGTCGACCCGGCGGCGATGCTATGGGCCGCGGACCAGTCGCCCCGGCCGGCGGCGGCAAGGGCGGCATAGGCGATGGACGGATCGTCCGCCCGCGAGGGCAGCGCCAGCGCCGAGGCAAAGATCCCCGCGGCGAGCCCGAGGCTGAGGAAATACCGGCCCGGTCGCACGTTCACCGCTCTAACCCTTCCATGGCAAGAAATGCGAGTGAGGGTGAGACCATCCGTCCGCACGCCCCTGCCCGCGCCGAAGTTTACGAGCACAGATAATTTGCGGCAAGCGTGTGGCAAATTTACCTGAATGGGTTAGGCCCGCGTGTGTCCTAAACGCTGCAGCGTACCACGCTTTGCAAAGCTGGCAATGGGCGGTTAAGGTCGCGCCCCGCCGGCCCGTCAGGACGGCGCTTTTCGCCCAAGGAGAATTTTCGGGATGTTCAGCGGGTCCATCGTCGCCTTGATCACGCCGTTCAAGGACGGCGCGTTCGACGAATCGGCGTTCCGCGCCCTGGTCGACTGGCAGATCGGCGAGGGTACCGACGCTCTGGTGCCGTGCGGAACCACCGGCGAATCGCCGACGCTGAACCATGCCGAACACAAGCGCATCGTCGAGGTCTGCATCGAGGCCGCCGCCGGCCGGGTGCCGGTGATCGCCGGCACCGGCTCCAACTGCACGGCGGAAGCCATCGACCTCACCCGGCATGCCAAGGAGGCGGGCGCCGCCGCGGCACTGGTGGTCACCCCCTACTACAACAAGCCGACGCAGGACGGACTTTTCCGCCACTACCAGGCGATCGTTGAGGCCGTCGATCTGCCGGTGATCATCTACAACATCCCGCCGCGCTCGGTGATCGACATGACCGTCGAGACGATGGCGCGGCTGGCGAAGCTGCCCAACATCGTCGGGGTGAAGGACGCCACCTCCGATCTGAACCGGCCGATCCGAACCCGCCTCGCAATCGGCCCGCAGTTCTGCCAGCTTTCCGGTGAGGACGGCACCGCCGTGCCGTTCCTCGCCGCCGGCGGCGTCGGCTGCATCTCGGTGACCGCCAACGTCGCGCCCGCCCTGTGCGCGCAGATGCAGCACGCCTGGCGCGACGGCGACATTGCGACGGCGATGGCCTTGCAGGACCGGCTGATGCCGCTGCACGGGGCGCTTTTCTGCGAGAGCAACCCCGGTCCGGTGAAGTATGCGGCGAGCCTGCTCGGCAAGTGCGCCGCCGATACCAGGCTGCCGCTGGCGCCGCTAACCGACGCCAGCCGCGAGACCGTCCGGCGGGCGATGCAGAGCGCCGGGCTCCTGAACTGAAGGCAGGCGCATGGCAGCGAAGGCCGACGACGACAAGAGCAAGACCGTCGCCCAGAACCGGCGGGCGCGGCACGACTACAGCATCGAGGACACCATCGTTGCCGGCGTTGCCCTGACCGGCAGCGAGGTGAAGTCGCTGCGCCGCGGCCAAGCATCGATCGTCGAGTCTTATGCGTCCGACAAGGGCGGCGAGTTGTGGCTGCTCAACGCTCACATCGCCCCCTACGATCCCGGCAAGACCTTCGGCCACGAGCCGAAGCGGCCGCGCAAGCTGCTGTTGCACCGGCGCGAGATCGACAAGCTGACCGGCGCCATCCGCCGCGACGGGATGACGCTGGTGCCGCTCTCGATCTTCTTCAACGCACGCGGCATCGCCAAGGTGTCACTCGGCCTCGCCAAGGGCCGGCGCAAGGCCGACCAGCGCGAGGCGATCAAGCAGCGCGACTGGCAGCGGCAGAAGTCTCGCCTGCTGCGCACGGCGCGGGAGTAGCAGCGACCCGGGGGATCGGCGGCGTCGTATCGTCCGCCCTTACGACGACGCATTTCGATCCGCAATGAGATGGACCCCGAGCCGTCCGCCGTCGTTCCGATGTCTACGCAGCGATCGAGTTGAGCAGGAAGTCCTGGGTCGTCGCGGTCGCATGGCCCGACCCACGCAACCGAGCCTCTACCGCGTCGCCGCCTGGACGAACTGGTCGCGCGACTGCAGCGGACGGCGAAGGAGGGCGAACGGCTTCTGGTCTGCTACGCGGCCGGTTATGACGGCTTTGCGGGCGACCAGCTGTGGACTGTGCCGGTCGCGGCCGGCGCCTTTCGGTCGGTGCCGAGGCGCGTCTCACCGGCCTCGACCTGCGCAGCTACCAGGGCATGCGCCTCGTCGTCACCGTCGGATCACCGGGCGGACCCCCGGGCGGGCAGCTGCTGTGGTCCTTCGCGCTCAATAGCGGCGCGACGTGGACGCCGACCCTGGCGACCGTCAGCCTCGGCGACACCAACCAGACGCTCTGGGGTACATGGCAGCCGATTCCGCCCGCGCTGCGGCAGACGATCGATGCGCAGCTGGCGCTGTTCGGCCAGGGCGGCAACGGCGCGGCGCAGGTTCATCCAGGCGATGATGTTGTTAGACTGCGACGGGCATAGGTATTTCCGCTTCCTGCGGCGAACCGACCGCACCGCCAACTACCTGCTGGAAGGCTCTTGGCGGCGAGGCCGCTGCGACCGGCGGCGGGAGGGTGCCGAGCAGGCTCGCAGCGGTCAGGACCATTACTGCTACCATCTGTTCGAACAGAACGGTGCGATAAAGGGCAACGGCGGCACCCTCCCGGGCGGCGGACGCCGCGCTGTGCAGCCGCGGCAGGAGGATCAGCCGGTTGATCGCCGCGAGCACCAGCAATCCCGCTACCAGCCCGAGCTTGATCGCCAGCACGCGGCCCCAGTCCGAGGCTATTCCGGCCGCCGAGTTGAGCAGCCATTGCAGGTTTGCCGTGCCGGTCAGCAGCACCACCGCCACCGCGGCGATCGCCATCGTCGAGAACCGCTCGATCGCGTGGAGCGTCGCCGGCGGTGAACCGTTCCCGCTCGAGGCCCGATACAGCAACGCTGCCAGCGGCACGAGCCCGCCGAGCCAGACCGCGGCGGCAAGCAGGTGGACGGCATCATTGCCGATGTGCAGCAGCCCAGTGCTGCCGCCCGCCATGCCGGCATGGCCGACGGCGGCGACCCCCGTGAGGAGGGCTGCCGCCAGGGCGAAGACAAGAACGCTGCATCCGCGCCCACCCCGCCATGCGGCGACCGCGAGCGTCGCCCCTGCCAGCGCCAGCTGCACCTTCCAGACGTGCCCAAACGCCGTCGCGCCAAGAACGAGGCGGAGCGTCGCCGCATCCACCGCGGCGAGCGACCGGTCGCTCATCGCCGCCGCCACCGCGAACAGCCAGCCGACGGCCGAGAGCGCCGCGGCCGCCGCGGCCGGGATCAACCACCGCCGCGGCGGTACCCCACCCGCAATCAGCAGGGCGAACAGCGACGATCCGGCAAGGATCATCAACGCCGTGAGATGGACGAAGCGCGCGCCGACCAGCGGCCAGTCGATCATCCGGCAGCCCTCACCGCCCTACCTGGAATGTGAAGTCGCCCGTCGTCGTGTGGGTGTCGCGGGAAACGGCCCGCCAGCTCACCCGGTAGACGCCAGGCGGAAGGGGCGCCGGGACCGCCGCGACCAGAATGCGGTCGTCGCCCGGGTCCACCGCGACGGGTCCTAGCGCGATCGCTCCGCCGTCCTTCTTCGCCAGCGTGATCCGCGAGAAGGCCGGCTCAACCGCCTCGCTGAAACGCAGGCGCAGCTCCGTCGGCGAAGAATCGACGGTGCTGCCGACCTTCGGCACCGCCTGCTCAAGGAAGGCGTGCGCTTGCGCCGGGGAGGTGTAGGCAAGCCAAGAGCCGGCGAGGAGACACAGGATCAGGGCGCGCATGGCTAAAAACTCGGTCCTGCGACACCGGGAAAGATGGGCCGGCCGAGGGTCGTCGGGAACAGGTCGTCGAGGTAGAAATGCAGCTGGGCGATGAAGCCTACACCGGTGCCCGTGTCGCGGTTGAGCGGAACTACTGCCTCGGCGCCGACCTGGAAGCTCTGCCCGGCCCAGATAAAGCCTGGATTGCAGAATGCCGTCGTCGATCGTTCTCCTCCCGTGTTCTGCACCGGCGTCTCGAACGATAGCTCGACCACAGGGATCAGCCGGCTCAGATATTCCGGCAATCCCGTATCGAAGACGTTCGCCTGCAGGTAGGGCAGGCTGTACTGGATCGACCCGCCGTAGGCCAGGGTCTGCGCGTGCCTCTCGACCTCGCGTTCCACCTCGCCGGTCTCCTCGTCGACGCTCGCCGTCGTGTGCCGGGCGTCGGTCGGGATGCCATAGCCGACGAAGCCGGTGAGGGCGAGCGGCCGCAAGGCCCCCACTCCTTCGGGCAAATCGCCAGCACCTTTGCCGAAGTAGAGGGTTGGCTGCAGAACGGAGAAATTCTCGGCACCGACTTTGCTCGCCCCGGTCCCACCGATCTCCGTTTCGAGGCCGATCGAAGCGATCGCTTCATGTTCGGCGCTGGTGAGGAATTGGTACTTGAGCGCCATCTCCAGGTTCTGGAAGCCGCTCTTGTTATCCTCGTTGCGGCGGTCGAGATGGGTCCAGGTGGGCTCTATCGACAGTCCGAGATTGTCGATGATGCGCTTCGAGAACTCCGCCGAGACGTCGGTCTGCCCCTCCGCCGGCCGTTCTCCGTTGCGATACCAGCTGACGGTGGGCAGCGAAAGCTCATCGGCGACGAACGGATCGTCGGTGGTCAGGGTGGCGGGGAAGAAGCGGTTGCCGGCGTAGCCGTGGGCGGCAGCATCGCCGGCATTGAATGCGGCGCAGCCGGCGGCGAAGGCGACGAGCGCCAGACGGCGCCGGTGGACGAGACGGGCACTCTGGCAGTTGGTGGCAGGTGAACCTGGCATGCGTGACCCTCCTTATCAATCACGGTTCCTCCGTAACCTTCTACTCTGCAAACACCTCGCGATTAACGGATGCTTTATTTACCGCTCGGGAAGCATTCATCGCCGCAGTCTCGCGGACACGACGTCGTCTCTTCAAGATAATCTCACCTCATTTCCCGTTTCGTAGCCGCTCTAGGCATGGTTGATTTATGAGACATTCTGGAAAATCGCGGCTC
>JAEULG010000254.1 GCA_016793875.1 Rhodospirillales bacterium | reverse complement strand
CCGGTGCCATCACGACCAATGCCGCCTGGGGCGAGGATGGTGCCAGCGTGCCCAGCGCCGGCTGGCAGGGCTCCGGTCAGGGGTCGCGCGCCGCCGGCGTTCCTGTACTATCCCGCAGTGCTGGCGCGTTCGTGTCCATCGCGGTGCGGCGATGATCTGGACAGGGACGCGACCGAGCCGGCATAAATGACATGGAATCGCCACCGCGACGAGGTTTCTGCGCCGCTGATCGTGTAATCCGGACCGAGATGCACAAGTACGCCAACCCCTCTCTCTTTCTGCGCGTGAGCACGCGGCTGGTGCCGTGGCTGGCCGCGGCGACCGTGCTGCTGCTGGCCGCGGGACTCTATCTTGCGCTGGTGGCCTCGCCACCCGACTACCAGCAGGGCGAGAGCGTGCGCATCATGTACGTCCACGTCCCGGCGGCCTGGATGGCGATGTTCTGCTATACCAGCATGGCCATCGGCTCGGCGATCGGGCTGATTTGGCGGCATCCTGTGGCGGAACTCGCCGCCAAGGCAACCGCGCCGATCGGAGCCTGCTTCACCTTTCTCGCTCTGCTTACCGGCTCGCTGTGGGGCAAGCCGATGTGGGGTACTTGGTGGGTATGGGACGCGCGGCTGACCTCCGTGCTGATCCTGTTCTTTCTCTATCTCGGCTATATGGCGCTGGAGAATGCCTTCGATGATCCGGTGCGCGGCACCCGCGCCGCCGCCATCCTGGCGCTCGTCGGCTTCGTCAACGTGCCGATCATCAAGTTCTCGGTTGACTGGTGGAACACGCTGCACCAACCCGCCAGCGTCGTGCGCCTGGACGGCCCGTCGATCGACCCCAGCATGCTGGCACCGCTGCTGGTGATGGCCGTGGCGTTTACCTGCTACTATTTCTGGGTCGTGCTGCTGCGGGTGCACAGCGAGATTCTCGCTGGCAAGATCCGCGGACTGAGGCTGCGGCAGGCGCACGGCTGACGGGAACCCCATGGAGCGGCTGATGGCTTTCGTCGAGATGGGCGGGTACGCCGCCTATATCTGGCCGGCATTCGGCGCGACGACGCTTGTCCTCGTCGTTCTCGCCGTGGCGAGCCTGCGGCAGCTGCGGTCGCGCGAGCAGACCCTGGCAGGACTGCAGCAGACCGTCCGGCCGCGGCGCGCGGCGCGCGGCGAGAAGGGGGTGTCGTGAGGCCAAAGCACAAGCGCCTCGCCTTTGTCGGCATCGGGCTCGGCCTGCTTGCCTTTGCCGCCTTCCTGATCCTGTCGGCCGCACGGGATTCCGTCGTGTTCTTCCACACCCCGACGGAAGTGGCCGAGAAGCAGACGCGGGACGACCGCCGCCTGCGTCTCGGCGGCCTGGTCGAAGAGGGAAGTGTCGAGCGCGGCCAGGGCACCCAGGTCCGCTTCCGCGTCACCGACCTCGCCAACGCCGTCCCGGTGACCTACACCGGGGTACTGCCCGATCTGTTCCGCGAAGGACAGGGGGTGGTGGTCGAGGGGCGGCTGCGCGACGGTGTCTTCGTCGCCGACCAGGTGCTCGCCAAGCACGACGAAAAATACATGCCGCCCGAGGTCGCCGACGCGCTGAAGCAGTCCGGGCAGTGGCAGCACATGAAGGACAGTCTGCAGCAGGCCGGCCAGATGCCCGGCAGGGTCGAGGGAAAGGGCACGCCATGAGTGTCGAGTTCGGCCACTTCGCGCTGATTCTGGCGCTGTGCGTCGCCTGTGTGCAGGGCTCGCTGCCGATGGTCGGGGCGGCGCGCGGAAACGCCGCGTGGATGGCGCTGGCCGATCACGCGGCGTTGGCGCAATTCCTGCTGGTGGCGATTGCCTTCGGCTGCCTGATGCATGCCTACGTGGTCTCCGACTTCTCGGTGCTAAACGTCGCCGCCAATTCGCACTCGGCCAAGCCGATGCTCTACAAGGTGGCCGGCACCTGGGGGAACCACGAAGGCTCGATGCTGCTGTGGGTGCTGATCCTGGTGATCTTCGGCGGCGCCGTCGCCGCCTTTGGCCGTAACCTGCCACCGGGGCTGCGCGCCCGCGCTCTCGCCGTCCAGGCGTGGATCGCCGTCGGCTTCTACCTGTTCATCCTGCTCACTTCCAACCCGTTCCAGCGGCTCGATCCGCCGCCGGTCGACGGGCGCGGGCTCAACCCGCTGCTGCAGGACCCCGGGCTTGCCTTCCACCCGCCGTTCCTCTACCTCGGCTACGTCGGCTTTTCGATGGCGTTCTCGTTCGCCGTTGCCGCGCTCATCGAGGGGCGGGTGGATGCGAGCTGGGCACGCTGGGTGCGGCCGTGGACGCTCGCTGCCTGGACCTTCCTGACCTGCGGCATCGCCCTCGGATCCTGGTGGGCCTACTACGAGCTGGGCTGGGGCGGCTGGTGGTTCTGGGATCCGGTGGAGAACGCCTCGCTGCTGCCATGGCTGTCCGGGACGGCGCTGCTGCATTCGGCGATCGTCGTCGAGAAGCGCGACGCTCTGAAGGGCTGGACGGTCTTTCTTGCCATCGTCACCTTCTCGCTCAGCCTGCTCGGCACCTTCCTGGTGCGCTCGGGTGTGCTCACGTCGGTTCACGCGTTCGCCGTCGATCCGGAGCGCGGCGTCTTTATCCTCGCGCTGCTGGTCATCGTCATCGGCGGCTCGCTCGCGCTGTTCGCCTGGCGCGGCCCCCAGCTTCCCGCCGGCGGGCTGTTCCGGCCGGTCTCGCGTGAAGGCGCCTTGCTGCTCAACAACCTGCTGCTGTCGACGGCGGCGGCGGCGGTGCTGCTCGGCACTCTCTACCCGCTGCTGCTGGAGGCAACGACCGGCGCCAAGGTCTCGGTCGGCCCGCCGTTCTTCAACGCGGTGTTTCTGCCGATCATGGCGCCGCTGGTGGTGGCGATGGCGGTCGGCCCGCTGCTGCCGTGGAAACGCGGCGATCTGGGAGCGGCGCTCGGCCGGCTGTGGCTGGCCGGCATCGCTGCGATCGCCGCCGTGGCACTCGGCTGGCTGGCTTATGACGGCCGCAGCGTGACCGGTCTTCTCGGCCTGGGGCTGGCCGCCTGGCTGTTCGCTGGCACCCTGATCGAGCTCTTCCGGCGGATCATGCCCACCGGCGGGCTTGCCGATGCGGGCGCGGCGAAGGGCGTGCTGCGCCGGGCGGCGGGACTGCCCCGGGCAGCGTGGGGAATGACGCTGGCGCACGCCGGTCTCGCCGTTGCCATCGCCGGGATGACGGCATCGGCGGTCTGGAAGGAGGAGCGCATCCAGGTGATGCGGCCTAGCGATGAGGTGCGGATCGCCGGCTATACCGTTGCGTTGTCGGCGGTCGAGCAGGTGCCGGGCCCGAACTACGACGCGCTGCGCGGCCTGTTCGCCGTCGGCAGGCCGGGCCAGCCGCCGTTTACCACGCTTGCGGCGGAAAAGCGCTTCTATTCCGTCGAGAACCAGGACACGACCGAGGCGGCGATCCGCTCGACCGTGTGGGGCGACCTTTACGCGGTGATCGGCGAGCCGCAGGCCGACGGCCGCTATGTCACCCGCCTCTACTTCGAGCCGCTGGTGCCGTGGATCTGGAGCGGCGTCGGCCTGATGGTGCTGGGCGGGCTGGTCAGCCTCAGCGACCGCCGCCACCGCGTCGGTGCTCCGGCCCGTCAGCGCGCGTCGGCGGCGGTGGCAAGCGGAGCCGCCGCCGAATGACCGATGCCGCTGTCCGCGGCGGGCTGGTCCGCCGCCTGCCTTACCTGCTGCCGCTCGCGCTGTTCATCGCTCTTGCCGGCTACTTCTGGATCGGCCTCGGCAAGGATCCGCACGCGGTGCCATCGCCACTGATCGACAAGCCGGTATCGGAATTCATCCTGGCGCCGCTGGAAGGCCGCGACCGCGGCTTTACCTCTGCCGACTTGATCGGCCAGGTGTCACTGGTCAACGTCTTCGGTTCGTGGTGCGTCGCGTGCCGCATCGAGCATCCGTTCCTGGTGACGCTGAAGCGCGAAGGGGTCGTGCCGGTGTTTGGCATCGATTGGCGGGAGAAAGACCGGCAGGCCGGGCCGCGCTGGCTGGCCGAGCATGGCGATCCCTACACGCTGGTCGGCGATGATCCGGAAAGCCGCGCGGCGATCGCCTTCGGCGTCACCGGCGCTCCGGAGACCTTCGTCGTCGATGCCCGCGGCATCATCCGCTACAAGCACGTCGGTCCGGTCACCGCCGATGTCTGGGAGGACACGCTGGGACCGATCGTCCGCCGCCTGCAGGCTGAGAAATGAGGCGCCTGCTTCCCGTTCTGGCGCTTGTCGGCACTGTCTTGAAGGGGCCGGCCCTTGCGGTTCAGCCGAGCGAAGTGCTGGCCGACCCGACGATGGAGGCGCGCGCCCGTGAGATCGGCCGCGAACTGCGCTGCCTCGTCTGCCAGAACCAGTCGATCGACGACAGCGATGCCGATTTGGCCCGTGACCTGCGAGTGATGGTGCGCGAGCGGCTGACGGCGGGCGACAGCGACCGGCAGGTGATCGACTACATCGTCTCCCGCTACGGCGACTTCGTGCTCATGAAACCGCCGGTCAAGCCGGAGACCTGGGCGCTGTGGTTCGGGCCGGCGGCGATCGGCGGTGCCGGGCTGCTGGCGCTCGTCCTCTACTTCCGCCGCCGCGGCGGCGCCGGCAGCGGCGGGGCGGCGCCGCTGAGCGCAGCGGAGGAGGAGCGGATCGCCCGCATGCTGGAGGACAGACGCGGGTGAGCATGGTCTTCGTCGCTGCTGCCGTGATTCTCAGTGCCGCCACGCTGGCGCTGCTGTTGCGCCCACTGCTGAGGGCGCCGCGGCGGGACGCCCCGAGCCGGGCGGAGTTCGATGTCCGGCTCTATCGGGATCAGCTGGTCGAGGTCGAGCGCGATGCGGCTCGCGGCCTGCTGGCGCCGGCCGAGGCGGAGGCGGCGCGGACCGAGGTGAAGCGGCGGCTGCTGGCTGCCGCCGATGCCGCTGGCGGAGGCCCCGCCCAAGGCGCCGGGCTTCCACCTGTGCACCGGCGCTGGCCGCTGGCGCTGGCGCTGGCGGTGGCGCTGCCCGCCGCGTCGGCGCTGCTGTACATCGAGCTGGGCGAGCCGGGCAGTCCCGACCAGCCGATCGCCGAGCGCCGGATGCGCGAGATGCTGGCCGGTGGGACCACCACCGAGCAGGCTGCCTCGCTGGAGCAGGCGACGCAGCAGCTGGAGAAGCGGCTGGAGGGGCGGCCGGACGAGTTGGGCGGCTGGTTCCTGCTCGGCCGCTCCTACCTGTCGCTGCAGCGCTTTCCGGACGCGGTGCGGGCGCTGGCGCGGGCGCGGGCGCTGGCGCCCGAGGATCCCGACGTCGTCGGTGCGTACGCCGAAGCCGCGCTCGCCGCGGCCGGCGGGCAGGTCGATGCCACCTCCCGCGAGGCCCTGACCAAGCTGCTGGCGCTGGATCCGGCCAGCCCGAAGGCGCGCTTCCTGCTGGCGCTCGACAAAGCCCAGCAGGGCGACCTCGCGGCGGCGATGCAGGGGTGGGTGGATCTGGCGGCGATCTCGGCCCCGGATGCCCCGTGGCTGCCGATGGTCCGCGAGTACCTCGACCAGGCAGGCGCCCAGTCGGGGATCGATCCGACAACGCTGCAACCGTCGCCGGAAGCGCTGGCGTTGGCCGCCGCTCAGCGCGAGCCGGCACCGGCTTCTGGCGGAACCGCCGGGCAGGGCGCGCCGCCGGTGGCGGAAGCGGGCGGTGCGGGCCCGAATGCAGCCGACGTTGCTGCCGCCCGCGAGATGAGCCCCGGCGATCGCGAGCAGATGATCCGCGGCATGGTCGACCGCCTCGCCGCGCGACTGCAGGAACAACCCGACGACATCGACGGCTGGCGCCGCCTGGCGCGCGCCTGGGAGGTCCTCGGCGAACCGGAGAAGGCGGCGGAGGCGCGGGCGCGCGTCGCCGCGCTGGAACGGCGTTGATCCGGGGGATGCCGCCGCTTCTTGGTTTTCGCGCAGCCCGCATCGGTGGTATCTAAAGGCGTATGCGCGCACTCTACCATCAATGGCTGTCCCCGGCCTGCCGCAAGGTTCGGATCGTCCTGGCGGAGAAGAAGCTGGACTTCGAACTGCGGCTGGAGCCGGTGTGGGAGCAGCGGCCGGAATTGCTGGCGCTCAACCCGGCCGGCGAAGTGCCGGTACTTGTCGAGAACGATGGCCGGGTGCTGTCGGATGCCGTCGCCATCAGCGAGTACCTGGAGGAGGTAGTGCCGGACCCGCCGCTCCTCGCCGGCAGTCCCGCCGAGCGGGCCGAGGTTCGCCGCCTCGTTGCCTGGTTCGACCGCAAGTTCGAGGCGGAGGTGACCCGGAACCTAGTGGGCGAGAAGGTGATGAGCCGGCTGGCCCGGCGCGGCCATCCCGACAGCGCGGCGATCCGCGCCGGGCATGCCAACATCCGCTTCCACCTGGAATACGTGTCGTGGCTGATGGAGCGCCGCAACTGGCTGGCCGGCGACCGGATGACTCTCGCCGACATCACTGCCGCCGCGCACTTCTCCTGCATCGACTACCTTGGCGATGTGCCGTGGGACACCTACGAGGAAGCCAAGACCTGGTATGCGCGGGTCAAGTCGCGGCCGAGCCTGCGCGCCATCCTCGCCGATGCCATTCCTGGCATGCCGCCGGTCGAAGCCTACGCCGACCTCGACTTCTAACTTCAGTCCCGCCTCTCGCCCTGCACCGAGTTCTGAACAGCGGGATGTGTTAACCACGGGCGACGTCGACGCCGGCCTGATTCCTTCGCTTCATTCCTTTACCGACGCGAGCCGGACAATGGCGCGTCAACCTTTTCTTGATGAGAGCGCAAGTTACTTGCGCAACAGGGGTCGCTAGCGGAAACTGTAGCGGGGATCCCGGGGGGAGGCTCGCATGACCGCGTTCGTTGCGCCAGTCCCGATTCAGGCAGGCGTGGAGGTCGGGGACCAGCGCCGTCGTATCTTTGCCATCGTCGGTGCATCATCCGGCAACCTCGTCGAGTGGTACGACTTCTACACCTATTCCTTTACCGCCCTTTATTTCGCCAGCGCGTTCTTCCCGGCGGGTGACGCGACCACGCAGCTGCTGAACACCGCTGGCATCTTCGCTGCCGGCTTTTTCATGCGGCCGCTCGGGGGGTGGCTGTTCGGCTGGATCGCTGACAAGCACGGCCGGCGCACCTCGATGATGATCTCGGTGCTGATGATGTGCGCGGGCTCGCTGCTCATTGCGATCCTGCCCACCTACGCCACGATCGGCACGGCTGCGCCGATCCTGCTGCTGTTCGCGCGCCTGGTGCAGGGGCTGTCGGTGGGTGGAGAATATGGCACGGCGGCAACCTACATGAGCGAGGTGGCGACCCAGGGCCGTAGAGGATTCTATGCCTCGTTCCAGTATGTCACGTTGATCGGCGGCCAGTTGCTGGCGTTGCTCGTTCTGGTCACCATCCAGCAATTCTTGAGTACCGACGAACTGAAGGCCTGGGGCTGGCGTATTCTCTTCGTTATTGGCGCGCTGGCGGCGCTGGTGGCGCTGTATTTGCGGCGCTCGCTTGCCGAAAGCGCATCATCTGACGCGATGCACAGCAAAGAAGCGGGATCGCTGCGCGCCCTCCTGCACCACCGGCGCGCCCTGCTTATGGTGCTGGCGTTTACCGCCGGCGGATCACTCTATTTCTACACGTTTACCACCTACATGCAAAAATACCTGGTCAATACCGCGCATCTTGATGCCAAGGCGGCAAGCGCGATGATGACTGTGGCGCTTTTGGTCTTCATGGTCCTGCAGCCGGTATTCGGCTCCCTTTCCGATGGCATCGGCCGGCGGAACTCGATGATCTGCTTCACCGGCTTGGCATTGGTGGCGGCGGTGCCGCTCCTTGGTGCGCTCGGCACCGTTACCAGTGCTTATGCTGCGTTCTTCCTGGTCATGGTCGGCTTGTTGATCGGCTCGTTCTACACGTCGATCGCCGGCGTCGTGAAGGCCGAGCTGTTCCCGACGACGGTGCGGGCGCTGGGCGTGGGCTTCCCTTACGCCGTTGCCAACGCCCTGTTCGGCGGCTCGGCGGAGTACGTCGCCCTGTCGTTCAAGGCGTCCGGGCGCGAGGCTTGGTTCGCTTGGTACGTGGCGGTGATGGCGGCGGTTGCGCTCGCCGCCTCGATATGGATGCCGGATACGCGCAAGCGCGGCTACCTCGAAGGATCCGGGCAAGTTTGAGGCGCTCTCGCGGGCAGGTCAGGACGATGTCTGATCGCATCGCCTGATCCGGCTCACTGGTGCGCGACGGCGCGGCTGATGACGATGCGCTGGACGTCCGAGGTGCCCTCGTAGATCTGCGAGACGCGGACGTCGCGGAGGATGCGCTCGACGGGAAAATCAGTGACGTAGCCGTAGCCGCCGAGCACCTGGATCGCCGCCGAGCACACCCGCTCGGCCATCTCCGAGGCGAACAGCTTGGCCATCGAGGCTTCCTTCAGGCACGGCTCGCCGCGGTCGCGTAGGCCGGCAGCCCTCAATACCATCAGGCGTGCCGCATCGATCTCGGTCGCCATGTCGGCCAGCCGGAAGGCGATCGCCTGATGGTCGATGATCGGCCGGCCGAATGCCTCTCGTTCCTTGGCATAGGCCAGCGCCGCCTCGAAAGCAGCCCGCGCCATGCCGACCGACTGGGCGGCGATGCCGATCCGGCCGCCTTCGAGGTTGGCGAGCGCGATGCGGTAGCCGTCGCCCTCGCCGCCGAGCCGCAGGTCGGCCGGCAGGCGCATGTTGTCGAAAGTGATCTGGGCGGTGTCCGACGCCCGCTGCCCCATTTTCTCCTCGATGCGGGTAACGAGGTAGCCGGGGGTGTCGGTGGGCACGATGAAGGCGGTGATACCCTTCTTGCCAGCGGCGGGGTCGGTGACGGCGAAGGCGATGACGACCTGCGCATGCTTGCCCGAGGTGATGAACTGCTTGACGCCGTTGAGCACGTAGCCGCCGTTGCTCTTCACCGCGCGGGTGCGTAGCGCCGCCGCATCCGATCCCGCCTGCGGCTCGGTCAGGGCGAAGGCGCCGAGCATCTCGCCTCGCGCCATCGGCCGCAGGAAACGCTCTTTCTGTGCGTCGGTGCCGAACTTCAGGATGGGGGCGCAGGCGACGGAATTGTGGACGCTCATGATCGTCGAGCAGGCGCCCTCGCCGGCTGCGACCTCCTCGATGGCCAGCGCGTAGGCGACGTGGTCCGCACCGGCCCCTCCCCACTCCTCCGGCACCAGCATTCCCAGCAGGCCCAATTCGCCCATCTGGCGGACGGCATCGGCCGGAAACGCGTGGGTACGGTCCCGTTCGGCGGCGTACGGCGCCAACTGCTCGCTGGCGAACGCGCGCGCCATGTCGCGGATCATCGTCTGTTCTTCGGTGAGCTGCATGGTCATTTTCCCGCGCCGGCGTCTTCTTCGTGTTGCTGCCGCATCAGCGGCGGCGTCTCT
>JAEULG010000240.1 GCA_016793875.1 Rhodospirillales bacterium | reverse complement strand
GCGCCCCTTGACCCGGCTGATCCTCACACAGGTGGCGCAGGCGCTGATGTACGACACCGGCGCCGCCACCGACGGCCGGGCGAAACAGCACCGGCTGCTGTACCTGCTGGAGGAGTTCCCGAGCCTGGGGCGGCTGGATTTTTTCAGCAGCCAGATGCGGGTGATGCGCGGCTACGGCATTACCGCGCTGCTGATCGTGCAGTCGTTCAAGGACATCATCAGCACCTACGGCCGCGACCAGACGATCGTCGACAAGTGCCGGATCGTCGTCTGCTTCGCGGCGGCCGATCCCGATACGCAGAAGATGATCTCGACGATGCTGGGCTCGGCAACCGAGACGAAACAGAGCGAGACGCGCCCGCGCGGCGGGCTGGCGTGGTTCAAGGGCTCCACCAGCATCTCCGAGCAGCGCCGGCCGCTGCTCGACGCCGGCGAGGTTCGTCAGCTCGCCTACGACGAGCAGCTGGTGCTGGTCACCGGCGAGAAGCCGTTCCGCACCCGCAAAGTGCAGTGGTTCCGCCACCGGCTGCTGCGCCGGCTCGGAACCAACCTGCGACGCGGCGGCGCAGCGCCGGACCAGAACGCCGAGATCCTCAGGATGGCGTGTTCGCATCCACCGGTCGGCAGCCAGCCGTCAACCGGGCAGAAGTCTCCTCCGGCCGCGGCAGAGGCGCCGCTCGCCCGCCAGGTGCTGACGCAGGGCGTGCCGAAGGAAAGCTCGGAGACGTCGGACTCGCAAGGCGTGCTCGCCCAGATCGCGGCGCAGCTCGGCTGGAGCAACAGCAAGGCCGCGAAGATGCTCTTCCCGGAGAACGCGGAGATGGCGCGCAAGTGGATCAGCGGCGCGCGCACTCTTCCATCGGCTCACGCGCCGTTCGTCGCGTGCCTCGCCGCGGTTCTGGAGGACTGCGCCGGCGATGCCGACCAGCTGCGGACACGTCTCACGCCAGACGCCATCGAGCAGATGCGCACCGGCGAGCCGGCTGCGGAGCACACCGCATGAACAGCGTCGTTGAGCTGCGCCTGGAGGACGCACTGCGGCATGCGCTCGGCGCGCATGTCGCCCGGCTGCTCGACGAGCCGCCGGTGACCGATCTCCTGCTCAACGCCGACGGCCGGCTGTGGGTTGACCGCACCGGCCGTGGCCGCGAGGACACCGGGTGCACGATGACCGCCGCCGACGCGGATGCGGCGCTGCGGCTGATCGCCCACCATTGCGGCGTCCCGCTGACACGAACGGCGCCGGTGCTGTCGGCGACATTGCCGCGCACCGGCGAGCGCATCGCCGCAACCATCGCGCCGATCACCAGCCGGCCGACCTTCGCCGTGCGCAAGCCGCCGGCCGTGACCTTCGAGCTGGCGGCGTTCGCTCCGCAAGGACCCACAGGCCGATGCCAAGCTCCGTCCGGAGATGGGCGTCCGCAGGCCGCTGCCCCGAGCGGCCCGTTCCCGGCGCTTCATGCGGCCGTCGAGGCGCGCCGCAACATCCTGATCGCCGGCAGCACTGGCTCGGGCAAGACCTCGCTGCTGTCGAGCCTGCTGGCGCTGCCGAGCGTCCAGGGCGACCGCTGCCTTGTTCTGGAGGACACCCAGGAGATCCGCGTCGAGGCGCCGGATCACGTCCGCATGCTCACCACGACCGAAGTGAGCATGCGCGCGCTCGTGCAGCTGGCGCTGCGCTACCGCCCGGACCGCATCGTCCTGGGAGAGGTCCGCAGCGGCGACGCAGCGATGGAGCTGATCCACGCGATGAACACAGGCCACAGCGGCAGTTTCTGTACGGTGCACGCCAACAGCGCACGGGATGCCCTCGGCCGCCTGGAGGACCTGTGCGCCGAGGTCTCCCCGCAGCCGCCCTGCCGATCGATTGCAACCGCGATCGGCTGCATCGTCTTCGTGCAGCGCTCAGCGAACGGCCGCGAAATCAAGGAGGTGATATCCGTCAATGGCTGGAGGGACGGCAGTTACCTCACTGCCGCGCGCGGGGCGCCCGCCTGATGAGAGTTGTTTGTTCCCCTTGGCGCGCGCGGTGCTTGCGGAGACTTGCTGTGCCGAGAACGCCCTCAAAATCGCGCATGAGCTCCTTGCGCATCATCAGCACCAGGCTTCCTTACTGATGTCGAAACGAAAGCAGGCCTTTGATAGCAAGCGCATCCTGACCGCGGCGGAGGCCGCTGCCTACCTCGGACGCTCGGCGACGTGGTTGGCGCAGCATTCCGCACGACTTCAAGAGGCTGGGTTTCCGCAGCCCCTGCCGGTCGTCGGCGGTTACGACAAAATGGCGATTGATAACTGGCTTGACCGTCTTGGCGACAATGCCATCAATGTCAGCTTCGAAGAGGCCTGGAATCGTGCAACGCATGGCTAAGGTCCAGATCCGGTATCTGGTTTCGAAGCTGCGAGCAGGGCGGCTACTGTATTATTGGCAGCCGGGCCGCACATTGCGTGCCGCTGGTTTCCACTCCCGCCGCCTTGCCGATGATCTGGAGACCGCCATCTGCGAGGCGGAGGCACTGAATCATCGGCTGGATGATTGGCGAAACGGGATCGAGGAAAGCCCGTTCAAGCCCGAGACGATTCCCTGGCTGATTCGCCTCTATCGAGCGGACGAACGCTACCAACGTTTGGCGGCCTCGACCCGCCGTGGCTACGACCAGTGCCTCGGCGTCATCGAGAACTGGTCCGCTCGGGCCGGGCATCCTCCGGTGAAAAGTCTTCGCCGGAAAATCGTTCGGGCCTTTTACCGCTCCATGGCCGACACGCCTGCGCAAGCCAACGCCGTCATGCGGGTCCTGCGGGTTCTCCTGCAACTCGCCGTGGACGAAGGGTTCCTCGACGAAAATCCGGCGAAGAAGCCGGGCATGCGATCGCGTCCGCCGCGTCAGGGGATCTGGAGCAACGCGCAGATCGCGGCGTTCGTCGCCGCGGCGCGCAAGGCGGAGCGCCCGTCGATGGCGCTGGCGGTGCTGCTGGGAGCGTACCTCGGCCAGCGGGAAGGGGACATCCTCCGCCTGACCTGGGCGCAGTACGACGGCACGACGATCACGCTGCGCCAGAGCAAGACCGGGGTGTTGCTACCGGTTCCGGTCGCCTCCCAGCTGAAGGCGGCCCTCGATGAGGCGCTGGCGCAGCTGCGCGAACACGATGGGGAGAATGCGGACGCTCGTGCCGCCAACGTCGTCGCGCTGCCGAAGGCAAAGCCTGCGAAGGCCACATCGGCGGGCGACGGCCCGGCCGGCAGCACGCTAGGCCGCGCCCACGGTTCGGCGGACGGAAGCGATCTGGTTCTGTTCGAGAGCGCCGTGCGGCAGTCGCCGGTGATCCTGATCTCGGAAAGTACTTCTCGCGCGTACAAAGCGGATCACTTCCGCCACGAGTTCCGGCGAATCGCCAAGGCGGCCGGAATCGGGCTACAGTTCCTCGATCTCAGACGGTCGGCGGTCGTTCATCTGGCGGAAGCCGATTGTACGATTCCGCAGATTTCCGCGATCACTGGTCACCAGCTTGACCGAACGACTCGGATTCTGGAGACCTATCTCCCACGGACCGCGCCGATGGCGAAGGCGGCGATCCACAAACTTGAGTTGTACAGAAAGCGAACGGAGTTGGAATTTTAGCCGAAGTTCCAACTCAGAAACCGGAACGGCTGCTGTAAGTGCTTGAAATTGGTGGGCGCACAAGGACTCGAACCTTGGACCCGCTGATTAAGAGTCAGCTGCTCTACCAACTGAGCTATGCGCCCGTCCGTGCTGTGGCCGGGGTGGTGGCGGATCGTACGACACCCCGCATGTCGCACCAACCGCCAACGGTACAGTGATCGCGATAGCCGCAAGCCCGACCGTCTGGCGAAGGCAACTTAGCGGCTTGCCGGCCGGCTGTACAGGGTCTCGGCGCGGCAATGGCCGATTCTGGGATCGGCAGAGAGTGGGTCCCGCTCTTGCGTCGCCGGCGACGACGGGCAAGGATCCGCCTTGCCTTCAGCCGGCGGAGACCAGCGGTACGACGACGGGGTGGGTCTGCACCGTCGTCCCGTCCACCATGGTATAGACGCGATCGGCGATGCGCTGCCAAGCCGGCTGGTGCGAGATGGCGAGCACGGTCAGCCCCTCGTCGGTGCACAGCCGCCGCACCACCTCGCAGATCTCGGCTTCGGTCTGCGGATCGAGGCCGGTGGTCGCCTCGTCCAGAATCAGCAGCTTCGGCCGGTGCACCAGCGCCCGGGCGATGGAGATGCGCTGGCGCTGGCCACCCGACAGACGGTGGCCGCGTTCGCCCAGCACTTGGCCCAGACCGCCCGGCAATTCGCAGACAAAGGGCCAAGCACCCGCCACTTGCAGCGCATTGATGACGTCGGCTTCCGATGCGCCATCTTCCCACAGGCTGACGTTGCGGAAGACGCTGTCGTGGAAGAGCGTCACCTCCTGCGGTACATACCCCAGCATATGGCGCCAGCGCTGCAGGTCGAGTTCCCGCAGGTCGACGCCGTCGATGCGGATATGACCGGCGAGCGGCTGGTAGAGGCCGGCCAGCAGGTCTACGGTCGTCGACTTGCCGATGCCGGAGGGGCCGACGAGAGCGGTGATGCTACCGTGCGGGATGACGAGGTCGAGGTCGCGCAGGACGAGGCGCTCGCCGTAGCCGAACGTGACGCGCTCGAAGACAATGTCGCACTCAAAGACCGGTGGCGTCGATCCACCCGCATGCTCGGCCGCCGCCGCGGTCTCGTCGAGCAGGCTGACCAGCGAGCAGTAGAGGTCGTAGGACTGGATGAACTTCAGGACGACGCGCTGCAGCGGCGAGAGGATGCTGATGGTGCGGACCAGCAGGATAGCCATGATCATCACGTCGGTCGGGTGCATCGACCCGGCCTGGGTCGCGTAATAGAACGAGATCGCCAGCAGGACCCCGATCACCGGCTCCTGCATCTCGGTGACGTATTCGCTGCTGATGACGCGGGCGCGCAGCGTCTGGGCGATGCCGCGGGCGTCGGCCTCGAACAGCCGACCGAAGCGCTCGGTGCGACCCATCGCTCGGATCGGCTTGATGCCGATCATCGCGTCGGTGAAATTCCCGGCGAGCTGGCGCATCTGCGCCCGATGCCGGCGCGCCGCCTTGCGACTGCTGCGCACCAGCCGGCCGAACGAGAAGAACATCAGAAAACCGATGCCCATCGCCAGCAGCGCCAGCTTCCACGAGATCAGCGCAGCGACCGTCAGGAACAACGCCGCCTGCAGGATGCTGGCTAGCACCGTCGCGAGGCTGAAGAAGCTCTCGCCGACCGCGGCGGCCTCGGAGCCAGTGGCGTGCACCAGCCGGCCGAGCGGCTGGCGGATGAAGAAGCTCCAGCGGGCGCTCAGCAGATTGCGCAGCAGCTTCACCTGGAAGGCGTTGCTGATGCTGGCGACGATATCGGTAACGTAGCGCATCGTCGTGATGGTGACGGCGGCCTTGAGACAGAAGCCGACGACGATAACGACGAGGATCAGCAGCGGATCGAACGGCAGACCGATCGACTCCATGCCCTTGCGGATGGCATTGGTGATGGCGCCCTTGCCGCCGTGCACTTCCATGGTCGCCGCGGCCAGCAGCGGGATGATCATGGTGAGGCCGAGAAGTTCGAACATGCTGGCGACGAAGAGGCCGCCGATGACGAGAAACCGCTGGCGCAGCGAAACCAGCCGCAGCACCTGCATCACCGCCTGATGCCAGTTGCCGTCGCGCTTCCGGGCGTTATTCCTGCGCTCGTCGCGGCTCAAGACTGCTTCCGCCTCCTTGCGGTCATGATGGACCCGCCAACACGCCGCCGGCAATACCGGCAGCGGTCGAACCGGCAGCAAATGGGATGCCGGGCTTCAGTCGAGATCCGGTCCGCTCCCCCACCAACGATTGCGCACCTTGTCGTAGTTCCGCTTCGGATCGAACAGTTGGACGTTCAGCCCCAGATCCCGGGCGTTCAGACGCCCGACAGCGGCCAGCACGCGATAGGCGGCGATCCGCATCTGCTGCTGCGCACCCAGCAGGTTGGCCTGCGCCTGGAAATATTGCGCCTGGGTGAGCAGCAGCTCGGTCACGGTGCGCAGGCCGAAGCCGTACTCGCGACCGGTTCCTTCTGCGGCAATCCGGGCGTTGTTAACCTGTGCCTCGATGGCACCGATGCGGCCCTGCGAGCTCTGCAAGTCCTGCCAGGCGCTGAGAGCGCCTTGCTGCGACTGCCGCCGCGAGGCCTCGAGTTCCTGCCGCCGCTGGCCCACCAGTCCCTTCGCCGCCCGCAGCTGCGGATCCAGCACGGGGTTGTAGAGCGGCATGGTCATCACGCCCATGATGATGCCGGACTGCGGGTTGACCTGCCCCTGCAGTGCGAACTGCGGCAGCTTCAGGCCGGAGGTGGCATCGACGCCATCCTGCGCCGCCTTCTCCAGGCGATTGGCCGCGATAAAGCTCGGATTTTCCTCTGCAGCGGCGATCGTCTCGTCCTGGCTGGCGGGCAGGCCGGTCGGCATCGGCGGCATTTTCAGCGAAGCCGGCGGTGATCCGACTATCGCCTCGTAGTTGCCGCGCGCGGTCGTCAACGCCCCTTCCAATTCGATACGCTGGGCGGTCGCCGATGCGTACTGCGATTGGGCCTCCGCGACCGAGGAGTTGCGCACCGTGCCGAGATCGAACTGCCGCCGGGTGGCATCGAGACTGCTTTGCAGTGCCCGCTCATAGTCGATGCTGTAGCGCAGCAGTGCCTCGACGCGGACAACGTCGAGGTAGGCGGCGGCAGTGCGCAGCAATACATCCTGCTCGACGCCGAGCAGTTGCGCCCGCTGCGCCTTCACCGTCTGCTCGGCCTCGTTGACCCGCGGCCCGGTGTAGAAATTGTATATGGGCTGCTGCGCCTGCAGGTTGAGGACGGCGGTGGGACCGTCGGTGGTCGAAAACTGGCTTTGGGAACTGTTGGCGGTGTCGTCGCCTGAGAAATCCTTGATCCAGCCACCGCCGACCGTCACCGCAGCCTGCGGCTTCCAGCCTGCCACCGCCTGAGCGACACCCTCGTCGGTCCGGGTCAGTTCCTTGCGCGCTGCCAGCAGGGAGGGATTGCTCGCGTAGGCGCTCTCCATCGCCTCTTGAATGGTCTCCGCCGATGCTCCGGGCGCCGTGGCCAGCAAAGCAGCAAGTCCCGCCGCCAGCGCCGTGCTGCGGCGCCAGCCATGACCGGGCGCACGCTGTGTCGCGACGCTGAACCGATGCTCTTTTCCGCGGAAGGTAGCCAGGAACACAGAAAGGGACCTCCGGTGAGGCACGCGCGCCCAACAAGCGGCAACCGGCCGCCTGATGTCGCGCGCGCTACTCGTGACGCAACGCTTCGATGGGATCGAGCATTGAGGCGCGGCGCGCCGGGTAGAAGCCGAAGACGACGCCGACGGTAATGCTGAAACCGACCGCCAGCAGCACTGCCTGCAGACTGAAGATGAAAGGCCATTCGGCAAAGACGGCGATGGTCACCGAGGCGGTGACGCCGAGGGCGATGCCGATCAGCCCGCCGATCACCGACAGCGTGACCGCCTCGACCAGGAACTGCGAGAGGATATCGCGCCGGCGAGCGCCGACCGCCATGCGAATGCCGATCTCGCGGGTCCGTTCGACCACTGAGACGAGCATGATATTCATGATGCCGATGCCGCCGACGATCAGCGAGACCGAGGCGATGGCAGCGACCAGCAGCGCCAGTGCGCCCGCCGAAGACTCCTTGATCTTCAGGACCTCGGCCATGTTCTTGATGTTGATGTCTTCGTCGAGGCTGGCGGCGAGCCGGGGCCGCTCGCGGATCAGCGCGCGGATGTCGCTTTCGGCCTGATTGAGGTTCCACGCTTCGTCGACCTTGATCAGGATGGTGTCGATGCGGTCCGGATTGACGGAGTTGGACCCGAGCAGCCGGCTGCGCGCGGTCTTCAACGGGACGACGACGATATCGTCCTGGTCGCGGCCGGTATTGGACGTGCCTTTCGCCGCCAGCACGCCGATGACCATGTGCGGTACCTGCTTGAGCCGCACCACCTGACCGATCGGATTGGCGTCGCCGAACAGCACCCGGGCCGTGGTCGAGCCGAGAAGGACAACCTTGGCGCCGGCATTCACCTCCTCCGGCTCGAAGTTGCGGCCGCTGGAAAGCGGCCAGTCTCGCACTTCGAGGAAGTTCTCGGTGACGCCGTTGACGGTGGTCGGCCACAGGATATTGCCGGCGTTGGCGGGCAAACCACCGCGCAGGATCGGCTCGGCGATCAGCACGCCGGGAACCTCCGCCTTGATCGCGTTGGCATCCGCTTCCGACAGCCACAGGCTGCTGCGGGCATCGATGACGATGAGGTTCGAGCCGAGGCTCTGGATCTGTTCGACGACGACCGCGCGCGCGCCGGAGCCGATGGCGACGACGATGATCACGGCGGCGACACCAATGACGATGCCCAGCATCGTCAGCAGGCTGCGCAGGGCGTTACCGCGGATGGCGTCGACGGCGCTGCGCAGAGCATCGAGGTAATTCACGCCTGCACCACCTTGCGGAGGAGAGCCTGCCGGTCGCGGACATGCGCCTCGTTGTCCTGGAGGCGGTCGTCGATGACAAATCCGTCCTTCAACGAGATCACCCGGCGAGCGAAACCGGCGACGGTCTGGTCGTGGGTGACAAGGATGATGGTGATGCCGCTTTCGTTGAGCCGGCCGAATAGCGCCATGATCTCGAGGCCAGTACGGGAATCGAGCGTGCCCGTCGGCTCGTCGGCGAGAATCAGTTGCGGCCGGTTGACCAGGGCGCGGGCGATCGCCACCCGCTGCTGCTGACCGCCGGAAAGCTGGCTCGGCAGATGGTGCCGGCGTTCAGCAAGCCCGACTTCCGCCAGCACCTGGGCGGACCGGTTGTGCCGCTCGCTCCGATCGACGCCGCCGTAGATCAGCGGGACTTCGACGTTGGCCATCGCGGTTGCCCGTGACAGCAGATTGTACGACTGGAAGCAGAAGCCGATCTCGCGATTGCGCAGTTGCGCCAGCGCATCGGACGACAGGCTGGAGATGTCGACTCCGCTGAGCCGATAGCTTCCGGACGTCGGCGTATCGAGGCAGCCGATCTGGTTCATCAGCGTGGACTTGCCCGAGCCGGACGCACCCATGATGGCCACGAACTCGCCTCGGCCGATGCTGATCGACACATCGGTCAGCGCCGGAACTTCCTGCTGACCAACAAGGTAATGCTTGGTCAGCCGATCGGTGACTATGAGGTCGGTCACGGGGGTCAGAATCTCAGTGGTCCGCCGGACTTCTTCGAGCTGTCGGCAGCGCCGACGATGATTTCCTCGCCCGGATGCAGGTCTCCTGACACGACTTCCGTGTAGACCCCATCGCTGATGCCAGCCTTGATCACAACAGGCTCTGGCCGGTTGCCAGATCCGAGCCGCCAAACTGTATCGTTACCCCCTGGCCTCGGCGCCGCCAAGGCTTTTTCTTCGCCAGCGGCAGTCGGCACGAAACGCAAGGCGGCGCGTGGCACTTTGATCGCATCCGTACGGCTATCGACGATGATATTTACCGCCGCAGTCATCCCTGGCAGCAACTTCAATTCATCGTTATTCGCGAGAATCCTGACGGTATAGGTTACGACGCCTTCGGCCACCTGGGGAGTCTTCTGGATGTCGGCGACTTTCCCGTGGAACGCCTGACCGGGGAAGGCGCCAAAGACGAACGTCGCCGGCTGCCCCGCGGCGATTCTGCCGACGTCGGCTTCGTCGATGCGCGCCTGAACCTGAACCTGCCGCAGGTCGGGGGCGATGGTGAACAGGACCTCGCCGACGTTCACGGTGCGACCGACGACCACGTTCTTTGCCATCACGGTACCAGCGACCGGGGCACGCACCGTCGTTCGCTCGACGTCCGCCTGCGCCTGGTTGACAGCAATCTCACGGGCGGCAAGCGTCGCCTCGGCATTGCGAAGCTGCGATTCGGAGACATCGAGCTGCGCCTGAGACGCCGCCGCTTGCGCGACCGCCGCCTCTTGATGCGCTTTTGCCGCCGCCACGTCGTTGTCCGCGCGGCCCTGGGCGTTGCGCGCGCGCTCCAGTTCGATCGGCGCGGCGTCGCCGGTGGTGGCGAGCTTCTGCTTGATCGTCAGATCGCGCTGGGTGTCGCTCTTGGCAAAGTCTGCTGACTTCGAGGCGGCCCGCGCGCTTTCCAGCGCTGCACGGGCATTGTCCAACTGCCGGCGTGACAGATCGATCTGGCTGTTGGCGATTTCGACGGCGCCGCGGGCGACATCGAGGTCGGCCTGGGCGATATTGAGCCGCGCTTCGGCGTCTTCCGGATTCAGCCGGGCGAGGACGTCACCTGGCTGCACCTGGGTGTTGAAATCGACGTCAACATTGGTGACGACCCCGGCGATCCGCGCAACGACCGGATAGGAGGTGGTCAACTCAACGCTTCCGGCGGCGGCGACAACGCTGACCATCGGGCCCGATTCGACTTTTGCCAGCCGGTAGGACCCAGATGAGCCATTTCCACGAAACGCCGTGAGGCTCACCACCACGGCCAGGGCAACCACAACTCCGATCGGTATAAGGTATTTTCGCATGGTGTCCGTGCGGTGCGGGGGAAACCGTCCGCCCATAGGTGCAGAATGCAGCCCCATATAGTGCGGTGCAGCGCATTGCACAAGCAGATCACAGGAACATGCTCTCGCCACAAACGTTTGAGATCGGGGAAGATACGCGGGCGCGCCGGTTCTACAGCACAGGCAACTGAAGGTGTTATTCACAGTTGCTGCCGGTTGCGCAGGGCGGTGTGCAAATTGCATTGCTTCTGGACCGCGATCAGGTCAACCTGATCGCATCGCCTGCGAGGTTGATGCCGTCTGCGATAGCATCGCTTGTCAATCGCAAAATTCCGCTCAGTTGGCCAAGCGCACTATCGATTGGGGTCGCATGAGAGCATGAGACATGTCGCGGTCGTAACGACCTGTAATGCTGAAGGCTACGAGCGCTACGGACGCCGAATGATCGAAAGCGTCGATCGTCATTTTCCGGATGACGTAGCGGTGTTTGTATACGCGGAAGGATTCGTCCCGGAGATTCCGAGTCCGAGGGTTATTCCTGTCGATCTGCTGGAGGCCTGCCCTGATCTCGTCGCCTTCAAGGAGCGGCATCGTGACAATCTGCGCGCGCGGGGCCGGGAACGAAGGGGCAGGCGCCCCTTCATCCGCGTCAAATGGCACAAGAACGGCTCCCGGTTGCCGCGGATCAAGCTGAAATGGATCGATTGGGGTATTGGCTACCGCTGGGATGCGATCCGATTCAGTCATAAGTGCTTCGCCATCTTTGATGCGGCGACACGCAGTGGCGCCGAGGTGTTGTGCTGGCTGGACGCCGACGTGCTCGTCTTCGAGGATATCCCGCGGGCGTTCCTGGAAGGTCTGGTGCCAGACGACTGCCTGCTCGGCTTCCTGAAGCGGCCGGGATGTTCGGAATGCGGGCTCGTCGCCTACAACCTGCGCCATCCCGCCATCCACGAGTTCCTCGCCACCTTCCGCACCCTTTACACTCGCGATTCGCTGTTCCGTGAACGCGAATATCACGATTCCTGGCTGTTCGATGTCGTCCGCCGTCGCTTCGAGAAGCGCCGGCACAGGACTCACGACATTGCCGCCGGTCTCGGCACGCGCGCGGGACACGTGTTCATCAACAGCCCGCTCGGCCGTTACATGGATCACATGAAGGGTGGCCGCTGGGCAGCTGGGTCCAGTTCTCTTGACGATCTGATCGTCGCGAGGCCAGAGCCTTACTGGGAGTTGCTGAACGGGCGCCCGTAGCAGGCGCTCGCCGCAGCGGTTCCTCAGTTCGCGTGGCCGTTGCGGCCGTCGCGGATCACCTCCCGGTAGGCGGCGAGGGTCTTGCCGCCGATGGCTGGCCAGTCCAGCTGCTCCAGCGGCGCATGGGCTGGCCGCGGTGTCTTCCGCGCCCATGCCAGCGCCTCCGTGAGGATGCGCCCGTCGATGTCGCCCTCGTAGCCGAGAACCCAGCTTTCCCCGACCATCCGGCGTAGCTCCGGAAGGGCGCCGAGATTCGGTACCGCGATCGGCCGGTCATAAGACAGGGCGAGAATGGCGCTGCCGGAGTTGAGAATCTCGGAATATGGAAACACCATCAGGTCGGTGGCCAGCGTATAGAGCTGGATCTCCTCCGGTCGGATATAGCGCAGCTCGAGCCGGACGCGCGGATCGCCGCCTGCGGCCGCCATGATCTCTTCCCGGCCGCCGGTGCGCTTGCTGATCCGCCCGCACACCAGCAGGCAGATATCGTCGTCCGGCAGCGAGCGAAAGGCGCGGACCAGGCTCGGCACGTTCTTGTACGGCCGCACCTGACCGAAATAGCCGATCACCCGCGTCGACTCGCCGATACCCAGAGACTGGCGGGCCTCGGCGCGCGAGACCGTGTTCGGATAGACATCGCGGAAGTGCCCGTGCGGGATAACGAAAGCCGGGACCTCATGCAGACGCGGATAGCGTTCCCGCGCCAGATCGAGACCTTTCTGTGTCAGAGCGATCGCGCCGTCGACGCCGCGAATGATGTCGTGCCAGAACGGCCATTCAATGCGCGGATAAACGACATCGTGGGGAACAAGATCGTGAATTGTCCATACCAGCTTGATCCCCCGCCGATGAGCAATGTTCAGTAACATCCGATATTTCTGGGCAGAGAGCCAAGCGCTCGCCAAGCTCTTTATCTCCAGGAGGCTTTCCGGCCAATGTATGTGCCAAATATCTACCTCGCCGTGCAATAGGTATCGGGTTTTATACTCGGAAACATGCACGCCAAGCCCCCGTAACGAAGAGTACAACAAAGAATTATACGGCTTGCTGGCGGCATCTTTAAAAGCAGGACGGGCGACGACATTCAACGGTTCCTGCTCACGATTGGCAGAGGTCATGAGGTTCACATCGGCTGGAACAGCGACAGGAGGGCGGAAGATCAATCAGCTTGATGCGTTCTTGCGATGTTGGCAACAGTCAATGCGCGCCATTTCCACTCCATGCGGGGGCGAGATCTGATCAGGCAGGCAGTGTAATAGGAATATAGACCTTTACAACCCGGTGTAATGAGACTATAAGCCATCACCCAACGGGCTCCGTCGAGGAGCCGTTGGCGGCATGGTGATGGAGATTGGCAAATGGCGGGGGATGTCGAGACGGTCACGAGCGTGTTCGGCAGGAAAGGGGCGGTCGCGGCCGTGGCGGGGGACTATAGGGCGGACCAGATCATCGATTCTGCCGGCAAGGTGATGATGACGGTGGCGGAGCGGGCCCGCCTTGCACGGGTGATCACGGTTACGGAGTTCGGTGCCGTCGGTGACGGCATTGCGGACGATACCGCGGCATTCGCCGCCGCTGCTGCACACGTGGCCAGCCACCGACGAATCCTGCGCGTGCCGGCTGGGACCTATCTGCTGAAGCAGCGGATCAGCTTCGCCAATGCGCCGGTCTCATTGGTGGGAGACGGGCTTGGACTCTCCGTCCTGAAGTGGGCCGCCGACGCCAGCAGCCTCGGAATAGCGATCACGGCCAACGCCGATACCCAGTTCCACCACATCCGTGACCTCTCCTTCCAGGTCGATGCGAAGGGGGGCACCGCGATCACGCTCGATTACAGCGGCGAGGTGGACTGGGGCGTCATCGTGCCGCAGAAGGTGCATGTCTTCGATCGGTCGTCGCCGCGGTTCCTTGTCGAGAACTGCTTCTTCCGCGGCGCTCAAACCATCTGGACGAGCGGCTGGGACGTCGGTATCGATGCCATTGCGGCGCTTAAGGGAACCGTGCTGAACTGCTCGTTCACCGGCTGGCAGACCGGCGTGACGCCGACGGCCAACAGTCCCTTCGCCTTCCACTTCCATGGCGTCAACGATACCTACGAGAACGGCCATCCCGTCGAGTTTCTGGTCAAGGGCTGCTCCGTGTACAACGCCACGACGGCGGTATGCTTCCGCGGCGTCGAGGGCGCGTATGTGGAGAACTGCAACCTCGTTAGCGTCTGGAACGGCGTTGTTTTCGACGCACCGCAGGCGCCGCTGCCGGTCCTGAACGTCGCCAATTCGCACATCAATGCGCTCGCCGCCTGCATCCTGGCCGACGATTGCGACCAGGCGACGATCATCGGCAACAGCCTTTATGCCTTTGTGAACGCCTCGCAGGCAGTGGCCGGGGTAATGCTGAGCGGCGCCAGCGCCCGCGGATGCAGCTGGTTCAAGATCATCGGCAACGACTTCATCGACAGCTCGATCGGCGGCAACAGGTTCAACGGTGTCGTTGTCGGCAAGGGGGACTACGGTCTCATCGATGGCAATACTTTCCGCATCTGCGTAACCGCCATCTGGCTTACCGCCGGGGCCTCCAACTGCAAAGTCGGCAACATGAACGTCTATGCTCCAACGCCCGCGGTGCGCAATCAGGTCTACAACCAGGGAACGGGCAATATCGTCCGGCTATAAGGCGGACGGCTGTCCGGGCGTGCTGCCCTCAGCCGTAGACCGGATCGGCGCAGGAAGCGGCGGCGGGGATAGCGATGCGGCGATAGTGAGGCTGCAAGGCCGCCGCGGCGCAGAGACCGGCGTGGGTAGCCGCGAGGCGCCGCATCTCCAGCCGCATCCGCGCGGCGCCGGGATCAAGGAGCCGCGCCGTCCGCACCGCCAGCTCGGCAGCGCCGGCGACGATGCAGCCAGTGCTGCCGTCGCGAAGGTGAAAGTCTTTGCTGCCGCTGCCGAAGCACAGGCAGCCTGCCGTCATCGCTTCCAGCAGTGCCACCGTTCCGCCCCGCCGTGCGGCCGATTTTTCCCCTGCGGGTCCGGCGTCGTGCCAGTAGACGGCGGCGCGCCGGTAGAGATGGCGGAGGCGGTCGCGCGATGCGTTGACGTGGAACACGACGGGGAGCCCTTCGGCAGCCTGCCGGCAGCGCATCAGGAAGTCCCGGTCGTCGGCATCGGCTGCCAGCGTCCCAGCGAGGTGCAGGGTCGCATCGATGCCCGATCGCGCCCGCAGCTCGCGCAGGGCGGCGATCAGCGGCCCGTGCGGGCCCGGCGCGGCGGCGCGGAAGGCAGCGATGTTGAGAATAACGACGCGGTTGCCGCTTGAACGCAGGTTGCCCTCGGGATCCGCGCCGGGGACGGGGGCGATGGTGGGTGGCAGCACCTCGATCGGCGGCAGCGGCAGGGTGAGGCCGGCGGCGTCGGCGCCGAGCCGGTCGCGCGCGGCCTCGCTGCCGACGAGGAGAACGGCATAGCCCTGCCACCAGCGCCCCCGCCGTGCCTGCTCGGAATCGGCCGGCAGAGCCGCGTCGAGACACAGCAGGGAGGCGTGGCGGGCCGGCGCGGGGACCGGAGGCAGGGCATCGCCGCTGCAGACGACGGCGGTCTCGAAGTTTCCCATCCGGCCGACGTCGTCGGGAGCAGCCGTCTCGAATGCGCCCAGCTGCAGACCCAGGGCATCGCTGATGGCATTGACGCGGATGCGGCTGCTGCGTTCCGGCGTGACGATGCTGGCGATGTGGCTTTCCCGCAGCGCCTCGGCGAAAGCCAGCAACCGGCGGGTGCGGCTGTCGGGCAGTAGCGGTTCGGCGGCCACCAGCAGGAGGCGCCGGCAACTTATCGCCGCGGCGGAGCAGGGCATAGGTCCTGCGCGGGCTTGCACGGCGGCTGCGGCGTCCGGCAGCCCGGATCCTTCGGTACGGCTCGCCAGCCAAGTGCCCCAGCGCTCGACGAAGATGCCGCGGTTGATCTGCTTCAGCACCTCGATATTGAGCGCGGTCCGCGAATCGCTCGTCGTCACGCTCTCCTGGTGGACGATCGCCGCATCCGGGCAGACCCACGTCCTGCGACCCAGCACTGCCAGCTTCAGGCAGAGGTCGGCATCCTCGTAGTAGGCCGGATCCCAGCACGGATCAAAGCCGCCGACCCGCTCGAAGTCGCTCTTGCTCAGCAGCACGGCGGCCGCCGAGACATAATCGACGCATCGCGGCTCGGCGAACGCCGGATCATCGGCCGATGCTCCGTGGCCAAGCCGCCGCGCATCGCCGGTCGCATCGATCAGGGCGCCGGCTTCCTGGATGCGACCGTCCGGGTAGAGAAACTTCGGGCCTACTGCCCCGCAGTCGGGCTGCCCGTGCAGGATGCGCAGCATCGGTGCCAGCCAACCCGGCGTCACCATTGCATCGTTGTTCATCAGACACAGCAGCGGCGCCCGCGCCGCTTCGACGCCGAGATTGTTGCCCTCGCCGAAGTAGACGTTGCGCTGCAAGCGAATCAGCCGGAACGACAGGCGGCAGCGGGCAAGCTGAGCAAACTCGTCGGCTTCAGAGCCATTGTCCACGACGACGATCTCGAATCGCAGCGTCTCCGTATGGCGCAACAGGCTCCTTACGCACGCCAGCGTCAGCGCCGCCCGGTTGAAGTTGAGCACGACGACGGAGAGCTGCGGTGTCACTGCGTCGTACCATGGCGAGACCGGCTCGTCCGGCAATGGCGCGGGCGGCGGAGCCGCCGCTGGCTCGGCCATTGTGCGATGCCGGGCGAAATGGACGAGGGGGTTGCCTTCGCGGGCGGCATCCGGATGTTCGGCGAGATAGAGGCTGGTGCTGAAGTGCGGTCCGGGGTCGCGGCCGCGCCGCCAACCATACCGACAGAAGTGCTCCAGCGCTCCGAGCCCCGATGCGGCTACGTCGGGATAGCGCTGAAGATACCAGGAGGCATCGAAAAGCCGCGCGCGGCGAATCGTCCACATCTCCGCTACCAGCCGCTGGTCGCGCTCCGGCAG
>JAEULG010000035.1 GCA_016793875.1 Rhodospirillales bacterium | reverse complement strand
TGGAAAGGACAGGGCGCGACCTCCCCGGGAGCGGCGACGCTCCTGCCGGTTGCAGGGAGGCGATCACCGTCGCACCTTGCGCGCGGCAGGAACGAGCCCTAAAGTCCCGCCCCCATGACCGACGGTGACCCGCTCCTGTTCTTTCGCCACCGCCACCTGCTGGGCATCGAAGGCCTTGTGCCTCCGGAAATCAGCCTAGTCCTCAATCTATCCGAATCTTACGTTGAACAGAACCGCCGGGGCGACAAGAAGCAGTCGCTATTGCGCGGGCGGACGATCATCAACCTGTTCTTCGAAGCTTCGACCCGCACGCGTACCTCGTTCGAGCTGGCGGGCAAGCGGCTCGGCGCCGACGTCATCAATATGTCCGTCTCCACCTCGTCCATCCGCAAGGGCGAGACGGTGATCGATACGGCAATGACGCTTAATGCCATGCACCCGGACGTGCTGGTGGTGCGCCATCCGGAATCGGGGGCAGTGCAGTTGCTGGCGGAGAAGGTCAACTGCGCGGTGATCAATGCCGGCGACGGGAGCCACGAGCACCCGACCCAGGCGCTGCTTGACGCGCTCACCATCCGCCGCCGGAAGGGCCGTCTGGACGGGCTGAAGGTCGCCATCTGCGGCGATATCCTGCATTCCCGGGTGGCCCGGTCCAACATCCACCTGCTTAACATCATGGGCGCGCGGGTGCGTGTCGTCGCGCCGCGGACCCTCTTGCCACGGGCCGTCGAGCGGCTCGGTGTCGAGGTCTTCCACGACATGGGCGAGGGGCTCGACGGCTGCGACATCGTGATGATGCTGCGGCTGCAGACCGAGCGGATGCAGGGCAACTATATCCCCTCGATCCGGGAGTACTTCCACTTCTTCGGCCTCGACTACGAGAAGCTCGGCCGGGCCAGCGCCGAGGCGCTGATCATGCATCCGGGACCGATGAACCGCGGCGTCGAGATCGATTCGCTGGTCGCCGACGATTATGGCCGCAGCGTCATCCGCGAGCAGGTCGAGATGGGGGTCGCCGTTCGCATGGCCTGCCTCGAGCTGCTCACCGCCGGTGGCCGCGGCGCCGCCGGCGGCGCGCCGTGACCGCTCTCCGCCAAGGACGCTGAACACCGTGGCACCAACCAGGAGCATCGCAGGAGAACGGGTCGCTTATGTCGGTGCCCGCCTGCTCGACCCATCGGCCGGCCTCGATGCGCCAGGCGGCGTGCTGACCGAAGGCGAAGCCATCATCGACTTTGGTCCTCACGTGACCGCCGGCAGCATCCCCGGCGACGCCGAGGTCGTGCACTGCAACGGATATTGTCTCGCCCCCGGGCTGGTGGACATCCGTGTGCAGCTGCGCGAGCCGGGCGAGGAGCACAAGGGGACGCTGGCGTCGGGCGGCCGGGCGGCAACCGCCGGCGGCATCACCTCGATGGTCTGCCTGCCCAACACCAACCCGGTGATGGATGATAACTCCGTCGTCGAGTTCGTGGCACGGCGCGCCCGCCTGCTCGGGCTCACCAAGGTTTACCCCTACGCGGCGGTCACCACCGGCCTGGAGGGAGTCAACCTCGCCGAGATGGGCATGCTCGCCGAGGCGGGCGCCGTTGCTTTCACTGACGGCGTCAAAGCCATTCCCAGCGCCCGCGTCATGCGACAAGCCCTGCTCTATGCGCGGACCTACGGCCTGCTCATCGTCGAGCATGCCGAGGAGCCGACGCTGGCCGCCGGCGGCTGCATGAACTCCGGCGAACTGGCGACGCGCCTCGGCCTCGTCGGCATTCCCCGCGAGGCTGAGGTCATCATCGTCGAGCGCGATATCCACCTGGTGCGGATGACCGGCGGGCGCCTGCATTTCGCCCACCTATCTACTGCAGCGGCAATCGATGCCGTCCGGCAGGCCAAGCGCAGTGGTATTGCCGTCACCTGCGATACTGCACCACCCTATTTCGCGATGAACGAGAACGCCATCGGCGAGTACCGCACCTTCGCCAAGCTCTCGCCGCCGCTGCGTGCCGAGGAGGACCGGCTGGCGGTCATCGCGGGGCTGGTGGACGGCACCATCGATGCCATCGCCTCCGATCATGCGCCGGAAGACGAGGACGCCAAGCGGTTGCCGTTCGCCCAGGCGGCGTTCGGCGGCATCGGGCTGGAGACCCTGCTGGCTGTCAGCCTGGAGCTGTATCACAACGGCCACCTCGCTCTGCTCGATGTGTTGCGGCTGATCACCTGCGGTCCCGCGGCCATCATGGCGCTTCCCGCTGGGCGGCTGGCGAGGGGCGCACGCGCCGACCTGACCCTCTTCGACCCCGAGCGGGCTTGGCAAGTGCGCGAGCATGAGCTCTACTCCAAGTCGAAGAATACCCCCTTCGACTATCGGCCTGTGCAGGGGCGTGTCCTGATGACGGTCATCGATGGCCGCCGGGTGTTCGCGCTCGGCGCGTGAGCGAAGCGACGGCAATCTGGGCGGTCCGGGCCAACTGACATGCTCCCTCTCCTGCTGGCGGCCATCGGCGGTTATCTCTTCGGTTCTATTCCCTTCGGGCTGCTGCTGACCCGGCTCGCCGGACATGGCGATATCCGCGCCATTGGCTCCGGCAATATCGGCGCCACCAACGTTCTGCGCACCGGCAACAAGAAGCTGGCGCTCGCGACGCTGCTGCTCGACGTCGGCAAAGGGGCGCTGCCGACGCTGTTGGCGGCTCAAGGGGGCGACGAGCTTGCCTCTCTGGTCGCCGGCTTCGCTGCCGTCCTGGGGCATAACTTCCCGCTGTGGCTCGGCTTTCGCGGCGGCAAAGGGGTAGCGACGACGCTCGGGGTCCTGCTGGCGATCTCCTGGCCGGTGGGGCTGGCCGCCCTGGCGCTGTGGCTGGGCAGCGCCGTCGTTTTCCGTATCTCCTCGCTGGCAGCGCTGATCGCGCTGGCCGCTTCACCGCTGCTGATGCTGGCGTTTGGCGATGGAGCGCAGGTCGTGCTCGCCGCGGTTCTCGCTCTGCTCGCCGCGGTGCGGCATCACACCAACATTCGCCGCCTGCTCGCTGGCACCGAGCCGAAGATTGGCGGGAAGAGCCCAGGCTGAGGGCTGAAGAATGACGGCGGGACGGCGCTGTCTGGAACCTTCCCGTGGCGGCCGGCGTTGAGGACACCATTCCGGAGACGGAGGCCGGACATGGTGAAGGAGCAGCGGTGGCAGGAAGTCAAGGCTCTGCCTGCCGATGATGGGCACCCGGGGAAGCCGGTGGGCCCCGACGGTGAAGCGGCCGACAAGCCGGCGGGGCCGCTGGAGCCGCGCTACGAGAAATGGACTCGCGAAACCCTCTACGCACATGCCCGTAGCCGGCGGATCGCCGGCCGCTCATCGATGAGCAAACAGCAGCTTATCGAGGCCCTTCGGAAAAGCTGATGGAGGTAGCGGCGCGGCGGGGCGGATGACCCTTTTCGCGGCAAACACCGATGGTGCTGCTCAGGCGTTGACGAGACGCTGTTCGCCGACCGACCCAGGCTTGCGGTCGACACGGTGCTGGCCCATCCAGGCGCTGACGTGGGCTGCAATCTCGCGCCTGAACCGCTCCGGCGAGAAGCGCACGGCATGCTCGCGGCACTGCTCTGCGGAGAACATCTCCGCATTCTGCTCGAACCGATCGACAGCCTCGATGATGGCTTCCGCCGCGTGCGCATCAAAAAACACACCGGTGGGCTTGTTGGCGTAACCGAGGCCGCGGACCGTTTCCAGCGACCCGCCAGCCCCGAAGGCGATGACCGGCGTGCCGCATGCCTGGGCTTCCAGCGGAACGATGCCAAAGTCCTCCATCGCCGCGAAAACGAAGGCCTTTGCGCTGCGCATATGACGCTCGACCACCTCGTTGGCCTGGAAGCCAAGAACCTCGATGTTGGCGGCGCCCTCGGCGGCGGCGCGAATCTTGGCACCCTCCGGCCCGTCGCCAATGACTACCAGCCGGCGTGCCGGCATCTGGCGAAACGCGCTGACGATCAGCGGGATCTTCTTGTAGGGCACGGCGCGCGAGACCGTCAGGTAGAAGTCATCTTTGTCCGCCAGAGGGCGGAAGCGATGCACGTCCACCGGTGGATGGATGACGATTGCTGGCCGCCGGTAGAACTTCTGAATTCGTGCTCGGATGAACTCCGAGTTGGCGATGTAATGATCGGGGCCGCCGGCAGTGAGCGCGTCCCACATGCGCAGCCGGTGCAGAAGGACGCGGGGCAGGATCGAGCGCAGCCCGGTGGCTATGTTGCGCTCTTCCAGATATTCTTCACGAAGGTCCCAGGCATAGCGGATCGGCGAATGGCAATAGCAGACATGCAACTGGTCAGGGGAGGTAATGACCCCCTTCGCCACCGCGTAGGAGCTTGAGATGATGAGATCATAGCCGCGCAGATCGAGTTGCTCTATCGCCAGCGGGAAGAGCGGCAGGTACTCGCGGTAGTGGTTGCGCGCGAACGGCATTTTCTGCAGGAAGCTGGTTTTGACGGGCCGGTCGCCGATGAAAGCGCGCTCGGCAGCCGGCAGAAAGTCCACCAGTCCGAAAAGGTCGGCCTGCGGGTATATCTCCAGAAGCTGCTCGACCACCCGCTCAGCTCCGGCGTACACCACGAACCAGTCATGCACAATCGCTACGCGCATCTCATCGAGCCTCATGCAATTTAAGCTCGGAACTTAGGGCTTTGATTTTCCTATGCAGGATTACCCTACGCAATCGTCATGACCCTGTAAAGCGACAGCCAACCCGTCGGGCAAACAACCCCCCTGGTTGCTCCCTCTAAAGCAATATTGCGCGCAAAACTTCGCACGGCGCGAGTAAAAAACCACCGTCAGTGGGATGTTGCAACGCGCCGTTACCAAAGTATCCCTTTCATGTCGCGTCGCACAATAGCGGCCCCAGTCACACCACTCAAGCAATCTCAGCGGTTTTGACGTTTACTCAACCATGAGGAGCAGCAGGGCGATCAATACGAGCATTCAAGCTGCGGAATCGGGGGCCGAATCAACTACAGAGGAATAAGGCGCTGCGAGGCTGGCGACCGGGCAGGACGGCCGCCGTCCAGGCTGCTTCTTGCTAGTGCAGCATGCTGCGGTCGAGGCGGACGGGAGTCGGCATCGACGCGACGACGCGGACCGGCTCGTCCCGAAGCATCGACAGCACGACGCTTTCATCCAGTTCCAGCGTCACCTTGCGAACGGCGCTGTAGGCGCCGGAAGCGACCGCGCTCTCGACGACGTCGGTGAGAATCCCGGCGAGCTGACGCGGGTCCTCGTGTTCGGTGGCGGCGGCGACGATCAACAGCTTGTCGGCGGCCAGCGGGTTGCGCGATCCGGGAAGCGCGAACAGGATGTCAATCTTCATGATCCAGCTACTCCGATCCATCTGATGCTGTCCTGCAGCAAGATCGGTGCCAGAGTACCGCAACTGCAACCCCTGCTGCGGCCCCCGTATTGCTGCGGATGCGACGTGGTGCGCAAAGGTCACAGGAGAGGCCGGTGCGCTGCGAACGAAGGCGCGAGCTGGCGGCGGCGAGCAGCCGCTTCACGCTGGCCACCGCCCATGCTCTCGCCAGCGTTGCACCGATCGCCGGCAGGGGGCGCCGTCGCGCACAGGGCTGTCCGATTCGGAGCAGGCGGCGATCGGCGGGCGGCTTGCCGACGTCGTGTTCCGTTACTGGCCGCGAAGCGCCGGTGCACGGGTCAACCGACAGCGGCCACGGTGCGTCGCTCGTCCAGCAATTGCAGGAAGTCGTCCGCCGGCAGGGGAGCACTGAAAAAATAGCCCTGGGCCAGATCGCAGCCGCGGATCCGCAGGAAGTCGAGCTGATCGGCCGTCTCGACTCCCTCGGCGACCACCCGCAGATGCAGCCGGTGGGCGAGGATGATCAGGGCATCGACCAGGGTGGAGCGCGTAGCGTCGCCGAGCACTCCGCCGGTGTAAGACCTGTCGATCTTCAGTGTGTCCAACGGGACCCGGCTCAGGTAGCTGAGCGAGGAATAGCCGGTGCCGAAGTCGTCGACGGCGAGGCGGATGCCGTCCGCCACCAGGCGGTCCATCATCGCCTTGAACTCACCCGGGTCCTCGGTGAGGACCCCCTCGGTGATCTCCAGTGTCAGTACCTGCGGATCCAGCCGGTAGGCGTCGAGGGAGGAACGGATTGCCGCGGGCAGCGAGCCGCGGAACTGCCGCGCCGAGATGTTCACGCACAGGCCGAGGTGATCATGGCCGGCGTCGATCCAGCGCCGCAAATCGCGGCAGCCGGTAGCGAGGACCCACTCGCCGATCGGCACGATCAGGCCGGTATCTTCTGCCAGCCGAACAAACTCGTCGGAGCCGGTGTTGCCGTGCTCCGGGTCGCACCAGCGAAGCAGCGCCTCGGCGCCGACGACGGTGCCCGTGCGGATTTCGATCAGCGGCTGGTAGTGCAGCGTCAGTTCACCGCGTTCCAATGCGTGCCGCAGGGCAACCTCCCGGCGAAGCCGGTCATGGCTGCGCTGCCGCAGCTCCGGCGTGAAAAAATGAACCTGGCCGCGGCCGTTCTCCTTGCCGACGTACATCGCCGCATCGGCACTCCGCAGCAGATCCTCGGCATCGTCGCCGTCTTCGGGAAAGGCGGCGGCGCCGACGCTGACGGTGACGAAGGTTTCCTGACCGTCGAGCAGGAAAGGTCGGGAGCAGGCCTCGGCGATTTTGCCGGCGACGGCCGCGGCGTCGTCGGGCAGACGCACATCGCCGAGGATGACGACGAACTCATCGCCGCCCAGCCGGGCGACAGTGTCCATCTGCCGCACCGAGGCCTTCAGCCGCTGCGCCAGTTGTCGCAGCAGGCGGTCGCCGGCCGTATGGCCAAGCGTATCGTTGATCTTCTTAAAGTGGTCGACATCGATGAACAGGACGTAGACGCAGCTCGCCCGGCGCCGGGCCGCCTCGATGGCGCTGACCAGCCGATCGAGAGCCAACGACCGGTTGGGCAGGTCGGTCACCGCATCGAACGTCGCCTGATGCTGAAGGTGATCTTCGTAGCGCTTGCGCAGGGTGACATCGATCAGCGTCGACTGTAGCGCGGTGCCATCGTCCCAGGGGACGATCCGGCTGTGGGCGTGCAGCCAGATCAGCGAGCCGTCCTTACGGATGCCGCGGATCTCGTGCTGCGACGGGCTGCGTCCGCCCGGCAGGTGTTTGCACGCCTGCGCCAGCCGCTGCGGCTCGCCGAGCGGGTAGAGAACGTCGAGGGTGCCGAGCGCCATCAACTCGTCGGAGCTGGCGTAACCGAAGATATCGGCAAAGGCCTGGTTGACGAACAGGGGCCTGCCCGCGCGCTCGATGCAGACGCCGAATAGCGACGTCTCGACGAGGGAACGGAACCGCTCCTCGCTGGCGTACAGCGAGTTTTGGGTGCGCCGGCTGCGGGTCATGCCGGTTTCGGCGCCGATAAAGCCGGAGGTGCGCCGGCTGTCGTCCCCGATCGCCGCCAGCGCCGGGGGGCGAATGGCCGGCCGTGCGGCGGCATCGTCCGGCTGCAGCGGCGCGAGGTGCTGCATCTGGGGTGTATCGTCGGCCACAGGTTGATCGGCGTTGGCTATCGACATCGCGGACGCGTCCCCGGCACCCCCTTGCGCGGCTACGGTGTCCGCCGACGGGGGCTTCTACTATAAGTGGTTTGCAGCCCGGGTCTGTGACCGGAATCACCGGTCAGCGGTGGGGACGGCGGTCGCCGGAGCCGGTCATCGGCCGGCGCGGTGAAGTCAGCCTCAGCCGGCAGCGCCTAGCCGGGCAAGGCCGGCTTCAAGATCGGCGATCAGGTCGTCCGCGTCTTCCAGTCCGCAGTGCAGGCGCAGGCACAGCCCGGGGTCGGTCCAGGCGGTGGCGGTTCGCGACGCGCGGGGATCGAAGGGGATGACCAGGCTCTCGAAGCCGCCCCAGCTATAGCCCATGCGGAACAGCCGCAGGCCATCGAGCATCGCCGCCAGCCGCTCGCGGGAAGCCGGCTTCAGCACCACCGAGAACAGCCCATTGGCGCCGGAGAAGTCCCGCTGCCAAACGTCGTGGCCGGGGCACGACGGCAGGGCAGGGTGGAGAACGCGCACCACCTGTGGGTGATCCTGCAGCCGGCGGGCGACGCTCAGTGCGGTCTGCTGGTGACGCGCCAGCCGCACCGGCAGGGTCCGCAGGCCGCGCAGGGCGAGATAGCAATCGTCGGGGGCGGCGGCGCCGCCCAGCATCGCCGAGGCACGGCGCACGCGCAGCCAGTTCGCCTCGTTGGCGGTGATCACGCCCAGCATGACGTCGGAGTGGCCGACAATGTACTTGGTTGCCGCCTGGATCGATACATCCACCCCGAGGGCGAACGGCCGCAACAGCAGGCCGGCGCTCCACGTGTTGTCGAGGATGCTGACGGCAGCGGCCGCCCGCGCCGCTGCGGCGGCCTTGCCGACGTCCTGCACCTCGAAAGTCAGTGAGCCCGGACTTTCCAGATAGACGACGCGGGTTTCTGGCCGCAGCAGGGGCGTGATATCGGCCATCGGGTCATAGTAGGTCGTGGCGATGCCAAGGCCCTTCAGCATGCTATCGCAGAACCTGCGCACTGGCCCATAGGTGGTATCGACCATCAGCAGGTGATCGCCGGCGCGCAGAAAGGCGAGCAGCGCAGTGGTGATGGCGGCGAGTCCCGACGATTGGGCGATCGACCGGTAGCCACCCTCAAGCGCCGCTACCGCCTCTTCCAGGGCGAAGGTCGTGGGCGTCCCCCGGCGGCCGTAGCGCGTCCCCTCGTAGGGCGAGCGGTCGGCTTCCTCGAGGGCGGCGAGCGTCGGGTAGAGGATGGTCGAGGCGTGGTAGACGGGGGGGTTGACGATGCCGTGATTGGCGAACGGATCGCGCCCGATGTGAGCCAGCAGCGTCTCCGTGGCTTGTCCCTCGTCCCGCTTGCCGCTGCTCATCGGCCTGGGGTCTCCCCGGCAACGACCGGCAGGTCATCGCGGTTGCCCCACTCCGCCCACGAGCCGTCATAGACGGCGACGGCGTCGCTGCCCAGCAGGTGGGCGCCGAAGGCGATGGAGCAGGCGGTGACGCCGGAGCCGCAGTAGGCGGTACTCGGCTTTTGCGGATCGATGCCGGCGGCGGCGAACGCCGCCTCCAGTTCAGCGGCGGTCCGCCAAGCTCCGTGTCGGCCGGTATCGACCAGGCTGAGGAACGGCAGGCTGACGGCACCGGGGACGTGGCCGCTTTTCGCCGTCGGCCGCGGCTCCGGATCGCGGCCGGCGTAACGGCCGGGCGGCCGGGCATCGATGATCTGCTCCGTGACGGTGCCCAACAGGCCGGCGACCTCCTCGGCGGAGCGGACGGAGCGCGGCTCGAAGCGAGCCGGAAAGCTGGCCGGGAAGATGCGGGGCGGCGCGTCGGTCACCGGCAGGCCGGCCGCCATCCACGCGGCAAGGCCGCCGTCGAGGACGGCGACGCGATGGTGGCCGAAGCTGCGGAATGTCCACCACACCCGCGGTGCGGCGAACGAGGCCGGCTGGTCGTAAGCGATGACGAAGCTGTCGGCGTCGATGCCCAGCGCACCGGCGGCGCAGGCGAACACTTCGGCCGACGGCAGCATGTGCGGCAGCGGGCTGGTCTCGTCGCGGATGCCATCGATATCGAAGAAACGGGCGCCAGGGATATGCGCTGCCGCGTATTCGGTGCGCGGATCCCGCCCGCTTCCCGGCAGGTAGAAGCTGCCGTCGAGGATCCGAACCTCTTCGTCGTCGAGATGGGCGGCCAGCCAGTCGATCGAGACCAGTGATTCAGGCCGGGCGTACGCCAAGGTCATGGCAGCTACTCCAGCCAGTCCGGCGCCGGCAGCCCCTTGCTGCGCAGGAACGCCGGATTCCACAGCTTGCTCTGGTAGCGGGTACCGTAGTCGCACAGGACGGTGACGATGGTGTGGCCCGGGCCCAGTTCGCGCGCCAGCCGGACGGCGCCGGCGACGTTGATGGCGGACGAGCCGCCGAGGCACAGGCCTTCCTCCTTCAGCAGGGCGAAGAGCAGCGGCAGCGCCTCGGCATCGGGAATCTGGAAGGCGCGGTCCACCGGCGCGCCTTCCAGATTCGCGGTGATCCGGCCCTGGCCGATGCCCTCACTGATCGACTCGCCCTCCATTTTCAGCTCGCCGCTGGTGTACCAGCTGTAGAGGGCGGCGCCCATCGGATCGGCGAGGCCGATGACCACCTCCGGCTTGCGCTCCTTGAGAAACATGCCGACGCCGGCGAGCGTACCGCCGGTGCCGACGGCGCAGATGAAGCCGTCGATGCGCCCGTCGGTCTGCCGCCAGATCTCTGGACCGGTCGTCTCGAAGTGGCCGCGGCGGTTGGCGACGTTGTCGAACTGGTTGGCCCAGATGGCGCCGTTCGGCTCGGTTCGCGCCAGCTCCGCGGCGAGCCGCCCGGAGAGCTTCACGTAGTTGTTGTCATCGCGGTAGGGGACGGCGGGTACCGGGCGAACATCGGCGCCGCACAGCCGCAGCATCTCGATCTTCTCGCGGCTCTGGGTGTCCGGGATGACGATGACGGTGCGATATCCCCGCGCATTGCCGACGAGGGCAAGGCCGATGCCGGTATTGCCGGCGGTCCCCTCGACGATGACGCCGCCCGGCCGCAACAGCCCTTGCGCCTCCGCGTCGCGGACGATCGCCAGCGCCGCCCGATCCTTCACCGAGCTCCCGGGATTGAGGAACTCGGCCTTTCCGAGGATCTCGCAGCCGGTTTCCTCGGAGGCACGCTTCAGCCGGATGAGCGGCGTGTTGCCGATGCTGTCCAGAAATCCTGTCCGCACGTCCATGCCAAGCCATCCAGCGCCAAGTTCACGCCCGAGCGAGGGAAGGCGCAACCTAGTCGGCCGCCGGCAAGGGTTCAAGGCCGCCGGGCGTCCGCATGCAGCAGGCTATTGTACAGTGTACTGCACGCACAAATGACATGCACAAACAATGGCCATTGCCGGCACCCGTCGCTCTGGGCGAAAAGAAAGGGAAACGGGGTGGGCCATGAAGATCGCCACCTTCAACGTCAACGGAGTCAACGGCCGCCTGCCGGTGCTGCTGCGCTGGCTGGCCGCAGCGCAGCCGGACGTCGTCTGCCTGCAGGAACTGAAGGCGGCACAGGAGAAGTTCCCGAAGGCGGCGATCGAGGCAGCGGGCTACGGCGCGATCTGGCAGGGACAGAAGAGCTGGAACGGCGTCGCCATCCTCGCCCGCGGCCGCGATCCGGTCGAGACCGCTCTTGGTCTGCCCGGGGATCCCGACGATCTCCACAGCCGCTACATCGAGGCAGCAGTAGAGGGCGTGCTCGTCGGCTGTCTCTACCTTCCCAACGGCAACCCGGCGCCGGGCCCGCGCTTTGACTACAAGCTTCGCTGGTTCGCCCGGCTGGCGGCCCACGCGGCGGAACTGATGGCGCTGGACATCCCGGTGGTGCTCGCCGGCGACTACAACGTGATGCCGACCGACCTCGACGTCTACAAGCCGGAGCGCTGGGTGGACGATGCGCTGTTCCGCCCCGAGGTGCGCGCCGCTTTCCATGCGCTGGTGGCGGCGGGCTGGGTCGATGCCGTGCGCTCGCTGCACCCGGGCGAACGCCTCTACACCTTCTGGGACTACTTCCGCAACGCCTGGGGTCGCAACGCCGGCCTGCGCCTCGACCACCTGCTGCTGAGCCCGCCGGTCGCCCCGAGGCTCACCGCCGCCGGCGTCGATCGTGACGTCCGCGGCTGGGAAAAAGCCAGCGACCACGCCCCGGCGTGGATCACGCTGTCCTGACGCAACTTTTCTGCTGCCGTCGGTAGATGCTCAAAGAACGAAATGGTTTGTGCCGGTGCCAAGATGTCGTTGAAGCCGCTTACGACCAAACCGCATCCGCCGCTTACCCGGGGGGCGGCGCAACGGCCGGCCACCCCCCGCCCAGCGCCCGGACCAGCGCGACGGTCGATGTGAACTGGCTCTGGCGGATGCCCAATGCCGTCTGCTCGTTGCTCAACGCCGTCTGCTGTGCCGTCACGACGCTGGTATAGGCGACTGTTCCCGCTTTGTACTGGTTGAGCTCAAGCCGTTCGGCGTCGCGCGCCGCGGCAACGGCCTGCTCCTGCGCCGTTGCCTGTTGCTCCAGGATGCGCAGGCCGGCGAGCTGGTCCTCGACATCCTGGAAGCTGCTCAGCACTGTCTGCCGGTAGGTGGCGACAGCCTGATCAAGAGCGGCGCGGGCCTGATCGAGCTCCGCGCCACGGGATCCGGCGTCAAACAACGTTTGAGCGGCCGCAACGCCGACAGACCAGGCGAGGTTGGAGTAGTCGAAGAGCGACGCGAGCGCTGTCGATGCATAGCCGACCGACGACGTGAGCGTGATGTCGGGGTAGTAGGCCGCCATGGCGACGCCGATCTGGGCATTGGCGGCGGCAACGCGCCGCTCGGCGGCAGCGATGTCCGGACGGCGCTCGAGCAGCGCCGAGGGCAACCCGGCCGGAGGCGTCGGAGGAACGTCGCCGAGCTCGGCCGGAGCGATCGTCAGCTCGGCTGGCGGTTCGCCGGCGAGCACGGCGATGGCGTGTTCGAACTGCGCGCGCTGGATGCCGACGGCGATCGCTTGCGCCCGCGTCGCCGCCACCTGGGTTTCCGCCTGGGCGACGTCACCGCGCGGCACGATCCCCCACTGGTACTGGTTTTGGGTGATGCGCAGCGACTCCTCGTAGGCGGTGGCCGCAGCTTCGAACAGCTGCTTCTGCTCGTCCAAAGAACGGAGCTGGAAGTAGTCGGTCGCGAGTTCCGCCTGCGCCGAAAGCTTGGCCGCAGCGAGATCGGCGGCACTGGCTTCGGCGCTGGCGACATCGCTCTCGATGGTGCGCCGGATCCGGCCCCAGACGTCGAGGTCCCAGCTCGCGCTCAGCGACGGCTGATAGTGGGTCTGCGCGCTGTCGGAACCACCGCTGGAGAAGACTGTCACCGAACCGCCGGTCGCCGATGTCCCGATACCAGTGCTGCCGAATCCCCCGCTACCGCCGCCGCTGCGGGCCCGGCGGACCGACCCGTTGGCGGTAAGGATGGGGTAGAGTTGCGATCTGGCCTGATCGGCGATCGCCACCGCCTGGCGATAGGCCGCTTCATCGGCGGCCAGCGTCTGGTTGGAGACCGCGACCTGCTGCTCCAGCGCGTCCAGCAGCGGGTCGTTGAACGCCGTCCACCAGGGGCCGCGCTCGTCCGTATCGCGCGGTTCGGCGACCTTCCAGCCGCTGAGTTCCTTGTATTCCGGGGCAACCGCGGCAACCGGCCGGTGATAATCCGGGCCCACCGTGCAGGCGACGAGCGGCAGCACCACGGCAGTGACAGCTGCCGCTCCAGCCGCACGCGCTGTCCGCCGCCGCAACCGCCGTATCATTACGACAAATCCGCGGCGGGGCGGCCGGTGGTGCCGCGTGGCACCCGATGCAGCCATCCCTGCCTCAGCCTATCGAGGAGGAGGTAGACGACGGGCGTCGTGTAGAGGGTGAGGAGCTGGCTCACCAGCAGTCCACCGATGATGGCGATGCCGAGCGGCTGCCGTAGCTCCGCCCCCTCGCCGACCTCAACTGCTAGCGGCAGGGCACCCAGTAACGCCGCCATCGTCGTCATCATGATCGGCCGGAAGCGCAGCAGGCAGGCTTCGCGGATGGCCTCGCGCGGCGTCCGGTCGCGTTTGCGCTCCGCGGCGAGGGCGAAATCGACCATCATGATCGCGTTCTTCTTGACGATGCCGATCAGCAGAAGCAACCCCACCATCGCCATCAGGCTGAGTTCGATATGGCAGACCATCAGCGCGAGAATGGCGCCCGCCCCGGCCGACGGCAGCGTCGAAAGGATTGTCAGCGGATGGATATAGCTCTCGTAGAGAACGCCGAGGACGATGTAGACGGAGACCAGAGCCGCGAGGATCAGCAGCGGCTGATTAGCCAGCGACTGTTCGAAGATCTTGGCTGTTCCCTGGAAGCCGCCCTGAATGCTCGCCGGCATGCCGATCTCGCGCATCGTCCGCTGAATGACATCGACGGCATCCCCCAGCGATTTGCCGGGAGCAAGATTGAAGGACAGCGTACTCGCGACGAAGTGGCCCTGGTGGTTTACCGCCAGCGGCGTGTTACCCACCGAGAACCGGCTGAACGCCGCGAGTGGCACCATCGTCGATGCGCTGGTGCTCACCGCGGAGCCGGTAGACACGCCTCCCCGGCCGGCGGTGCCGATCTGGTTTGCCCGCTGGTTGCGCGCGGCATCGCTGGCGATAGCGGCCGCGGCCTGTCCCGAGTTGGCGGCGGTCGTTGCGGCCGAAATGGTTCCGGCGGCTGCGTTCGTTGCCTGCGAGCCGCGCACCGGGCCGCCCTTGCTGCTGACGTAGAGGCTGGCCAGCGCCTCCGGTGACTGGCGGTACTGGGGCGAGACTTCCATGACAACATGATACTGGTTGAGCGGGTCGTAGATGGTGGAGACCTGGCGCTGACCGAACGCGTCGTAGAGCGTGTTGTCGATCTGGCTCATCGACAGGCCCAGGCGCGATGCCGTCAGCCGGTCGACATCGATGATGCTTTCCAGCCCGCTGTCCTGCTGGTCGGAATCGATGTCGGTCAGCTCCGGCGCCGACCGCAGCGCCTCCACCAGGCGGGATGTCCAGACGCGCAGCGCGTCCAGATCGTCGGCCTGCAGCGTGTACTGGTACTGCGCATTCCCCGGCCGGCCGCCGGCGCGGATATCCTGCACCGATTGCAGGATGGTCGACGCCCCCGGCACGGTGGCCAGCCGGGGGCGCAGCCGCCCGATCACCCGGTCCGCTGTCGTGTTCCGCTCCGCCAGCGGTTTCAGCGAGACGAACAGGAACGCGCTGTTGGTTTGGCTGCCGCCGGTGAAGCCGACGACGCTGTCAATCGCCGGGTCGGCCTTAATGATGGCAACCGACTGGGCCAACTTCTCCCGCATAGCCTCGAACGAGATGTTCTGGTCGGCGCGGATGGCGCCGAACATCCGCCCGGTGTCCTGCTGCGGGAAAAAACCCTTCGGCACGGCGATGAACAGGTAGACGTTGAGGCCGACGACGGCGAGGAGGCTGAGCGCCACCATCCGCGGATGGGCAAGCGCCACATCCAGCGTGCGCGTGTAACCCGAAGCCATCGCCTGAAAGACGCTCTCGCTCAGGCGGAAGAAGGCATTCTGCTTTGCCGCGACGCGGGGACGCAGCAGGCGCGCGCACATCATCGGCGTTGCCGTCAGCGACACCACCAGGGAGACGAGGATGGCGATCGAGACGGTCATGGCGAATTCGCGGAACAACCGGCCGACGATGCCGCCCATCAGCAGGATCGGGATAAATACCGAGACCAGTGAGAGGCTCATCGACAGCACGGTGAAGCCGACCTCCCGCGCGCCGATCAGCGCCGCCTGCAGGCGCGGCATGCCTTCCTCCAGATGCCGCGAGATGTTCTCAAGGACGACGACGGCGTCATCGACGACGAAGCCGGTGGCGATGGCGAGGGCCATCAGCGAGAGATTGTTCAGGCTGTAGCCCAGCAGGTACATCGCCCCGAAGGTCCCGATCAGCGAGACCGGAACGGCGACGCCCGGAATCCAGGCGGCGCGCGCATCACGCAGGAACAGCAGCACCACGCCAATCACCAGCGCGATGGCGATGACGAGTGTGGTTTCGACCGCCCGCAGCGAGGCGCGGATGGTGTTGGTGCGGTCGGAGGCGATGGTAATGTCGATGTCGCGCGGGATCTCCAGCTGCAACTGCGGAAGCAGCGCCCGGATCCGGTCCACCGTGTCGATGATGTTGGCGCCGGGCTGCCGGTAGATGACCACCAGGACAGAAGGCTTGCCATTGGCGAGGCCCTGATTGCGGACGTCCTCGACAGAGTCGATGACGTCCGCGACGTCGGAGAGGCGCACGGCCGCGCCGTCGCGATAGGCGATGACCAGCGACCGATAGTCGTCGGCGCGCCGCGCCTGATCGTTGGTATAGATCTGCAGGCGGCGATCGCCCTCGTCGATGGCTCCTTTCGGGCTGTTGGCGTTCGCCGCGGCCAGCGCCGCGCGCACGTCCTCGAGGCCGATCTGGTACTTGAACAGCGCATTGGGGTTGATCTCGACCCGCACCGCCGGCAGCGAACTGCCGCCGATGGTGACCTGACCCACCCCTGCCACCTGCGAAAGCTTCTGTTCGAGGACGGTCGCCGCGGCATCGTAGAGCTGGCCCTGCCGCCGGGTGTCGGAAGTGAGTGCCAGCACCAGGATGGGCGCGTCCGCAGGGTTGACCTTGCGATATGTCGGGTTATTTCGCAGGCTCGTTGGCAGATCGGCGCGGGCGGCGTTGATGGCCGCCTGAACGTCCCGCGCCGCGCCGTTTATGTCCCGGTCCAGGCCGAATTGCAGGATGATGCGGGCATTGCCGACGGTACTCGCCGACGTCATCTCGCTGACGTCGGCGATCTGGCCGAGGCGGCGTTCGAGCGGCGTTGCGACACTCGTTGCGACCGTCTCCGGATTGGCGCCAGGCAACGTCGCCTGCACGAAGATCGTCGGGAAGTCGATCTGCGGCAGCGGTGATACCGGTAACAGGAAGAAGGCAACCAGTCCGGCAAGGGTGAGGCCGATGGTAAGCAGCGTCGTCGCCACCGGGCGGCGGATGAACAGCGCCGAGGGGTTCATCTGGCCGCCTCCGGTGCTGCGAACCGGCGCCGCAGGCGCCTCACCAGCCGGTCGAAGGCGAGATAGATGACTGGCGTGGTAAACAGCGTCAGCATCTGGCTCACCAGCAGGCCGCCGAAGATGGTGATGCCGAGCGGATGGCGAAGCTCCGAGCCGGTGCCGGTCCCCAGCATCAGCGGCAGTGCGGCCAGCAGTGCCGTCATCGTCGTCATGATGATCGGCCGGAAGCGCAGCAGACAGGCCTCCCGGATCGCCTGCTGCGGCGCGGCGCCGCGGACGCGCTCGGCCTCGAGCGCGAAGTCGACTATCATAATGGCATTCTTCTTGACGATGCCGATCAGCAGAACAATGCCGATGATGGCGATCAGGCCGAGATCGTGGCCGGCGACCATCAATGCCAGCAGCGCGCCGATCCCCGCCGACGGCAGGGTCGAAAGGATGGTTACCGGGTGGATAAAGCTCTCATAGAGAACGCCGAGGACGATGTACATCGTTACAATGGCGGCGATGATCAGCAGCACTTCGTTTCCCAGCGACGCCTGGAAGGCGAGTGCTGCGCCCTGAAACCGGGTCATGATGCTGGCAGGTAGGCCCACTGCTTGCGATGCGTTTTCGATCTCACGGACCGCCTCGCCCAGCGAGGCGCCGGGCGCCAGATCGAAGGAGATCATCGCCGCAGGAAATTGCCCGAAGTGATTAACCTCCAGGGCGACCGGATGCTCACTGATCGCAGCGACCGCCGAGAGGGGGACCTGGCCGTTGCTGGCGGTCGACGATGGCAGGTAGATGGATTGCAGCGCCTTCAGCGAAGCACTGAAGGCGGGATCCGCCTCGAGGATGACCCGGTACTGGTTGGACTGGGTATAGATTGTGGAGACAATGCGCTGCCCGAAGGAGTCGTAGAGCGCGTTATCCACCGTGGCCGGGGTGATGCCGAAGCGGGCGGCGGTGCTGCGGTCGATGGTGATGGCAACGGCCAGGCCATTCTGCGCCGCGTTGTCGGAAACATCGACGAGCTGCGGCAGCTGGGCGAGTTTGGCCGTCAGCCGCGGTGTCCACAGCGCCAGTTCGTCCGGATTGGCGTCCTCGAGCACCAGACTGTATTGCGTCCTGCTGACATTGCCGGTGATGGTCAGGTCCTGCACCGGCTGCATGTGCAGTTTGATGCCGGAGACCCGATCGGTTGCCTGCTGCAGGCGCCGGATGATGTCGGTCGCGCGCGACGAACGGTCTTCGAGCGGCTTCAGATTGATCAGAAACCGCCCGGTGTTGAGCGTCATATTGCTGCCATCGACGCCGATCGCCGAGGACAGACTGTCGACGTCGGGATCCTCAAGGATGACCGCCGCCAGCGCCTGCTGTCTGTCCGCCATGGCCGCATAGGAGATTGTCTGCGGAGCCTCTGAAACCGCAAGGATGATGCCGGTGTCCTGAACCGGGAAAAATCCCTTGGGAATCACGACGTAGAGCCCGAGCGTCAGCACCAGCGTGGCGACGGCGACCGCAAGCGTCGTTTTCTGCCGCGCCAGGACCCAGTCGAGCATGCGGGCGTACAGATCGATCGTGGCCTTGAACCAGCCCTGCTCGTTCTCCCGCGTGGCGTGGGAGCCGGCGGGTGCGGAGCGAAGCAGCTTGGCACAAAGCATCGGCACCAGGGTCAGCGAGACAACCGCCGAGATGAGAATGGTGACCGCCAGCGTTACCGCGAATTCGCGGAACAACCGTCCCACCACGTCACCCATGAAGAGCAATGGGATGAGCACGGCGATCAGCGAAACCGTCAGCGAGATAATGGTAAAGCCGATCTGCCGCGCCCCCTTTAGGGCCGCCGCCAGCGGCTTCTCTCCTTGCTCCAGATAGCGCGTGATGTTCTCGATCATCACAATTGCATCGTCGACGACGAAGCCGGTCGCCACCGTCAAGGCCATCAGCGACAGATTGTTGAGGCTGAAGCCCATGAGATACATGACGGCAAAGGTGCCCACGAGCGATAGCGGCACCGAAAGGCTCGGAATGAGGGTCGCGCGCAGGTTGCGCAGGAAGAGGAAGATGACCAGCACGACAAGGCCAACCGCGAGGGCCAGCTCGAACTGCACGTCACGGACGGAGGCACGGATTGTCGTGGTGCGATCGCTCAGCACGACGACGTCGACCGCCGCGGGCAAGCCGGCAATCAGCTGCGGCAGCAGCGCCTTGATGGTATCGGCAACTTCGATGACGTTGGCGCCCGGTTGTCGCTGAACATTGATGATCACCGCCGGGGTCGTGTTCATCCACGACGCCACGGCGCGGTTCTCGGGTCCATCGATGGCCTGGGCTACATCCGATAAACGCACCGGAGCGCCGTCCCGATAAGCGACGACCAGGTCGAGGTATTGATCGACGCCGGTCAGCTGATCATTGGCATTGATGGTAAACGCGCGCGAGGGGCCATCGAAGCTGCCCTTGGGGAGGTTGACGTTGGCGTTGGCGATGGCGGTGCGCAGATCATCGATGTTGAGGCCGTAGGCGGCCAGCGCCACCGGGCTGAAGCGGATGCGCACCGCCGGACGCTGGCCGCTGCCGACGCTGACCAGGCCGACGCCGGGCAGCTGCGAGATTTTCTGGGCAAGACGGGTATCGACGATGTCGTGCACCTGCGGCTGCGGCAGCGTCCGCGAGGTGGCGGCCAGCGTTAGGATGGGAGCGTCGGCGGGATTGACCTTCGCGTAGACCGGTGGCGCCGGCAGGTCCGTCGGCAGCAGATTGCCTGCAGCATTGATCGCTGCCTGTACCTCCTGTTCGGCAACGTCGAGCGACAGGCCGAGGTCGAATTGCAAGATGACGACGGACGCCCCCGCCGAGCTCGTCGACGTCATCTGGTTCAGACCAGGCATCTCCCCGAACTGCCGTTCGAGGGGAGCGGTGATCGAGGACGTCATCACCTCCGGGCTGGCGCCGGGATAGAATGTCGTCACCTGGATGGTCGGATAGTCGACCTGCGGCAAGGCGGACAGCGGCAGGAACTGGTAGCCGACGATGCCGACCAGCAGGATCGCGAGCATCAACAGCGACGTGGCGACCGGCCGTTCGATGAAAATGCGGGAAGGGTTCATGCCTCGCCCGTAGGCCTGAGACAGGGCAGCGTCAGCGATCCGGACGCTGCGGGCCGGCCTGTGCCGGCCTGTGCGTTGCCGGACCTCCCGGTGGTCCGGGCGGAGGCTCGCCCGCCGACTTCACCTCTGCCGGAACGCTGACCTTGCTGCCGTCGCGCAGTCGATCGATGCCATCGACGACGACCCGCTCTCCCGCGGTGATGCCGCTGAGCACCTGGACGCGTTCGCCGTCACCCGCCCCGATCGTCACGAGCCGCGAGGCGGCCGTCGTGTCCGCCGTGATCGTGTAAACGTAGGTGCCTTGCGCACCGCGCTGCACCGCCGCGGCCGGGATGACGGGGACGTCATGCACCGTATCGACCAGAAGCCGGACGTTGACGAACTGGTTAGGGAAAAGGCGCTCGTCGAGGTTATCGAACAGTGCCTTGAGCTTGACCGTACCGGTGGTGGGATCGATCTGGTTGTCAATGGTCGCCAGCGTCCCGGTCGCCAGCAGCACCGTCCCGGCGCGATCGTAAGCCGATACCGGCAGCGTCGCCCCGCTGCGCACCCGCGCGAGCACCTTCTGCAGGTTGTCTTCGGGAATGGTAAACACGACGGTGATCGGCTGAAGCTGGGTGACGACGACGATGCCATTGACGTCGCTGGTCTGAACATAATTGCCTTGGTCGACTTGGCGCAGTCCGACACGGCCGTCTGTCGGCGAGACGATGCGACAGTAGCTGAGGTTCAGCTGCGCGGTGTTGACCTGCGCCTGGTCGACCTTGATCGTTCCGCGATACTGCCTGACCAATGAATCCTGGGTATCGAGCGTCTGGCGGGCGATCGAATCCTCGGCAACGAGCTGACGGTAACGATTGAGATCGACTTCGGCATTGCGCAGCAGTGCCTGATCCCGGGCAAGCTGGCCCTCGGCCTGTTCCAGCGCGGCCTGATACGGGCGGGGATCGACTTCGGCGAGGAAGTCGCCCTTCCGCACGCGCTGGCCTTCCTGAAAGCCAACCTGGGTGAGGTGGCCGTTGATCTGGGTCCTGACGGTGACGGTGGCGAGGGGCGTCACCGTCCCGATTGCCTCCAGCATGACCGGCATGTCGGCCTTATCCGCGGTCGCCACGCCTACCGGCACAGAATGGGGCGGCCCGTCCCGCTTGGCCTGCTGCTGGGAACCCCACGGCGCAAGCATACCCCACAGGCCGGCAGCCGCTACCGCCACGACCAGAGCCAGGGCCGCGATGACGACCGGACGAGCGCCGCGGCCGCGCCGCGCCTGCCTTTCAGCCGTGGGATTGGCTTTGGTGATATCTTCGATGACCTGCTGGCTGCCCATCGGGACGCTCTGTAGACCTTCCTGTCGCTACGATCGTTGGGAGGAACTTGGATGACGGCATTTCGGGGGCACCCGGCGATTACAAAAGGTTGGAGAAGTCTCGCGCTGCCGGCCCGGTAGCCCTGTGCCTCTGCGATGTAGTGGTCATCCGGGCGGACGGCAAATGACGAGATGTCGATCGGGGCACCGTGAAGTTATGGGTGGATGGTCGCCGACGGGCCCGGTCCGCGCAGAGGCCGGGGCAGGCCTGGGAGGTCGGGGAAGGGCGGCCGGAGGACGAGCCGGCCGCCCTTCGCCCGGTCGGACCGGGCCAGCGCCGCCGCAGGGTCGGCGCGGAACACCTCAAAAGTCGACCACCGCCGCCAGCCTGCCAAGCGCACGTTCGCGCGCGCGTTGTGTCAGTTCAGCCAGCTGGGGGCATCCGCCCCAGCTTCAGCGATTTTTGGACGTCGTCGCCGGTGCGGCTGCGTGCCGCCGGTAGGAGAGCGCTTCGGCGATGTGGATGCGGGCGACTGTCGCGGCACCGTCGAGGTCGGCGAGGGTGCGGGCGACGCGCAGCACCCGGTGGTACGAGCGCGCCGACAGCCGCATGCGGTCGGTCGCGTCCGCCAGCAGCCGCCGGCCGCCGGCATCGGGTCCCGCCACCCGGTCGAGCAGGGCGCCGTCGGCCTCGGCATTGGTGCGTACCGGCCCGCCGCGGCCGGTGCCGGCGCCGGCGTAGCGGGCGCGCTGGACCTCGCGCGCCGCCGCCACCCGGCGGGCGACAGCGGCACTGCCTTCCGCCGGCGGCGGCAGCGCCAGCTCCGCTGGCGAGACCGCCGGAACATCGACGGCAAGGTCGATGCGGTCGAGCAGCGGGCCCGACAGCCGCGCCTGGTAGTCCGCCGCGCACTTTGGCGCCCGCGCGCAGGCGCGGCCGGGATCGTCGAGCCAGCCGCAGCGGCACGGGTTCATTGCCGCCACCAGTTGGACCCGCGCCGGATAGGTGACGTGGCCGTTGGCGCGGGCGATGCTCGCCCGGCCGGTTTCCAGCGGCTGCCGCAACGCCTCCAGCGCCGGGCGCGGGAACTCCGGCAGTTCGTCGAGGAAGAGAACGCCGAGATGCGCCAGTGACACCTCGCCCGGTCGGGCCCGCAGGCCGCCGCCGACCAGCGCCGCCACCGAGGCGGAATGGTGGGGATCGCGGAATGGCCGCCGGCGAATCAGCCCGCCGTCGCGCAGCGTGCCGGCGACCGAGTGGATCATGCTGACCTCCAGCGCCTCCGCCGGGTCGAGCGGCGGCAGCAGGCCGGGCAGACGCTGTGCCAGCATCGACTTGCCGGAGCCGGGCGGCCCGGTCATCAGCAGGTTGTGACCGCCGGCGGCGGCGATCTCGAGCGCCCGCTTTGCCGTCTCCTGGCCCTTGACGTCGGCGAGATCGGGGTGCCGGCCGTCATCGTCCGACAGCTTGGGCTCGGGCGGGGTCAGCGCCTGCGCGCCCTTGAAGTGGTTGACCAGCGCCAGCAGCGAGGCCGGCGCCAGCACCTCGATGCCGGCGGCCCAGGCGGCCTCGCCACCCTGCCCGCGGGCGCAGACCAGCCCCTGGCCGCGCGCCGAGGCATGCACCGCGGCGGGCAGCACGCCCGCCACCGGTGCCAGCACCCCGTCCAGCGCCAGCTCGCCTAGCGCGGTATAGCCGGCGATCTCGTCGCGCGGCAGCACGTCCATTGCCGCCAGCAGCGCTAGCGCGATCGGCAGGTCGAAATGGCTGCCCTCCTTCAGCAGGTCGGCGGGCGCGAGGTTGACGGTGATCCGCCGCGGCGGCAGGGCGAGGCCCATCGCCGCCAGCGAGGCGCGCACCCGCTCGCGGCTCTCCGCCACCGCCTTGTCCGGCAGCCCGACGACGGAGAAAGCCGGCAGCCCGGGCATGATCTGCACCTGGACGTCGACGTCGAGGACGTCGATGCCGGAAAACGCGACAGTATTGATGCGGGCGACCATGGGCGACAGACTAGCAGGCCGGCATTAGCAGCCGCTTAAGGTGCCGCGGCGCAAAAGCGGGAGCCGGTCCATGGCACCGCGTTGACTGGCCTGCCGCCCCCGCCGACCCACAGCACCGCCTTGCTGGATGGCGACGGTGCCGGCGGATCAGCCGCCGGTCACGCCCCCCCGCCAGGATACGGTGCGGCGCGCGACGAAATCCTCGCGGGCACCGGAGGCATAGGGAGGTGGCGGCGCATCCGGCGGGCCGCCTCAACGCTGCCGACCGCATCGCGCAGCACCAGCACCGTGAGCATCAGCATCGCGCCATAGGTTATCCCGATGTGCGGTTTTGGGCAGGGCGGTCCTATGCGCCGCCGCCGTCGAAGCCGTATTTCACCAAGTCGTCGAAGGTGCGCGGCTGCAGGGTGTCGGCGACGGTGGCAAGGATGTCGCTGACGTTGCCGTAGAACGTCTTCATCAGCCGGAACTGCTGCCCATCCTTCTCGCCGAGAATATCGTAGCCGTGTTCCTTCACCAAATCCTCCAGCTTGCCATACCTGTTCTTCCAGTGGATCGCATAGCCAAGGCGGTCCTCTGACTCCCAGATGCGGGCACAGGGCAAAGTGAAGGCGCGGACGCGCTGAACGAACTCTTCGCCCTCCAGCCGGCTGTTGCGCCAGATTTCGCTCAGCTCGAACATGCAGGCGGGCGATTTCAGATACTTGTCGCTGAGGATGACGAACACCCGGTCGCCGCGGCCGATCCGCCGCATGAACTTCGCGAGGCTGTCGCCGAGGCCGAGCGCCGTCTTGTCACGCAGGATCGTCTTGCCACGTGCGGCCGCTTCGTCGCAGAGGTGATCGACGGCCGCCTCGCGGTCGCGGCCTTCCGGCGTCGTGTCGTTCCAGGCGTAGGAGACGCACCACTCCGGCATGGGGGATGGCTCCTGGGCGAAGGATAGCGGCGCGGCAGGATCGCCCGGCTCCCGGACGGCGGCGCTGGTGGCGATGACGGGCGCCGGGGTCAAGCCGGCGCGGCCCTGTTGCTCCTCGACCAGCTTGATCAGGCGCTGCAGCAGCAGCGCCGCTTGGCCGCGCTGGGTCTGGATACGGATTTCGCCGCGCCAAGTGTCGAGCATGGTCTCCTCGATCAGGGCGCGGCTGCCGGTCTTGGTCTCGTAGACATAGACGCCACCCTTCCAGTATTCGGCGTCGATGCCGGCCTCGCTGCCGATGGCCGAGGTAATGCTGCGCATCAGCCCCGGGTGCAGCATCGGGTAGCGGAACGTCGCGGTCTCGGTCGACGCATCTGCCTCCCACCGCTGGGCCAGATCAACTTCGAGCGCCCCGCGCTCGGGCAGCAGGTCGGGGGCGATGTATTCGATCTCCTGGTCGTCTGGCGCGCCGAGGCGACGGTGCGCGAAGCAGATGCCGCAGGACTGCATCATGCTGAGGAACAGCTCCTGCTCGCCGGGGTCGTGGTCCTGCCACACCCCGTCGTCCAGGTCGGCGCGGGTAAAGCGGCCCCGTCGCCGAAGGATGCGCTTGTAGCTCTTCTCACGGTGGAAGACCGCGTAGATGGCGTCGAGGGCCCAGCCCTGGTCGAGGATGATGTCGTCGGCGAACAGTCCCTGGCGGTAGAAGACGATGCCGGCGTTGTGCAGGTAGGACAGCAGGTGCTCGCGGCTGCTGATGCCGCCCGCTTCGTCGCAGAGCTGCCGGAACGCGTCCTGGGTCAGCTTGCGGTGCTGCCGCTTCTCCGGCGGCAGGGCGGCATCGGTGTCGAGCATCTGCTGCAGCCGCTGCTGAACCCGGTAGCGCCCGACCCCGATCACCGCATCGCTCCCGTGGCTCTTCAGCCACGACACCGCATCGCGCAGCGACTCGGCAAGCGACTCCTTTCCCCGGCGTGTCTTGGCGCTGAAATGCAGGATGCTGGGGAGCTTGAAGGCCTGCAGGAGAGCGGCTTCCGGCACCGGACAGGGCGCCTTGTCCTCCGGTTTATCGCAGCGCGTCTGCACGACGATGACCGGGCTGCCGGTGCCGGCCTGATGGCGGACGTAGTCCACCCAGTAGGCCAGCGGGTGATTGCGGAAGCGGATGCCGTCGACGACAACTTCTCCCGCGTTCTCCAGCTCAGGGGTCCACGCCAGCACAAAGAGGGCTTCGGTGCGCATGAACAGGGCGTGGGTGCCGTGGTAGATGTCCTGCCCGCCGAAGTCCCAGATGTTCAGTCTCGCCTCTGGTCCAGCTGAGGCAGCCGGCAGCGACGCGCTGGTAACGATGACACCGTGGGTCGAAGGAACCGTTTCATCGTACGGTTCATCGCGCAGGGAGCGACATAGCTGCGTCTTGCCGACCCGGCCGTTGCCGAGAACCATCAGCTTGACGTCGGTAACTGCAGCGGTGCCGGCATCGAGGTCGATGAAATGGGCGCGCAGCACGTCCAGGCAACTCTCAAATGGGGAGTGCGAGAGGATGGCAACCGGAATGCCCGGCAGACGGCTTTCGTAAAGGACGAGCTGTTGAAGGGAGGGCCTATCGAGAAGCGGCCGGGGAAAGCTGTCGAGGTCGCAGCTCGAGCAGTCTAGCGATTGCAGCGAGGGGAGGCCGGCCAGCGGCTTCAGGTCGCGCACCCGGGTCTGGCTGCAGTCCAGGGACTTGAGGGCCAAGAGCGTGGCCAGCGGCGCCAAATCGCTCACGTGCGTACCGCGGCATTCCAGTGATTCCAGGGCGGAGAGGCTGGCCACCGGCCCCAGGTCGCTCACCTTGGTCTCATTGAAGACCAGCGATTGCAGGGTGCGCAGATTGGCCACCGGCCCCAGGTCGCTCACCTGAGTTTCGCTGCAGTACAGAGATTTCAGGGCGCAAAGTTTGGTCAGCGGCGCCAGATCGGTCACCTGCGTTCCGCTGCAGAGTAGAGATTGCAGCGCAAGCAGGTCGGCGAGCGGCTCGAGGCTGTTCACTCGCGTGTAGCTGCAATCCAGGGATTCCAGGGCGGAAAGGTGGGCGAGCGGTGCCAGATCGGCCACCTGCGTCCCCCAGCAGGAGAGCGATCTCAAAGCGGAAAGGCTGGCTAATGGACCCAGATCGCCCACTCCGGTCTGATTGCAGTCCAGCAATTGCAGGCCGGTCAGGCCGGCCAGCGGCGTTAGGTCGGCTACCTGCGTCCCCCAGCAAACCAGCGATTGCAGGGACGTGAGGTCGGCGAGCGGCTCCAGGTTGCTCACCTGCGTTCCGTTGCAGTCCAGCGATTGCAGGGCAGATAGGCTGGCCAGCGGAACCAGGTTGCTCACCTGCGTTCCCCAGCAAGACAGCGATCGCAAGGCGGAGAGGCCGGCTAGTGGCTGTAAGTCGCCCACCCTTGTCTGATTGCAGTCGAGGGATTGCAAAGCGGTGACGTTGGCCAGCGGCCCCAGGCCGCTCACCGGCGTCCCCCAGCAAGACAGTGACTGTAAGGCGCCGAGACTTGCCAGCGGCCCCAGGTCGCTCACCTGCGTTCCACTGCAGTCGAGCACCCGAAGCGTCTGGAGGTTGGCGATGCAGGTCAGGCTACCAAGCTGGCAGCCATTCGTGGATAGGATCTGCAGGTTGGCAAGCCTGCTTACGCCGATCAGCGAGCCGAGGTGGTTGGCCGCAATATTGGCACCGGCCTCGTGCCAGTCCCCCCTCATGTCCAGCCATCCGGCACCGAGGTTCAGGCTTTGGAGATGCTGCAGCTCGAACAGATCCTCGGGTAGGGAGGTCAGGCCGAGCATGCCAAGGTCAAGGGTGCCGGTTTGCTCCGCCTGCTCGCAAGCGATGCGCTGGCGGGCGATCGCAAGGCCGTCCTGGTCGGCTCCCCTCATCCGGTCCCCACCGCCCACATTGCCTCACATGGGGACAAGAATGACGACATCATCCCCGGTGCTCAACCGCGCCTTCCTTCCCGTCGTGCGCGCACCTGGTCCCCGCCTCCCCGTCCGCGACCGCTGTCTCTGCCCGCGCCTGTCGTCGACGGCCGGAACACGTCCGGCCATGACGGGTAACGCCGTGACTGCAACGGGGGGATTGTGAACAAAAACGCTACACCGCCTTCTCGCCGCCGCCGCTCTTGTCGCGGGTCTGGCCGGCGAGGGCGGCGACCAGGAAGTCGTCGAGGTCGCCGTCGAGGACGGCCTGGGTGTTCGAGGTTTCGACGCCGGTGCGCAGGTCCTTGATCATCTGGTAGGGCTGCAGCACGTAGGAGCGGATCTGGTGGCCCCAGCCGATCTCGCTCTTCGCCTCGTGCTCGGCCTTGGCCGCCTCCTCGCGCTTGCGCAGCTCCTGCTCGTAGAGGCGGGCCTTCAGCATCTGCATCGCCATCGCCCGGTTGCGGTGCTGCGAGCGGTCGTTCTGGCACTGGACGACGATGCCGGTGGGCAGGTGGGTGATGCGCACCGCCGAATCGGTGCGGTTGACGTGCTGGCCGCCGGCGCCGGACGCGCGGTAGGTGTCGATGCGCAGGTCCTTCTCCAGGATCTCCACCTCGATGCTGTCGTCGATCACCGGATAGGCGCCGACCGAGGCGAAGCTGGTGTGCCGGCGGGCGCTGGAATCGAACGGCGAGATGCGGACGAGCCGGTGCACGCCGACTTCGGTCTTCATCCAGCCGTAGGCGTCGGTGCCGTTGATGCGGATGGTGGCCGACTTGATCCCGGCTTCCTCGCCAGGGCTCTCTTCGATCCACTCCACCTTGAACCGGCGGCGCTCCGCCCAGCGGGTGTACATGCGCAGCAGCATCTCCGCCCAGTCCTGCGCCTC
>JAEULG010000186.1 GCA_016793875.1 Rhodospirillales bacterium | reverse complement strand
CGATGCTATCGACCCTGTGCTCGATGCTCTCGACGATAAGGCCATCCGGCAGCAGGGCGTCGCTGCGAAAACGGGAACCCATTCGAAGCATCCCAACATGTTGGGGTCCCAGAAGCCTATATCCACGAAATCCCCGTCGCTTTCATCAAAAGTGAGTCAGAGCCAGACTTCAATGCCGATTGACACTCGGGCGATAGCGACGAGGAGCGCAGCTTCTCCAAGTGCTTCTGGACCGCCTTGCGCACGATCACCGCCGGTGATCCGGTGCCGGGGATCACGCTGATCGCGGTGCGCATCCGCGCCACCGGCCAGCTGCAGGGGACGATCGACGAGTTCAACGTCACCGCCCGCACCATCGCCCGCGATTGGGACGCCAGCACCAGCAGCTGGATGTGGCGGCCGACGTCGCAGCCGGCGGCGCTGTTCCGGCACATCCTGCAACACCCGAGCCGGCGGAAGCCCGCGACAGATGCGCAGATCGACCTGGATCGGCTGGTCTACTGGGATGGATTGACGCGGCCCGCTGGCAGGGAATTCAACGGCGTCTTCGACGCCAAGACCTCGCTGTACGACGCGCTGACCCGCATCGCGCGCCTCGGCCGGGCGATGGTGTCTTTGCGCGACCTGAAGTTCTCGGTGGTGATCGACGAGCCGCGTAGCGTGCCGGTGCGGATGTTCACGCCGCGCAACAGCTGGACCTACGAAGGCGAGATGACCCACGAGCCGGTGCCGCACGGCTACCGGATCGGCTTCGTCAACGAGCAGGCCGAATGGAAGACGGAAAGAGGTGGTGGTCTACGACGACGGCTATTCCGACGCCAACGCCACGCTAATCGACCGGGTCGAGATCGTCGGCCTGACCAGTCGCGACCAGGCGTGGAAGGAGGGTCGCTACCACCTGGCGCAGCAGCGGCTGCGCCGCGAGATCTACCGCCTGCTCCTTATACTCCGGCGAAAACCGCCTTCTCCTCTGCCTGGTCATCCCTCCAGATCGGTCGGTGCTCTACCGGCCGCTCCGGAATCCGGGAGCAAGGTCAAATCTTCCTCTCGCGCACGCGGTGCTCCAGTGCCGCCTATCGATTGAACAATTCGATGCTGGCGGTGACGGTGCCGGTGAAGGCCGGCATTGCCAGACGTTCCTCAGCATCGTCCTCCAACTGCTCCGCCTTCCATGCGTCGACGAACTGCCGCACCTCCTGAATGGTAATGCCGAACCTGCCGGAACGAGCCGCATCGAACATCGCATCGATGCGAAGGCCAACTTCCTTCACCCGGCGCTTGGCCTCGGTAAGATCATTGGTGTTGAGTGTTTCGACGATTTCCGTCTTGCCGATGGTCGGACGGAGACCCGGCGGAACGGCCCTGTGGAACCGGTAGACACCGGATTTCGGATGCTTCTGGAGGTTCGTCATCGCAGCCACTTGTATCACCCCCTTGTATCACCAAGAGGTTAAGAAACTGCTGCGATTTCCTATGGTTATGCCGCTACAAGGGCTTGCGCGGCGG
>JAEULG010000171.1 GCA_016793875.1 Rhodospirillales bacterium | reverse complement strand
GCCGGCGTCTGAAGCAGGCTGGCGCTGTCCGGGCATAGTACGGGTCTGCGGTGATCCCGGGTTCTAACTGCGCTCGGCCGCCTTTTTCGCTGCATCCAGCCGGCCGCGATAGTCTCGCCCGCCTTCTCGCCGATCGCCATGGCGCCAACGACCGGCGCCGGCACGACAGTAGTGCCGTTTGCCCCGGTAGAACCGGTGCCCGCCGCCGGCCGGCTGGCAAAGAGGAATACCTCGCCGTCGGCCAGAACGAAGGCCTACGGCGCGATCTCGGGTCAGAGACCATTGATGCGCCGCCGAACGCACCGCCTGGAAGATCGCCGACAACACGGCAGAACTCAATCTAAGGCGTCTCGCGGGGCGGAACCCTCAAAGGACGACGGCGGCGGTTGCCCACACCGCGAGGCCGGCGACGGTGCCCTGCACCAGGGTGCCGAGGGTCTGCAGCTTGTAGCCGGTTTCCGGGCTCATGTTGGAGAACTGAGTGACCACCCAGAAGAAGCTGTCGTTGGCATGGCTGACCACCATCGCGCCCGCACCGATGGCGACGACCACCAGCGCTTTCGCCGTCTCGCCGTCGAGGCCGAGCGGCGTCAGCAGCGGCGCCATCAGCCCGGCGGTGGTGATCAGCGAGACGGTGGACGAGCCCTGCGCCGTCTTGATGCCGGCGGCGATGACGAACGGCAGCAGGATCCCCAGCGGCGTATCCGACAGCGAGTTGCCGACGACGGCGGCGATGCCGGAGTTCTGCAGCACCTTGCCAAACGAGCCGCCGGCGCCGGTGATGATGATGATGATTGCGGCATCAAGGATCGCCTTTCCTACCAATCCTTGGTCGGAAAGCATCGAACGTTCCAGCTTCTTCGGCAGCAGCAGCGCCAGAGCGACGCCAATGAGCAGCGCCACGACCGGCTGGCCGGCGAAGCCAAGCAGGGTGAATACGATCCCCTCGCCCAGCGGCTTGGTCGGGAACTCGGCGATCGAGCGCAGCACGATCAGCAGAATGGGAATGAGGATTGGCATCAGCGACAACAGCGCCGACGGGCTGTCCTGCATCGACGGCAGCGGCGGCGGCTCCTCGCCCGGCTTGTCCGGCGAGATCTGCACCTTCGAGGCGACGAAGACGGCGAACAGCCAGCCGGCGACGCAGGCGATGGCGGCGATAAACAGCCCCCACAGGATAACGAGGCCGATATCGGCCTTGATGATGCCGGCGGCGGCAATCGGCCCCGGCGTCGGCGGCACCATGGTGTGGGTTGCGTAAAGGCCGAGCGACAGGGCGATGGCGCTGCCGGCGATGGTGATGCCGGCGCGCCGGCACAACGCCTTGTTCAGCGGCGACAGCAGGATGAAGCCGGAATCGCAAAACACCGGAATGGAGACGATGTAGCCCATGATCGACATCGCCCCGGGGACGTTCTTACGGCCGGTCAGGCTCAGCACGCTCTCGGCGAGGCGGTAGGCGCCGCCCGACTTCTCCAGGAACGCCCCGATGATGGCGCCGGCGAGGATGACGATGCCGATGTAGCCGATGGTCCCGCCGAAGCCGTCGTTGACCGACTTGACGACATCGGCGAGCGGCATGCCGGCAAGGATGCCGAAGCCGAAGGCGGTGATCAGCAGCGCCAGGAACGGGTGCAGCTTCAACCGCGCGGTGGTGAAGATGATGAACGCGATGGCCAGGACGAGGAGGATGAGGAGATACATCAGACGGGCCGCCCTTGGACTTTAAACTTTGTTGTCTGCCCGTGTCCGCGCGGCAGCGAGGGCGCCGGCGCGGCCGGGTTCCCTTGGGTCATGCATCATGTTGGCCGCCAGATCAACAGGCAGGGTGGCATGACCGGGGGCTAATTTAGGTCAGCCGGAGGCACCGC